>CAYLNK010000018.1:0-40158 GCA_964384675.1 uncultured Holophagales bacterium | reverse complement strand
ACGGGCACCGGGAAGGCGACCCCGCGTCCATTCGGCCGCGCGGCCGCGCCGTCGGCGGGCGCTCCGGGGCTCGCTGTCGCTCTGCACTCGCGCCCGCCGGGCACCAGCTTCCTGCCTCAGGTGGCGGACGGCGGGGCGGCCACGACATCGTACTGGCTCTGGACGAGCCCGCTGGCGAACTGTCGTGTGACGAGGTGCCGGAGCGGGATGTCGGCATCCACGGCGCCGAACAGGGAGATGCCGGTGCCGATGAGGACGGGCACGCGGGAGATCGTCAGGTGCTGGATCAGGCCGGCCCGGAGAAAGGCCTGGATGGTGATGCCGCCGTCGACGTAGACGTGCCGGTGGCCGCGCGAGGCGATCTGTGCCAGCACCTCGCCCGGGGCGCCGGACACCCGCTCGACGCGCACACCGGCCGGCGCCGGCGGCAGAGGCCGGCTGCTGAGCACGAAGAGGGGCCTCGATCCGTACGGCCAGGTGGGAAACGGGAGGACGACCTCGTAGGTGTTTCGCCCCATCACGATCGCGTCGACCGTGGCGAGGAACTCGTCGAAGCCGTGTGGCTCGGCCTCGACGCCTCCCGGAGACAGAAAGTCGAAGGCCCCGTCGGGCCGCGCGATGAAGCCGTCGAGGCTGGTGCCGACGAAGATCGAAGCCCTCACTGTCGTCCCTCCTGTCCTGGGTCTCGAGATACCTGCCGATCCCGGCTGCCGCGTTACAGTTCGCAGTCCGTGAGATTCTCCCTCCGGGTGTCGCGGCTCGCCGCGGCCGTCGCCGTAGCCGGAGTCGCTTCACTGGGCGGCGGCTGTGCGCGCCAGACGCCGTCGGCTGCCCCCGAGCCGTCCGACCGCCTGACGCTCGCGGTCGCGGCCGACACCACCGGGATCTTCCCGAACCCACCGGCCCAAGCCGAGGGGTTCACCTACGCCGTGAACTCCCACCTGTTCGAGGGGCTGGTCGCCTTCGGGCCGGGGCTCGAGCCGGCACCGGCGCTCGCCGAGAGGTGGTCGAGCCCCGCCGAGCGGCGCTGGCTCTTCACGCTGCGCCCGGGGGTGCTGTTCTCGGACGGCTCGCCTCTGACGGCGGGCGACGTCGTGGCGTCCTACCGGGCCACGATGGACAGGCCGTTCCCGCACCACCGCGCGCTCGGCGCGTTCATCGAGTCCGTCTCGGCCGTCGACGCTCGGACGGTGGAGATCGTGACCCGGCAGCCGGACCCCGTCCTCCCCGGCCAGCTCATCTCCGTCTACGTCTTCCCCGAGCGAGAGGTCTCGAAGGCCGTTGTCCCGCCGATCGGGACCGGGCCGTACCTCCTGGTGAGTCGCGAGCCGGGTCGCCGGACGGTGCTGAAGCGGAATCCGAGGTACCGGGGTCCCGCCCCGGCCTTCGGCGAGGTCGTGCTGGAGGTCGTGCCGGACGCGACGCACCGCATCCGTTCGCTGCTCGGAGGGGGCGCCCAGCTCGCCGACCAGATCCCGCTCGAGGACGTTGAGCGTCTCGAGAAGGAGCCCGGGATCCGGGTGCTCTGCCGGCCGGGGTTCCGTGTGCTGTTCCTCGAGATGCAGGTCGACGCCCCACCGTACGACGACCCGCGCGTCCGCCGGGCGCTCGACCTCGCGATCGATCGCGACGAGCTGAACCGGCGGGCGCTCGCGGGACGGGGCTTCGTCGCGACGCAGCTGGTGCCGTCCACGGTCGCGGGCTTCGACCCGTCGCTGCCGGCGACGCGGCCCGACCGGACCGAGGCGCGGCGCCTGCTGCGGGAAGCCGGCCACGCCGACGGTCTGGAGCTGACTCTGGATGGCCCGAGCGACCGGTACCAGAACGGGATCGAGGTGCTCCGCGAGGTGGCCCGGCAGCTCGCCGAGACGGGAGTCGCGGTGACGATCCGTGGGATGCCCAAGGCGCGGTTCTTCGAGGAGAGGGCGGCGCGGCGGAGCCCTCTCCATCTGATGGGCTGGTCGTCCCCGACGCTCCACGCGGGGAGCGCGCTGTCCGAGCTGGTCCACTCGGTCCCCCGGAACGGCCCCGTGAGCTGGAACGTCTCGGGGCTGGCCGACCCCGCGCTGGACGAGCTGATCGACCGGGCGAACCGGACGTCCGACGCTGCGCCGCGGAACGCGCTGTACGCCGAGGCGTTCACCCGCCTGGCGGGGCTCCACGTCTTCATTCCTCTCGTCGTCCTCCCCGAGGCGATCGCTCACGCGCGCACCATCGAGTGGGAGGCGCCGGCCGATCTGGGGCTCCAGGCGTTCGCGATGCGCCCGGCGAGATGAGCCGGGAGCCACCCGGTACAATCCGCACGCAGGGAGATTTTCGATTGGCGCGGGTTGCCGAGGAAGACGTCGCGCGGGTCCTGGTCGCGATCGCGACCGAGCCGAACCGCCGGTCGAGGCCGCTGGCGGGCGACCTCGAGGGGCCGTTCGACTACTGGTTCGACGGCGGCGCGGTCTCGGTGCTGACCCAGTACATCCGCTACCTGTTCGCGGACGGGACCACCGCGTTCCGGGGGATCTCGCCCCACCTGGTGTCGGTCACGATCGTCTTTCCAGGAGGGGAGAAGGTCACGCTCTCCCAGTCCTGAGCCTCAGAACTTTTCTCCGGACCTGACGTCCTACGAGCATGCCGAATCGACGCTCCGCCGTCGTCCTGTCGATCCTGCTGGTCTCCCTGCCCCTGGCCGCGAACGGTCCGGAGCGCGGGGCGTCGTACGCCATCACCCGCGCGCCCGGGCCGATCACCGTCGACGGGAGCCTCGACGATGCCGGGTGGCAGGGGGCGATGACGGTCGAGACCTGGTACGAGACGAACCCCGGCGACAACGTGCCGCCGAAGGTGAGGAACGTCGCCCGGGTGACGTACGACGACCGGTTCTTCTACGCGGCCTTCGAGCTTCAGGACCCGGATCCCCGGAAGATCCGCGCCCCGTTCACCGACCGGGACAACGTCTCGGGCGAGACGGACTACGCCGGCGTCATCCTGGACACGCGCAACGACGCGCGCTCCGCGATCCTGTTCCTCGCGAACCCGAGGGGAATCCAGTACGACGCGGTCCAGGACGAGGGCTCCGGGAACGAGGACTCGTCGCCCGATTTCTTCTGGGATTCCGCCGCACGCATCACGGCGACCGGCTGGACGCTCGAGATCCGGATCCCGTTCTCGTCGCTCCGCTATCCGCACGCCGATCCGCAGACCTGGGGTGTGCTGCTCTACCGGAACTACCCGCGCGACTTCCGCTACCAGATGTTCTCGGCGCGCCTCCCGCGCGGCGAGAGCTGCTTCATCTGCCACCAGAACAGCCTGACCGGCCTGACGGGCCTGCCGCGCGGCGGGAACCTCGTGGTGGCGCCGTACGTGAGCGCCTCGGAGGAGGGCGTTCCGCGGGACGGGCTCGGGAGCGAGCTGGTGAACCGGCCGATCGACGTGAAGGCCGGCCTGGACGTGAAGTGGACGCCTTCGGCCTCGACGGTGCTCGACGCCACGCTCAAGCCCGACTTCTCCCAGATCGAATCGGACGTCGCGCAGATCTCGACGAACGAGCGGTTCGCGCTCTTCTACCCGGAGAAGCGACCGTTCTTCCTGGAGGGCGTCGACCTCCTGACCACGCCCATCCAGGCCGTCTACACGCGGAGCATCACGTCTCCGCGCTGGGGCGTGCGCGGGACCGGCAAGGTGGGCGACACCAGCGTCACGGCGCTCGTCGTGGAGGACAAGGGAGGCGGCTCGGTGATCCTCCCCGGACCGAACGGGTCGGACTTCGCGGACCAGGACGTGTCGTCGATCGTGGCCATCGGTCGAGTGCGGCACTCCCTGGGCAGCTCGTTCGCCGGCCTCCTGGTGACCGACCGGGAGGTGAGCGGGGGTGGCTACAACCGGGTCGTCGGCCCGGACTTCCAGTGGCGGCCGACCGGGAGCGACACGGTGATGGGGCAGCTCCTCCTGTCGAGCACCCAGACTCCGAATCGCCCCGAGCTCGCGGCCGAGTGGGACGGTCGCCGGCTCTCGTCGGCCGCGGGGATCCTCTGGTACAGCCACAACTCGAAGACCCTCGACCTCTTCGGCCAGTACCAGCAGCTCGGCGACGACTTTCGCGCCGACGACGGCTTCGTCCCGCAGGTCGGCTTCCGGGAGACGTATCTGGAGGGCGGCTGGACGTTCCGCCCGACGAAGGGAGCGGTCCGGCGGCTTCGCGTCTACGTGATCGGTGACGCCAGCGCCCGGCTCGACGGCGCGGTCCTCTTCCGCCAGGTGTCCCCGGGCCTCGGTCTCGACGCCAAGTGGAACAGCTTCGTCCGCGTGCGAATGGCCTACGACCGCATCCGTGCGGGCGATTCCGTCTTCTCGCGGCGACAGCTCGTCTACACGATCCAGGCGAGCCCTTCCGGCAGAGTCTCGGGGCTCTCGCTCGACGGCTTCCTGGGCGAGCAGATCGACTTCGCGAACGAGCGGCCCGGGCACGGCGGTCGGGTGACGTTGACCGGGACGCTGCGCCCGACGGACCGGGTCGAGCTGCGCCTGAACGCGGAGCGCCGGTGGCTGGACGTCCGGCCGTTCGCGGGCGGCGACGAGAGCCGTCTCTTCACGGCGGACCTCGGCCGGCTGAAGGCGACGTACACGTTCAGCTCGCGCAGCTTCCTCCGGCTGATCGGGCAATGGGTGGAGACGCGGCGGGACCCCTCGCTCTACGGCTTCGGCGTCGAGAGGAGAAGCGGTGAGCTCTCGGGCTCGGCGCTCTTCGCGTACAAGCTCAACTGGCAGACGGTGCTCTTCCTGGGCTACGGCGACAACCGGGCGCTCACCGAGGACGAGCATCTCGAGAAGGCCGGCCGGCAGGTCTTCCTCAAGATCTCCTACGCGCTCCAGCTCTGACCGCGACCGGCCGGTCCTGCGGATTCGGCGTCACCCTGCTAGAGTCTCCGGGTGAGCTCGGACGCGAACTTCGAGGAACCGCTTCGCCGCCTCCGGATGCGGCTGGAGGAGCTGAAGGGCTTCCCGGAGAGCCCGGCCCGCGAGCGCGAGGTCCAGAAGCTGACCCAGAAGCTGGGGAAGCTCTCCTCCGAGGTTTACGCGAACCTGACGCCGTGGCAGAAGACCCTGGTCGCGCGTCATCCGGCGCGTCCGTTCTCCCTCGACTACGTGCGTCTCCTGACCCACGATTTCGTGGAGTGGCATGGCGACCGGGCCTTCGCGGACGATCCGGCGATCGTCGCCGGCTTTGCGTTCCTGGGCGAGATCCCGGTCGCGATCGTCGGGCACCAGAAGGGGCGCGATACCAAGGAGAACATCCGCAGGAACTTCGGGATGCCGCGTGCCGAGGGGTACCGCAAAGCGCTCCGGATCATGAAGCTCGCCGAGAAGTTCAATCGGCCGGTTCTCACCTTCGTCGACACGAAGGGCGCCTACCCGGGGCTGGAGAGCGAGGAGCGCGGCATCTCCGAGGCGATCGCGCGGAACCTGCTCGAGATGGCGAGCCTCCGGGTGCCGATCCTGGCCACGATCATCGGGGAGGGCGGCTCCGGCGGCGCGCTCGGGATCGGCGTCGCCAACGTCGTCCTGATGCTCGAGCATTCGGTCTACTCGGTCATCTCGCCCGAGGGGTGCGCGGCGATCCTCTGGAAGGACCAGTCCCGCGCGAAGGAAGCGGCCGAGGCGATGCGCATCACCGCGGCCGACTGCAAGGCGCTCGGCGTGGTGGACGAGGTGATCCCCGAGCCGTCGGGCGGGGCCCACTCCGATCCCGTCGCCGCGATCGACGCGGTCGGGCGCGCGATCGGCTCGCACCTGGCCCGCCTCATGACGATGGACCCGGAGGCTCTCCGCGAGGCGCGCTACGCGAAGTTCCGGGCGATGGGGGTCTGGGAGGGCGCGGCGGCACCCCGGTGACGACGGCGACCTCTCCCGCGCCGGACGTCCGGCTCGAGCTCCGACCGCAGGATCTCCCCGCCGCCGAGCGGCTCGCCCGCGAGCTGGGTATTCCAGCGGGTGTGGCGCGCGTCCTCTCGGCGCGGGGTCTCTCCGAGCCCGAGGACGCCCGGCGGCACCTCGATCCGAGCCCCGACCGTCTGCACGACCCGTTCGACATGGGCGGCCTGCCAGAAGCCGTGGAGCGGCTCGCCGCGACGGCTCGCCGCGGCGGACGGGTGGTGGTGTTCGGCGACTACGACTGCGACGGCGTCGGCGCGCTGGCGATCCTCACGACGGCGCTGGCGAAGGTCGGCGCGGACGCCCGCGCCTTCATCCCGCATCGCCTGAACGACGGCTACGGCCTGCGCGCCGCCACCCTTCTGCGGGCCATCGAGGAGCACGACCCGGAGGGGATCGTCACGGTCGACTGCGGCATCACCGCCGTCGAGCCGGTGGCGGAGGCCGTGGCGCGGGGCATCTTCATGGTCATCACCGACCACCACCTGCCGCCCGCGTCGCTCCCGGCCGGTGCGGTGCTGGTCGATCCGAAGCTGCCGGGCTGCGCCTATCCGTTCAAGGAGCTTTGCGGCGCGGGGATCGCCTGGAAGATGGCCGAGGCGCTCTTCCTGACGGAGGGCGAGCGCGTCGGGATCGGGCCCGAGGCGCGCCGGCGCTGGATGGCGTCGTTCGCGAAGGTGGCGGCGCTTTCCACCGTGGCCGACATGGTGCCGCTCGTCGGCGAGAACCGCGTGCTGACGCACTGGGGGCTCTCCGGTCTCGCCGATCCGAGGTCGCCGGGTCTCACGGCGCTGCTCCGGCGCTCCGGCGTCCCGGCCGGAAAGAGCCCGTCCTCGCGCGACGTGGCGTTCCGGATCGCGCCGCGCCTGAACGCGGCCGGGCGGATCGACCACGCGCGGCGTGCGTTGGAGCTCCTCACCACGACCGACCCCGAGCGGGCCCGGGTGCTGGCCGAGGAGCTCGAGGTCGCGAACGACGAGCGCCGCGAGATCCAGGAGCGGCTGGTGGCGCTGGTGAAGAAGCGCCTCGCGACGAGCTTCGACCCGTCGCGCGACGCTCTGATCGTGGAGGCGGGGGAGGCGTCGGACGGCTGGCACCGTGGCGTCCTCGGGATCGCCGCCTCCCGCATCGCGCAGGAGTACCGGCGTCCGGTTCTGCTGCTCGCGCGCGAGGGGGAGAAGGTCGCTGGCAGCGGGCGCTCGTTCGGGACGACGCCGCTCTTCGAGCGTCTCGCGCCCGTCGCCCGCGCGTTCACGAACGAGTTCGGCGGGCACGCCGCCGCGCTCGGCATCACCCTGCGGGCCGAGACGTTCGAGGCGTTCCGCGAGGCCGCCGCCGCGGCGTTCACCGGCGGGCGCGACGACGCCGAATGGACGGAGCAGCTCCTGGTCGACACCGAGGTGACGGCCGCGGAGGTCGCGGCCGAGCTGGCGAACGGCCTCAGGCGTCTCGAGCCTCACGGGCTCGGAAACCCCAAGCCGCTCCTCCGGGTGCGGGGGCTGGAATGGGACGGGCGGGCGCAGCCGGTCGGGGAGCGTGGGCTGAGGCTCCGCTTCGGCGCCGGGAGCGTGCCGCCGATCCCGGCGGTCGGCTGGTCGCTCGCGACGATCCCGGGACCGGAGCGGAGGGGTCGGTTCGACGTCTCCGCGAACCTCGCCGTCGATTCATATACCGGGCTTCCCACGCTCAACGTCCTCCACCTGGCACGGACCGCGGCTTGAGGCCCCGCTCCCGATGACGCGCACGCGCCGGCTGGCGCGGCGGGCGATCGCCGCGATCGCGGCCGCCTTCGTCGCCTTCCTCGGCGTGTCGTACCGGGCGCCGGGACCGCGCGCCCAGCGCGCCCACGGTGGGGTGGCCGACACGCTCCGCGGCGAGCTGGACCCGTCGGTACGGGACCAGCTCCGCTTCCAGGGGTTCGTCTACGAGTCGCAGAGCGCCGACCAGGGGACGTTCCGGCTCCGCGCCAGCGAGGCGATCGGCTTCACCGCGGCGGGCGACATGACGTTCCGGCTGAAGGACCTGGTCTTCGAGTCGCGCGAGGTGGCCGAGGGCCCCGAGGTGACGATCACGGCCCCACGGGCGGAGTTCGCGCAGGGCACCAAGGCCCTCCGCGTCTTCGACGGCTTCCGGCTCGGAGGCGCGGAGACGGGGCTGCGCGGCGAGGCGTTCCGCTACGACCCGGTCCGGAAGACGTTCACGTCCTCGGGCCCGGTCACCGCGATCCACGGGGAGCTCGTCGGCGCGGCCCTGGCGGGGGAGCTCGGGACGAAGCAGGGCTCTCTCGTCCTGACCGGGGAGGTCCGGATGCGCGGCCCGTTCGAAGGTCGTCCGCTGGACCTGGCCGCCCCGTCCGTCACGCTCCTGAAGAAGGGTGACCTCCACGCGACGGGCGGCGTCGTCGCCAAGGCTGGCGACTTCGTCCTGCGCGCCGCCGAGCTCGACCGCCGGCTCGTGGAAGGCGGGGACCTCTTCGTGGCTCGGGGCGGGGCGCGGCTCCTCCTCTCTCCGGTGCCACCCCGGCTCGCGGCCGCGGCGCGGGCCGAGGGCGACGAGATCCAGCTCAGCCGCAACGAGGCCGGCGAGCCGACGGCGTTCTCGCTGGTACGCGCGGGCGACTCGAGGATCGACCTCGCGCCGGCGCCCGGAGCCGGGGCGCGCCGCTTCGTATCGTCGCGCCTCGAAGGGACGCTCGCGGCCGGGAAGCTCGCCTCGCTGTCGGCTCCAGAGCGGCTGTCCACCTACGAATCGTCCCGGCCCGAGGCGCCCGGAAGCGCCCAGGACGCGACGGCGGGCTCCGGGAGGGTGTCGTTCCTGGCCGACGGCTCGTCCCTCGACGTCGCTTCGTTCGAGGGTGGGGTCGCCTGGATGGACGGCAGCGGCGCCTCGCTCCTGGCGTCGCGCGGGACGATCCGCGGCGTCGACGAGACGGCGGTCTTCACGGGCGACCCCGGCCGTCCCGCCGAGTACCGGGACCCGCGCGGTACGCTCCACGCGACCTCGTTGACGTACCAGCGCCGGCTGGGCCAGCTCGATGCCTCGGGCGAGGTGAAGGGGACGTTCCGGGCCGAGGGCGAGACGGGGCTGCCGGGCGGCGAGCCGGGCGAGCCGGTCTTCTCGGAGTCCGATCTCCTGACGCTCCTGGTCCGCGAGAAGAAGATGACGCTGTCCGGTCACGTCCGCGCCTGGCAGAAGGAGAACGTCCTCCGCTGCGCGACGTTGACGCTGGACGATCCCGCCAAGACGCTGCGCGCACAGGGTGACGTGAAGGCCTTCCTCCGCCGGAAGGCGCAGGCCACTACGGCCAAGGGCGGATCGGCGGCGTCGGAGACGGTGAATGCCTCGGGGGAGCTCCTGACCTACCGGGAACGGGAGCGCACCGTGCGGATCGAGGGGCAGTCCTCGGTGCAGTCGGGCCCCTGGGTGACGAACGCCGACATCCTCGACCTGAAGCTCGGGGCCGACCGCTCGATCGAGTACGCCGAATCGCGCGGGACGGTCGTGCTCGAGGACAAGGCCCTGAAGCGGCGCGGCGAGGGGACGAAGGCGGTGTGGCGCGCCCAGACGGATACCATGACGCTGGAGGGGAGTCCGGCGCTCGCGCTCGACGGGAAGGGGAACCGACTGAACGGTGCAAAGCTGACGTTCCGGCAGGGGCAATCCCGGGTGGAGGTCGAATCGGCCGGCGACGTTCCGATCGAGACCGTACTGAAGCCCGAGGGGTCGTCGTGAGCCTCCTGGCGGCGCAGGGCCTCTCGAAGGCGTACCGGGGCCGCCGGGTCGTGGACGACGTCTCGCTCGAGGTGAGAGGCGGCGAGGTCGTCGGGCTCCTCGGCCCGAACGGCGCGGGGAAGACGACGACGTTCTCGATCGTGGTGGGCCTCGTCGAGCCGGACGGCGGCTCGGTCTCGCTGGACGGCGACGAGATCACCGAGCTCCCGATGTTCCGCCGGGCGCGCCGGGGGGTCGGCTACCTGCCGCAGGAGACCTCGATCTTCCGGAAGATGACCTCACGGGAGAACCTCCTGGCCATCCTCGAGACGCTGCCGATCGGGCGGAGCGAGCGCCTGGGCCGCGCCGACGACCTCCTCGAGCGCTTCAAGCTGTCGCACCTGGCCGGCTCACGGGCCGACACCCTGTCCGGGGGAGAGCGCCGCCGGCTGGAGATCGCGCGGGCGCTCACGCTCTCCCCCCGGTTCCTGCTGCTGGACGAGCCGTTCGCCGGCATCGACCCGATCACGGTCATCGACCTGCAGGGGGTGATCCGGGACCTCGGGGCGTCCGGGATCGGGATCCTCATCACCGACCACAACGTGCGGGACACGCTGGCGATCGTGGATCGCGGCTACATCATTCATACGGGCTCGATCTTCCGGACCGGCTCGCCGGCCGAGCTCTCGGCGGATCCTGAGGTCCGCCGGGTCTACCTCGGCGAGCGGTTCCGTCTGGACTGATGAGACGGACCCGGCAGGGCTAGAATCGGAACGCAGGACACGTGGGACTCGAACAGAAGCTCTCCCTGAAGCTCTCGCAGCGGCTGGTGATGACGCCGACGCTGCAGCAGGCCATCAAGCTCCTCCAGATGACGCGGCTGGAGCTGCAGGACGTCGTCAACCAGGAGATCGTGGCCAATCCCGTCCTCGAGGAGGAGGACCCCGAGGTTTCCGCCCGGGACGAGGAGAACGCTCCCTCCGAGGCGCGAGAGGCCTCCGAAGCCGAGGCGGCCTCCGAAGGCGGGGAAGGCCTGGAGGGAGGCGAGGGTAGCGACGAGGGTCCGGCTGGAGACGGGAGTACGCCGGGAGACGACTTCATGCCGTCCTCTCCCACCGAGGCCTCCCCGGCGGAGGTCTCCGCGGCTCCCTCCGACGCAGGTCCGGTCGCCGAGGTTCCGGCGGAGGCCCCGGCGGGTGAGGCGGAGCCGTTCGGGGAGATCGACCTCGAGGCCTACTTCGGCGACTACATGGACGGCACGGCGTCAGCGCCGCGAATGAGCGAGGAGGGGGAGGAGTTCTCGCTCGAGAACCGGGCCCAGGACTCGCCCGGCCTGGATGCCCACCTGACCGAGCAGCTCGGCGTCTGCGACGCTCGGGCGGACGTGCGGGACGCCTGCGCCTTCCTGATCGGGAACGTCGACCCCGATGGCTATCTCCGCATGTCCCACGAGGAGATCGCGGCGAGCGTACCGTGCTCGATCGAGCTGGCGGCGAAGGCCGTCGCTCTCCTTCAGTCGTTCGACCCCGTCGGGGTGGGCGCCCGGGACCTGGCCGAGTGCCTCCTGATCCAGGCGCGGGCGGCCGGCCTCGACACGCCTCTCGTCGTCGAGCTGGTGTCCCACCGGTTCCACGAGCTGGGGACGAAGCCGCCGGCGCTCCTGGCCCGTCAGATGGGAGTGACGCAGGACGACCTCCACTCGGCGCTGCTCTCGATCCGGAAGCTCGATCCGAAGCCGGGGCGCCGCTACGACTCGTCCCGGACCATCTACGTGGAGCCCGACGTGACCATCGTGAAGGTGGACGACGACCTGGTCGTCCTCTTCAACGACGACGGCCTGCCACGCCTGCGAGTCTCGGCTCTCTACCGGCGGATGCTCCTGGCCAAGGACGGGGCGCTCGACGGCGAGGGAAAGAGCTACCTGCGCGAGAAGATGCGTGCCGCGCAGTGGCTGATGAAGAGCCTGGACCAGAGGAAGCGGACGATCGTTCGGGTGGCGGAGTCGATCGTGAAGAAGCAGCGCGACTTCTTCGACTACGGCGTCGCCCACCTGCGGCCGCTCGTCCTGCGCGACGTGGCCGAGGACATCGGCATGCACGAGTCCACCGTCTCCCGCGTCGTCTCCAACAAGTGGATGGCCACGCCGCGCGGCCTCGTCCCGATGCGCTTCTTCTTCCATTCGGCCATCGCCTCGTCGGCCGGCGACGACGTCTCGTCGCTCGCCGTCAAGGGGAAGATCCGGGCGCTCATCGAGGCCGAGGACCCGACCCACCCCCTCTCCGACGCGCGGCTCTCGGAGCTGCTGGCGCGGGAGGGGATCCGAATCGCCAGACGTACCGTCGCCAAGTACCGAGAAGAGCTCCGGATCCCGTCCAGCTCGATCCGCCGCGTCGAGACGGACCGACCCGGGATCGAAGCCGGCCCCGCCCCCGGACACGAGGAGGAGGCATGAACGTGAGAACGCACCGGTCATCCGAAGTGGAGGGCGTGGGCTCCGCCCCGCGCATCCGATGAACGTCGACTTCACCGCTCGCCGCATGACGATCGACCTCAAGGTCCAGAAGCTGATCGAGAAGAAGCTCGAGAAGCTGGCCAAGGTCCTGCCGGCTGACGCCCAGGCTCACGTCATCGCGCGTGCCGAGAAGAAGGCCGTCGCGATCGAGATCACCATCGTGGGCCGCCAGCGCACCTGGACGGCGACCGAGTCCGCCGACGACCAGGACACGGCGGCGCGAGCCGCGCTGGAGCGGATCGAGGCGCAGGCCAAGAAGGCGACGGCGAAGGTCAAGGAAGAGAAGAAGCGCCATCCGTCCCCGGTTCGCGCGCACGCCCTCGCCGAGGCCGAGCCGAAGCGGCCCGCGCCCCGGCGCGAGCCTCACCGCGAGTCGGCGACGGCACGTCCGATGTTCGAGGAGGACGCGCTCAACACGTTCTCCGGATCCGGGAAGGACGTGATGGTCTACCGGGACGCCGCGGACAAGAGCGCCTTCCGGGTCCTCTACCGGCGTCGCGACGGCACCCTCGGCCTCCTGATCCCGAACTGATTACGGATGGGCCCGGTCGCTCCCGAGACGAAGCCGTCGGTGCGGGCGGGCGACCTGCGGTCGCCCGTGATCGCCTCGCTCGGCCTCAAGCTGGTCGCCGGCGAGGCGGGCCTGGACCGGATCATCGAATGGCCGCGCGTGCAGAAGCCGGGCCTGGCCATCGCCGGCTACCTGGCGTACGTGAAGCCGTACCGCGTCCAGATCCTGGGGCAGAGCGAGTTCGATTACCTGGCGACGCTCCCGAAGGCGGTCGTGAAGGAGCGGCTCGACGCCTTCACCGCGTTGCCGATGTCGTGCGTCGTGGTGACCAAGGGGATCACGCCGCCGCTCCACCTCCGGCGCCTGTGCGAGAAGCGCGACGTTCCGCTCTTCACCACGGACCGCTTGACGAGCACGATCATCGAGGGCCTCACCGCGTTCCTCGAGGAGTCGCTCGCTCCCCGGGTCACGCTTCACGGCGTGCTGATGGAGGTCGGTGGGCTGGGGACGCTGCTGCTCGGGGACTCGGGGATCGGGAAGAGCGAGTGCGCGCTCGCCCTCGTCCAGAGGGGGCACCGGCTCGTGGCCGACGACCTCGTCGTCATCCAGCGGTTCCCCAACGACGTCTTGATCGGCTCGTCGTCCGGGCTGATCCGCCACCACATGGAGCTCCGCGGGCTGGGCATCGTGAACGTCCCGATGCTGTTCGGCGTCACGGCCGTCCTGGAGCGGCACACCGTGGAGTTCGTGATCCAGCTGACAGAATGGGTCGAGGGGACCGCTTACGATCGGCTGGGCCTGGACGAGGAGACCGAGACGATCCTCGAGCTTCCCGTGCCGCGGGTGAGGATGCCGGTCGCGACGGGCCGTGACCTCGCCCTCCTGGTGGAGATCGCGGCCCGTAACCAGCTCCTCAAGCGCCGGGGCTTCCACGCCGCGCGCGAGATGGCCGCCAAGGTCCACGAGGCCATCGCGAAGACCTCGGCGACGAGGCCCATGCGGTCCTCCTCGCGCCGGAGCCGGACCCGCGGCCACCTGGGAGGCGCCTGATGCCCGACAGCGGACTCCTCTTCGTCACGGGCCTCTCGGGCTCCGGCAAGTCGTACGTGGGGCACGCCCTCGAGGACATCGGGTACACCACGGTCGACAACCTGCCCCTGTCGCTGCTGGAGGAGTTCGCCTCGCAGGTCGCCTCGGGACAGAGCCCTCGGCCCCGGACCGCCGTCGTGCTCGACGTGAGGAACCCCGACTTCGCCGAGGTCTTCCCGGGCCTGCTCGAGAAGCTGCGACGCCGGCTCCCGATCACGGTGCTCTTCCTCGACTGCGAGGACCGCGCCCTCCTGAACCGGTTCTCGGAGACCCGGCGGCCACATCCGCTGGCCCAGAACCGCACGCTCTCGGAGGCCGTCGCCTTCGAGCGCCGGCTCCTGCTCGAGGTGAAGGCGAAGGCCGACATCGTGTTCGACACGACCGGGATGACGGTTCACGAGCTGAGGGCCGCGGTGGCGGAGAAGTTCCGCGACCCGAGCGACCCGGGAGTGCTCGCGGTCTCCATCGTCTCGTTCGGCTTCAAGCACGGACTCCCGCCGGCGCTGGACCTCTGCTTCGACGTCCGGTTCCTCGCGAACCCCCACTTCGACCCGAAGCTCCGTCCGCGGACCGGCCGTGATCCCGAGGTCGGTCGGTTCATCGAGGCGGGTGAGACGACCGAGCCGTACTACCGCCGGCTGCTGGACTTCCTCTCGTGGTGTCTCCCGAACTACCGGCGCGAGAACCGTTCCTACCTGACCATCGGGATCGGCTGCACGGGGGGACGTCACCGGTCGATCTACGTCGCCGAGCGGCTCGGCAAGGACCTCACCTCGCTCGGCTACCCGGTCCGGGTGTCCCATCGCGACGAGCCACGGGAGAACCTATGACGCCAGTCCACGACCCCGACGGACCGCGCACGGGGCTTCTGCTCCTGTCGCACGGCCCGCTCGCCGACGCCCTCCGCGAGACGGTGCGCGTCCTCGAGCCGGAGGAGACCGACGACGTGCGTGCCCTGTCGCTGGCCTGGGACGAGTCGCCCGAGCACGCCAGCGCGCGCCTGCAGGAGGCGATCGAGACGGCGGACCACGGGGGCGGCGTCGTCCTCCTGACCGACATGTTCGGCGGAACGCCGTCGAACCTGGCCCTGGCCTTTCTCGATCCGGCTCACGTGGAGATCGTCTCCGGGGTGAACCTCCCCATGGTCGTGAAGGCGCGCGCCCTGGCACGGGATGGCAAGGGGCCGCGCGAGATCGCCCACACCCTCGTCGAGAGAGGTCGGCGGGCGATCGTGGCCGCGGCCGAGCTCGTCGACGGGGGACGCACCGCCCCATGATCGAGAAGACGATCACGCTGAAGAACCGCCTCGGTCTCCACGCGCGCGCGGCGGCGAAGCTCGTCCACACGGCGGGGGGGTTCCAGTCGAAGATCACCTTGACCAAGGACGGTGACGAGGTCGACGGCAAGAGCATCCTCGGTCTGCTCCTCCTGGCGGCGAGCAAGGGAACGCCCCTCCTCTTCCGGGCCGATGGCACGGACGAATCGGCGGCGCTCGCGGCGCTGGAGAACCTGGTCGACCGGAAGTTCGACGAGGCGGACTGAAGTTGAAGGGGACCTCGGCCGGTCCCGTAAGATACGCACGATGAAGCGGGCGCTTTCGCTGCACGGGACGCCGGTGTCTCCGGGCGTCGGGGTCGGCCGGGCGGTGCTCTGGCTCTCCCGCTCGGATGCCTCCCCGCGTCGAAGCCTCGAGCCCGAGGCGATCCCGCACGAGCTCGAGAGGTTCCAGCGGGCCGCCGAGGCCGCGGTGCGCGAGATCGAGTCGACGGCGGATCAGGTCCAGGACCGTCTCGGCCCCGAGTACGCGTCGATCTTCCATGCCCACGCTCTCTTCCTGAAAGACCGGGCGTTCCTCGGCCCGATCGAGAAGCGGATCATCAGCGAGTCCGTGAACGCGGAATGGGCCGTGTCGGCGGCGGCGGAAGCCCTCGTCTCGCGGTTCCGCGACCTGCCGGACGAGCATCTGGCCCACCGCGCGGCGGACCTGGACGACGTGGCCCGGATCCTCAAGAAGCACCTCGGGGACGAGGAGCAGCTGCTGGACCGGATCGAGGACCTGGCCGGGGAGGCGATCGTCCTGATCGCCGACGAGCTGACCCCGTCCGACGCGGTGCGGATCCCGAGGGATCGCGTGGTCGCCTTCGCGACCGAGCGGGGGGGGTCGACCTCTCACGCCGCGATCCTGGCACGCTCGTTCGGGCTGCCCGCGGTCGTGGCCGTTCCCAAGCTGCTCGACTCGGTCGGCGATGGCGACCACGTCATCGTCGACGGGCGCGACGGCGTGGTCTGGCGAGAGCCGTCGGAGGCCGTGGCGTCGCTCTTCCTCGACCGGCGTGACCTCGAGGCGCGGCGGGAGCGCTCACTCAAGGAGCGGAGCGTCGGCGCGCCGGTCCGGACTCTCGACGGAGAGGAGATCGCGGTCCGCGCGAACATCGAGCTCTCGGTCGAGGTCGAGGACGTCATCGAATACGGCGCCGACGGTGTCGGGCTCTTCCGATCGGAGTTCCTCTACCTGTCGGCCGGAGGCGTCGAGTTTCCGGACGAGGTCGCCCAGGCGGCCATCTACCGTGACGCGCTCCGCCGCCTCGCCCCGCGACCCGTGGTCATCCGCACCTACGACCTCGGGGGGAAGAAGGGCGCGCGCCAGCTGATCGGCTCCGAGGAGACCAACCCGGTCCTCGGTCTAAGGGGTGTCCGTCTCTGCCTGGCCCGCCCGGAGATGTTCCGAACCCAGCTTCGTGCGTTGCTATCGGCGGCGAACGCCGGAGACCTGCGGATCCTCGTTCCGATGGTGTCGGGCGTCGAGGAGATCCGGCGGGTGCGGACCCTCCTCGCCGAGGCACGGGAGGAGCTGATCGCCGAAGGGCACGCGGTTCCCGACCACGTTCCGCTCGGCGCCATGATCGAGGTTCCGTCCGCGGCGATCACCGTCGACCTGATCGCGCCGGAGGTCGACTTCCTGGCGCTCGGTACGAACGACCTCGTCCAGTACACCCTGGCCGTCGATCGGGCGAACGAAACCGTGGCCGATCTCTTCCGGCCCCACCATCCCGCGATCCTCCGGATGATCTCCCGGGTCGTCGAGGCCGGCAGGAGCTCGCGGCGTCCAGTCTCCGTCTGCGGAGAGATGGCTGCTGATCCGGCACTTTTCTTGCTTCTACTCGGTCTTGGGGTCAGGGAATTCTCGATGGGGCCACGAAGCGTTCCCGCACTCAAGGAGGTCGCCCGGAGCTGCTCGGCCAGCGAAGCGGCACGGATGGCTCGGGCCGCGTTATCGCTGAGCACACCGGACGAGGTCGCGGCCCTCATTTCTCAGGAGGTCCGGGTCCTCGGCTCCTCCACGGAGACCGGATCGTCCGTCTCGAGGCACGCATCATGATCGAATCGACCAAGGTCGCCGTCACGGGCATCCGGAGAGTCCCGAAACCGTGGGGCGAGGAGAGGATCTTCGCCGAAGGGGGGCGGTACGCAGGCAAGATCCTCCGGATCGACCCAGGTCAAACCCTTTCCTATCAATACCATCGAGTGAAGGACGAAACGCTTCACGTGCTCGAGGGCGTGCTGGGGCTCGAGGTCGAGGCGGATGGCGTCCGTTCGATTCTCAGCCTCGAGCCGGGCGACACGTTTCACGTGACGCCGGGCGTCAAGCACCGGATGTTCGCGAACGACGTGGCCTGTCTGCTGGTGGAGGTCTCCACCCCGGAGCTCGACGACGTCGTGCGCCTGGAAGACCGATACGGCCGGGAGGGAACCACAGCGCCATGAGAACTCTCATTCCGATCGTGCTGCTCGTCGCGGGCCTGCCCGCGACGGCTCAGGAGACCGCACCCGAATCGGCGTCCCAGCCCGCGGAGCCGTCACCCACCCCGTCACCCGCGCCGCCGAAGAGAGCCCTCGAAGGTGGGCCCTCCAACAACCTGCCGAAGGGCAGCTCCCTGGCCGACGTCGTTCGGAGGTCACAGGCCGACAAACCCGAGGCGAAGCGCTCACTCGGTGTCATCACGAACGAGACGCTCAAGGGAGGTCCCGCCGGTCCCGGTGCCAAGACAGGGACCCTGAACGTCGCCCCCAAGACGGTGGCCAAGGGGGGAACCCCATCGTCGACCTCGAAGGTCGAGCCGCTGCCGTCGGTCGATGCCAGGGACGACAAGGGGCGCACCGAGGCCGACTGGCGGAACATCATACGGAAGACCCAGGAGCGGGTGGACAAGTACGAAGCCGAGGCCAAGCGACTCGAGGACGAAGTCCGGAAGCTGGAGAACGACTTCTACGCCTGGAGCGACGGAAACTACCGGGACGGCGTGATCAAGCCGACTCTCGACAAGGCCCGGGAGGACCTCAAGAAAGCGCGGCTGAACATCGACTCCGCTCGCGGGGCACAGGCCGATCTCGAAGAGGACGCACGGAAGTCGAACACACCTCCGGGCTGGCTGCGGCAGAAGTAGCCAGGCTCCTTCGAGTGGATTCGCCTCAGCCCGGCCGCCGGGTCTTCGTCGAGACCTGGGGCTGTCAGATGAACGAGCTCGACGGTCGACGATTCATCGGCCTGCTCCAACGCGATGGCTACACCGAGGCGGCGGACGCCGAGTCCGCCGACGTCGTTCTCCTCAACACCTGCTCGGTGCGTGACAAGGCCGAGCAGAAGGTCTACGACCGGCTCGGGCGTCTCGGCCGCATGAAGCGCGAAGGTGGCCCACAGGTGGTGGGCGTCTGCGGTTGCGTCGCCGAGCAGCAGGGCGAGGACCTCCTCCGCCGGCTTCCCTACGTCGACTTCGTCCTTGGGACGGGCCGGATCGAGATGCTCCCGGCGGTTCTCCGCCGGGTGGTGGACGAAGGAGATCGCCCCTGCGAGACCGGCTTCGACCGGGACGAGGTGGCATACACCCCAGGCGCGATCGCCCGCAACGTCGCTCATCGGGCCTCGATCACGGTGATCGAGGGCTGCAACAAGAACTGCACCTTCTGCATAGTCCCGATGACGCGCGGCCGCGAGAGGAACCGGCGCCTGGCGGACGTGGTCGGTGAGGCGCGCCGCCTGGTCGAGGAGGGGGTAATCGAGCTCGAGCTCCTGGGCCAGACCGTCAATGCGTTCAGGGATCCTCAGACCGGACAGGATTTCCCCGACCTGCTGTCGGCGCTGAGCGAGCTCCCCGGACTCCGCCGGCTCCGCTTCGTGACGTCTCACCCGAAGGACTTCAGCCCGAAGCTGATCCGGGCGATGGCCGATTCGCCGGTGGTCTGCCCGGCGTTGCACCTCCCCGTGCAGTCCGGGTCGGACGCCGTCCTGCGCCGCATGAAGCGACAGTACGACCGCGCCTACTACCTGGACCTGGCCTGCCAGCTTCGCGCCGCGATTCCAGGGCTCGCGCTGTCGACCGACGTGATCGTCGGCTTTCCCGGGGAGAGCGAGGAGGATTTCGCTCTCACGCTCGCGCTCCTGTCGGAGGTTCGCTTCTCGAGCGTCTTCTCGTTCACGTATTCCCCCCGTCCCTACACCGCGGCGATTCGTTGGCCTCATGACGTTCCGGCGACGGTCGCTTCCGAGCGCCTGACACGCCTGATGGAGCTGCAGCAGGAGATCCAGCGCGAGCTCCATCGCGGGCTCGAGGGAAAGACCCTCGAGGTGCTGGTGGAGGGGGAGGATCGGGCAGGGCGCCGATCGTCGGGGCGGTCCCCGTGTAACCGGGTCGTCAACGTGGATGTGCCCCGCCGCTTGCCGGTCGGGAGCATGGCTGCAATCCGGATCGAGCGAGGTTTCCCGAACTCCCTTCTCGGCGTGCCAGCCTGACGAGACCTGGCCCGATCCTTGAAAAGGGGTGGGCGTCGTCCTAGATTGACGTACGGGGGACACGACTTGAACGTCAAGATGGATGTGAAGGCGTTGATCGTCGATCCGATCGCGAACATGCCGGTCGTGATCCTTCGCGATGCCGAAGAGAAGAACTTCCTTCCGATCTGGGTCGGCGTCTTCGAGGCGAACGCTATCGCCCTGCAGATGGAAGGGGTCACGACGCCGCGGCCGATGACGCACGATCTGCTCCGGAACCTGATCCACCAGATCAACGGCGACGTGGTCCAGGTCGTGATCAACAACCTGCTCGAGAACACCTTCTACGCCCAGATCCACCTCCGGCTCGACGGACGCGACGTGACGATCGACAGCCGGCCCTCCGACGCCATCGCCCTGGCCCTGCGAACAGGCTCGCCCGTGTTCGTCGAGGACAGCGTGCTGGAGAGGAGCCGCGCGGGCGACGAGACGTCCGAGGCGCAGAACGCGGAGCGGCTCCGGAAGTGGCTGGAAGAGGCCGATCCGGACTCGCTCGGCGAATACAAGATGTAGCGGCGGGGGAGTTGGCTCCGGCGATTCGTTGATCGAACCGCCCTCCCCCCGTATCATCGGCGCCCTCCGAGATGATCATCACAATCGCGAACCAGAAGGGCGGCGTCGGCAAGACGACGACGGCGATCAACGTCTCCGCCGCGCTCGCCCAGAAGAACCTCAAGACCCTCCTCATCGACCTCGACCCCCAAGGCAACTCGACGATGTCGTACCTCGATCGGAAGACGATCGAGAAGTCGATGTACGAGGTCCTCACCGATCCGGCCGTGAGCCTCGAGTCGATCCTCCGGGACACCGCGATCCCGACCTTGCGAGTGGCCCCGGCACGGATCTCACTGGCGAAGGTCGAGTCGAAGCTGCTGGGTGAGATCGACGGCCATTTCAGGCTGAAGGACAAGCTGCAGGCGGAAATGGCGGCCTTCGACGCCATCGTGATCGACACGCCTCCGACCCTCGGCATGACGACGGTGAATGCCCTGGTCGCCTGCACGCACATCCTCATCCCGATCCAGTCGTCCTACTTCGCCCTCGAGGGGACGGACGACCTGCTCGAGACCATCGAGAAGATCAAGAGCCGCCCGAATCCGAACCTCCAGATCCTCGGGGTGGTGATCACTCTCCACGACCGGAGGACGACCTTGGGAAAAGACATCCAGAAGCAGATCGACGACGTGTTCGGCGGGAAGCTGTTCAAGACGACGATCTCGAAGTCTGTCCGCCTCGAAGAGTCACCCGCGTACAGGGAATCGATCTTCACGTTCGCGCCGCGGTCGACCGGCGCGCTCGAGTACTACAGCCTGGCCGAGGAGATCCTCTCTCGTGTCTAAGCGCCGCGGTCTTCCCGAGACCTCCCGGATGAGGCATGACTCGCATTTCGTCGATCAGCTCGTTCGCGCCGACGAGCTTCCGATCGGCCGGAAGATCCCGCTCCAGCTGATCGACCCGAATCCCGATCAGCCACGGAGCGTCCTGGGGGATCTCTCCGACCTCAAGCACTCGATCTCCGAAAAGGGCGTCCTCGAGCCGATCCTGGTGAGGCCACGAGAGGACGGGCGCTTCACGATCATCTCGGGCGAGCGGCGGTATCGGGCCTCGATCGAGGCGGGGTTGACCGAGATTCCGTGCATCGAGATGGACGTCCCCGACAACGAGCTTCTCGAGATCGCGCTGATCGAGAACCTGCAGCGAAAGGACCTCAACCCGTTCGAGGAAGCCGACGGCTACCTGGCGCTTCAGCAAAAGCACGGCTACACGCATGAGGACGTGGCGCGGGCTGTCGGGAAGTCGCGTGTCACCATCACCGAGACCCTCCAGCTGGCCCGTATGTCGGAACCGGTCAAGGACGAGTGTCGGCGCGCCGACATCAACTCGAAGTCCTTTCTCCTAGAGCTGGCTCGCCTCGACGACCCAGCGCTCCAGCTGCAGGCGATCGCGGCGTACAGGCAGAAGGAATCGAATCGCGACGCCCTCCGCGAGGCCAAGAAGACATCCAACGTCAGATCGACGGCGGCAGGGATGAGTCGCGCCTTTTCGATGGCATATGCACCGCACGGGGCGCCGTACCGGATTCAGGTGGTGCTTCAGGGTGAAGTCCGGGAGAAGTCGGAGATCCTGCGGGCGATCCGGGACCTGGCCGCCCGGATCTCGTCGGGTGAGATCGACCCCGCAAGGGAGGGCAGGTTCGCCCGCCGGAAGGCGACGATCGGTCCGGATCCGACGACGGTCGACGACGATGCCAGGCCGGAAGTCGTTCCCGATGACGGGGGCGAGGAGCCGCTTCTCGAATAGCAGGCCGCCCGGGCGCACAAGAGTCTCCGGGGCTGGGTCGGTGTCGCGAATTTGACATAATAAATCTTATCGGACGTAGCGTGGCCGCTAGAATTCAGCCCGTGTTCGGCCGCCTCGATCGCTACGTTCTCCGCGAGGTCGCGGTCCCGACCGTGATCGGCTTCTTCACCTACACGGGCTTCATGCTGGTCCGGGAGACGGTCCGATTCTCGGACCTGGCCCTTCAGAGCGAGAGTCCGCTACGCGATCTGTCCCGTGGGCTCGGCCTCTCCATTCCTCACATCGTCGTCCTGACGATCCCGGTCTCCCTGCTGCTGGGCCTCCTCATCGGTGTCGGGCGACTGAGCTCGGAATCAGAGCTGATCGCCATGCGGGCGGCCGGAGTCGACCTGAAGAGGCTCTACCGGCCGATCGGGCTCCTCTCCACGTCTTGCTTCGGCCTGACCCTGGCTCTCATGCTCCTGGTTGTCCCGTTCTCCAACCAGCTGCTCTACGCGCTGAAGCTACAGCTCTCCACGCTCGTCCTCGCCGACCGGATCCAGCCCGGTGTGTTCAGCCAGGAAATCGCCGGCCGCAGGTTCTACGTGGAGGGGGCTTCGCTCGACCGGCGCGAGCTGAAGGGTCTGATCGTGACCGATCGGTCGGATCCCAGCGTGGAGAGTCTGACCCTGGCGGCGCGCGGCCGGATCGAGGTCGAGGAATCCGCGGGTCGGCTCTGGCTACGGCTCGAGGACGCGACCACCTACCGGATCCAGGCCTCACCCGCCCGGACGGACCGTTCGGCGTTCGCGGTCCAGCGAATCCTGCTCCAGGATTCGAGCCCTGCGGGTCCTTCGAGCAAGCCGTTTCGCGAGCAGACCGCCGGGGAGCTGATCGAAAGCGCCCGGCAGGCACTCACGCCGATCGAAGGCCGGATTGCCCTCGTGGAGCTCCACAAGAAGCTCGCGCTGCCCGCCGCGTGCCTGGTTTTCGGGCTCCTGGGACTCCCCCTCGGCATCGTCAACCGGCGAGGCGGCAAGGCGGCGGGCTTCGCCGTGTCGATCGGGATCGTCCTCGGGTATTACATCCTGTACGCATCAGGGGAGGCCCGTGCCATCGACGGGGCGATCTCGCCCGGGCTGGCGATGTGGCTTCCGAACCTCCTGTTCTTCGCTCTCGCGGTCTTCGCGCTGCGCCGGGCGCGGCGCGATCGGCCCGTCTTCGGTGGGTTCTCCTTCGGCTTTCGAGGGCGATCGAGACCGGCCCGGGCCGCCGGGCCGATCCGCCGGTTCTCGGACGGGCCGATGCCGATCCTGGACCGGTACGTCCTCCGCCGTTTCCTCGGCACGTTCGTTCTCGTCCTGACCTCGTTTCTGGCGCTCTACCTGCTCATCGACTACCTCGAGATCTCGGACGACATCGCGAAGAACAACCCCCCGGTCGCACTGATCGTCGGCTACTACCGGGCGTTCCTGGCTCCGGTCCTCGTCGACACGGTCCCGTTCGCGTTCCTCCTCGCCGCGCTGGTCACGACCGCCTCCCTGGTTCGCACCGAGGAGACGACGGCGATCCTGTCCCACGGCATCTCTCTGCTCCGGGCGGTGGCGTCCATCCTCGTGGTCGCGACACTGGCCGGCGGCTTTCTGCTGTACCTCGCCGAACGAGTGGTTCCCGGAGCCGCCTCGGAAGCGGAGCGGTTCCGGGATCGAATCCTGAAGCGGCCCGCTCCGGCGGCCGGAAGCCAGCGAGCCTGGGTCCGGGGAGAGAGCGGGCAGCGCTTCTACGCCGTCGACTCGTTCGACGCGGCCACCGGCACCGCCACACAGATTTCGGTGCTCGACCTCGACCCCGCCCGGTTCACGCTACGTCGGCGCGCCGACGCCGAATCGGCGGTGGTGATACCCGGGAGAGGCCTCGAGATGCGGATCGGGTGGGTCCTGTCAGAAGACCCCGGAGGGGGACTCCTCTACCTGCGCAATGCCGGGGCCTTCGTCGAGGAGTGTCCGGACGCGGCGAAGGCACTCGGGTCCGTCTCTCGTGATCCCAGGCAGATGACCACCCCGGACCTCCTCCGGTTCATCAGGGCCCGTCGGGCGGCAGGAGCCGAGACCGGAGCGCTGGCCCTCGGGATGTACCAGCGCTACACGACCCTCTTCTCCACGATCCTCCTGACCGCCATTGGAATCCCATTCGCGTTCCGCTTCGGCAAGAGGGGCGCGGCGGCCGGAGTCGGGATAGGGCTCCTGCTCGGCCTATCGTATGTGCTGCTCTCGCAGGGAATCCTGGGCAAGGCGGGTGAGACGGGTTCCTTGCCTGCGCTCCTCGCAGCCCTCGGGACGCCGGTCCTCTTCGCGCTGGGGGCGGCGTACAGCCTCCTTGGCGTCCGGAGCTGACTCGCGGGGCGACTCCCCCGTCCAGGCGAAAAAGAGAAAGGGCTCGGCGCGTCGGCGCCGAGCCCTGTGGAATTCCGGTGCGATTCTCGGTCGGTTACGAAGCGGTCGCCATCGGCGTCCCTGCGGCAGCGGCCAGCGCCTCGGAAACGTCGGTGCGCTCCCAGGTGAACTCCGGGAGTCGCCGGCCGAAGTGTCCGTATGCCGCCGTCTTGCGATAGATCGGACGCCGAAGATCGAGCGTCTCGATGATCCCCTTGGGTGTCAGCTTGAAGTGATCCCGGACCAGCCGCGGGAGGATCGACTCGTCCACCGTAGCGGTCCCGAACGTGTCGACGTGCACGGAGACCGGGTCCGCGACCCCGATCGCATAGGCGAGCTGGACCTCGACCTTCTCGGCCAGGCCCGCGGCGACGAGGTTCTTGGCGATGTAGCGCGCCATGTACGACGCCGACCGGTCCACCTTCGTCGGGTCCTTGCCGGAGAAGGCTCCCCCACCATGCCGGCCGCTCCCGCCATAGGTGTCCACGATGATCTTTCGTCCCGTCAATCCGCTATCCCCCTGGGGACCGCCGACGACGAAGCGCCCTGTGGGATTGATGTGGAATTTCGTCCGGTCATCGAGGAGGGTGGCGGGAATCACCCGACGGATGACCTCTTCCAGGATCGCCTCGCGGAGCTCTGAGGTCGGGATCGACTCGGAATGCTGGGTCGAGACGACCACCGCCTCGACCCGGACCGGGCGCCGGCCCTCGTACTCGATCGTGACCTGGCTCTTTCCATCGGGGCGGAGCCACTCCAGCTCGTGCTTCTTCCGCGCCTCCGCCAGCCGCATGGTGAGGCGATGCGCCAGGGTGAGGGGAAGGGGCATCAGCTCCTCGGTCTCGCGGACGGCGTAGCCGAACATGAGACCCTGGTCGCCAGCGCCTCCGGTGTCGACGCCCATCGCGATGTCGGGGCTCTGCTTGTCGATGGACGTCAGTACGGCGCAAGTCTGGTCATCGAAGCCGTACTTGGCCCGGGTGTAGCCGACGTCCCGGATGGTCGCGCGGACGATTCCCGGGATGTCGACGTACGTCTTGGTGGTGACCTCGCCGGCGATGAACGCCATACCCGTGGTGACCAGCGTTTCGCAGGCGACGCGGCCCATGGGGTCGTCCTTGAGGATCGCGTCGAGGATGGCGTCGGAGATCTGGTCGGCGATCTTGTCGGGGTGACCCTCGGTGACCGATTCCGACGTGAACAGGGTACGGGCTTCAGGCATCAAGTCCTCTTTCAGGGGCGAAGTCTAGGAAAGGGGTGCGGCGGGGTCAACGTCTCGGCGATAGAAGAACAGATGGGTCCGGCCGTAGCGCCGACGGTCGACGGGCAGGGCGGGAATGGCCGGGACGCTCTCGTCCCCGCGCTCGTGGACCAGTGTCCCGCCGGGAGCGAGGAGCCCGAGCAGCGCGTCCAGGTCCGTCTCCGCACGCTGGTCGTCGTACGGGGGGTCGTGGAAGATCAGGTCGAAGCGCTCACGCGGCCGACCGAGAAGGTACGTTTCGATCCTCGAAGCGACCAGGCTCCAGGATGCCGGGTCGGGAAGGGACATCAGCGATCGGTCGAGGGACTCCGCCACCCTCTTGTGGCCCTCGACGAAGACGACCCGACGAGCGCCTCGGGAGAGCGCCTCGATCCCGTATGCGCCCGAGCCCGCCGCCGCGTCGAGGGCGAGCGCGCCGTTCACGCGCGCTCCGAGGATGTCGAAGGCCGCCTTGCGGGCCATCTCCATCGTCGGCCGGATCCCATCCGGTACGGCGAACCGCCGGCCGCGGAGGGTGCCCGCCGTGATCCGGATCAACGAGGCGCCTCGTCGTCGGGCTTCTCGAAGACCCTCGGCAGATCGGCCCGGGGCTGGAAGAGGCGCGCTCCGCCCTCCAGCTCCTCGAGCTCGATGTTCTTCGCGACCCGATCGTCGTCGGTCACGACGAAGCGACGCCCATCGCCCCGCCGCCGGAGAACGGTCCCGATTCTCACGACGGACGGGTCCCAATCGTCTTCCTTGCCTCTCTCCTTGTAGAACCGATCCTGCAGCTCCAGGAGGGCCCCCCGGAGCCGGGCGATCGAGAGCGGGATCAGGCTCAGCTCGTCCATCCTGTAGTGCCTCGGCTTTCCCGAGGACTCGGTCACCTCGATCCGGATCGTTCGACCGTCGTCTCCGATGACGCCGGACGGAAACTCGCCCGACGGAATCTCGGCGCTCTCGGACGCCACGCGCCGCAGCACCTCGACTTCGTTGCTGGAGATGGAGCGGGTCACCGAGAGACGCCGGCCGCGGAAGACCGTCGAATGGACGATCGTCCTGTCGGTGAAAAGGGCGGTCCGCTCGAAGTTCCCCGCCTGCTCCGTCTCGAGCGCGGCGATGAGCCGCACCGCCTCGGGCGTCGGCACGGGAGTCGCCACCGCGTCCTGTAGCCAGGCGGCGAGCACGAGCAAGGGGATACTCATGGCTTCGGGACTCCGGCCATCCGGCACAGCTTACGGGAGAACGAGAGTCGCGTCGCGACCTCGCGCCGGAGGTCCGGGGGGAGCGGACCGAGGAGGGTCTTCCATGCCTCGAGACCGCTCGACCGGAGCGACCGGGGCGCGAGCCGGCCCCATCCCGGCACGAGGTCGTCGAGCAGCCCGAGCGCCGTCAGCAGCGCGATGGCCGAGTCGATGGCGGGCTCCAGCAGCACCTCCTCGAGCCCCCTCCGGAGACGGTCCCCGGAGACACGCGCGAACGCCCCCACCTTCCGGGCCAGGCGCAGGCTCTCCTCGAACCCGGAGTCGAGCTGGAAGCCGAGGCGGACCGCGTAGCGCACGCCCCGGAGCGCGCGGGTCGGGTCGTCGGCGAGCGAGCCCGGGTGCAGGAGGCGGAGACGCTTCCTCGCGAGATCCGCGCGACCGCCGAATGGATCGAGCGGCTCCAGAGGGGCCCCGTCCAGGCCGAGCTCCCGCGCCATCGCATGGACGGTGAAGTCCCGACGCCCGAGGTCCTCGAGGATCGCGGCTCCGAGCGTGACCGTGGGGAGCGCCCCCGGATGCGCGTACGTCTCCCGCCGACACACCGCGAGGTCTACCCGTGTGCCGTCGGGGGCGACGAGCCGGGCCGTCCCGAAGCGGGGATGCTCGGCCTCGAGGCGCGACTCCGCCGCGCGCAGCTCGTCGAGGAAGCCGGGCAGGGCGGCGGGGGGCCCCTCCACGGCGATGTCCACGTCCTCGAGCGGACGGCCCAGGTAGAGGTCGCGCACCGAGCCGCCCACGAGGTGAAGGCGAAGCCCGTGCGGCCGCGCGGCCGCGAGGAGCGCCGCCGCGAGGGCGCGCCGCTCCCCAGTCCAGCCGCCGGCGGAGTCCGTCACGACACGGAGTAGAGGTATCGGACGGCCTTCGGACCGAGAAGGCGGGTCAGGCCATCGGTCAGCTCCGGCGTCGGGCGCACGGCGTAGCGCGACGGCAGGGCGACGCGAGCCTCGAAGTGTCCCGCGCGCCGCAGCTCGAAGGAGACCGGAATCATGCCCGGCGACGTCTCGAGGAGCTGCTTGACGCCGGTGAACGTCTCGTCGAGCGTCTCGGGGATCGCCGCCAGGAGGAGCAGCTGGCGGGCGGCGTCCTCCCGGAGACCCACCATGCGCTGGACCTCGCGCGCGTGGATCTCGACCGGGACGGCTCCGGTCGCCTCCCCTTCCTCGGACGCGCTCGCGTTCGAGGTGGAGCGGACGATTCCGGTGACCAGCACGGCGTCGCCCACGGCGAGCCAGGGACCGACCTTCTCGTAGACGCTCGCGAAGATCGTCACCGGGACCGAGCCGGTCAGGTCCTCGAGGGTGACCTTCGCCATGGTCTTCCCCTCGTTCTGTCCCTTCTTGATCTGGTTCTTCTTGATCGCCGCCACGAGGCCGACGATCTTGACCGGAAGGTCGACGCGCTCTCCGGCCGTCTCGGCCGTCACGTCGCCGAAGAGCGCGATCTCCTCCTCGTACTTCGCGAGCGGGTGCCCGGTGATGTAGAAGCCGAGCGTCTCCTTCTCGTACCGGATCTTCTCGTCGGCGTGCCACTCGGGCAGGTCCGGGAACCGGTCCGTCACGTCCGGCTCGATCTCCTCGGCGAAAAGGAGGTTCTGCGACGACTCTCTCGCCTCGCGCATCGAGTTGGCGACGTCGATCGCCGAGTCGAGGCCCGCCGTGAGAGCCGCGCGCGTCTTCCCGAGCGAGTCGAAGGAGCCGGAGCGGATGAGCGCCTCGATGACCTTCCGGTTGTTGAGCCGCAGGTCGACCCGCGAGCAGAAGTCCGTGAGCGACCGGAAACGCCCCGTCGCCGTCCGGGCGTCCAGCACCGACGCGACTGCCCCTTCACCCACTCCCTTCACCGCGCCGAGGCCGAAACGGATGGCGTCGGCGTCGGGCGTGAAGTAGAGGTCCGACGCGTTGACGTCCGGGGGGAGGACGGAGATCTTCATCTCCTTGCACGTGTTGACGTACTTGACGACCTCCTCGGACTTCCCCGCCGCCGCGGTCAGGACCGCGGCCATGAACTCGACCGGGTGGTGGACCTTCATCCAGGCGGTGCGATAGGCGACGAGGGCGTACACCACCGAGTGGGACTTGTTGAAGCCGTAGCGGCCGAACGGCAGGATGAGCGCCCAGAGCTCCTCGGCCTTCTTCTTCGGCGTGCCGGCCTTCACCGCCTTGGAGACGAACTTCTCCCCCTCCGCCGCGAGGAGCGCCTCGTCCTTCTTGCCGATCGCCTTGCGCAGCTTGTCCGCCTCGCCCGGCGTGTAGCCGGCGACGGCGCGCGCGGCCAGCATGACCTGCTCCTGGTAGACGAGCACGCCGTGCGTGTCCTTCAGGATCGGCTCGAGCTGAGGGACGAGCGCCTCCCACTTCTTGCCGCGCCGCCGGTCGATGTACACCTCGACCGTCCCCGCGTCGAGCGCACCCGGCCGGTACAGCGCGTTCAGCGCCGCGAGGTCCTCGAAGACGCTCGGCTGCACGCGCCGGAGGAGGTCCTTCATCCCGGACGACTCGAACTGGAAGACGCCCTCGGTGCGCCCTTCGGAGAAGAGGCGGAACACCTCGGGGTCGTTGAGCGGGATCGTGTCGAGGTCGGGCCGCGTGCCGGTCTTCTTCGCGACGGAGCGCAGCGCGTCGTCCAGGATCGTCAGCGTGATCAGCCCGAGGAAGTCCATCTTCAGGAGGCCCATCTTGTCGACGGACTTCATCTCGAACTGGGTCGTGATCTCGTCGTTGTTGTTCCGGTAGAGCGGCAGGTACTCGATCAGCGGCCGCGGGGCGATCAGCACGCCGGCCGCGTGGACGCCGGCGTGGCGGGAGACGCCCTCGAGCCGCTCGGCCAGGTCGAAGAGCTTGACGTACTGCTCGTTCCCGCGGATCGCGTCGGCCAGCTCCTTCACCTCGCGCCGGGCCTCGGGCAGCGAGGTGGGCTTGCCCGGGTTCGCCGGGATCATCTTGCAGAGCTTGTCGATCTCGGCGAGCGGCACGCCGAGGACGCGCCCGACGTCGCGCACGACGGCCCGCGCCTTCATCGAGTTGAAGGTGATGATCTGGCCCACGTTGTCGCGCCCGTACTTCCGGCGGACGTACTCGATCACCTCGCCGCGCCGGCGCTCGCACAGGTCGACGTCGATGTCG
Organism: uncultured Holophagales bacterium; assembly: GCA_964384675.1. Taxonomy (GTDB): domain Bacteria; phylum Acidobacteriota; class Thermoanaerobaculia; order UBA5066; family UBA5066; genus CAYLNK01. The sequence goes on along the minus strand of CAYLNK010000018.1, from coordinate 10,247 downwards.
GGCATCGAGATGCGGTCGGGGTTCAGGAACCGCTCGAAGAGGAGGTCGTAGCGGAGCGGGTCGACGTCGGTGATCCCGAGCGTCCAGGCGACGAGCGATCCGGCCGCGCTGCCTCGCCCGGGGCCCACCGGGATCCCGCTGTCCTTGGCGTACTTGATGAAGTCCCAGACGATCAGGAAGTAGCTCCCGAGCCCCATCTTGAGGATGACGCCGAGCTCCCACTCGAGCCGCTCGTGGTAGTCCTTCCTGGGGTGCTTGGTGCGGCCCGCGTCCAGGATCTCCTTGATGGGGGCCAGGCGCCGCTCGAGGCCCTCCCGGGTCAGCGCCTCGAGGTACTGCTCCGGTCCGTCGTACCCCTCGGGGGCCTGGAACGTCGGGATCTTCAGGTCGGTGTCGACGATGACCTTCGGCGTGATCCGGTCGGCGATCGCGACCGTGTTGCCGAGCGCCTCCATCGTCCACGGCCGGAACGTCTCGGCCATCTCCCCGGCGTTCTTCACGAAGAACTCCGAGTTGTAGAACTTCATCCGCTTGGCGTCGTCGAGGGTCTTGCCCATCCCGATGCAGAGGAGGACGTCCTGCGCGGCGGCGTCGTCCCGGGTGAGGTAGTGCGAGTCGTTCGTGGCGGCCGGTGGGATGCCGGTCTCCTTGGAGAGACGGAAGAGTTCGGGCAGGATCTTCCGCTGCTCCGGCAGCCCGTGGTCCATCACCTCGATGAAGTAGCTGTCCTTCCCGAAGAGGTCCCGGTACTTCAGGGCCGTCCGCTTGGCGCCCTCGTAGTCACCCAGGAGGAGGCGCTTGCTCACCTCGGAGTTGAGGCACCCCGACAGCGCGATCAGCCCCTGGTGGTGCTGCTCCAGGAGCTCCCAGTCCATCCGCGGCTTGTAGTAGAAGCCGGTGAGGTACGCCTCCGAGACCAGCCGGGTGAGGTTCTTGTACCCCTCCGGCGTGGCGACGAGGAGCGTCAGGTGGTAGTTGTTCCCCTCGCCGTCGAACGTCTTGACGCTCTCGCGGTCCTTGCGCGACCCGGGGGCGATGTACGCCTCCACGCCGAGGATCGGCTTGATCCCGAGGTCGAGCGCGGTCGACTGCACGTCGTAGGCCCCGAACATGTTGCCGTGGTCGGTGACCGCGACGGCGTCCATCCCCTCCTTCTTGACGTGCTTGACCAGGTCCTTGATCCGGTTCGCCCCGTCGAGGAGGGAGTACTGGGTGTGGAGGTGGAGGTGGACGAAGTCCCCGGACACGGCGCGCCTACTCCCACTCGATCGTGCCGGGCGGCTTCGAGGTCACGTCGTACACCACCCGGTTCACGCCGCGCACCTCGCCCACGATCCGGCGCGCCGCGCGGTCCAGCACGTCGTACGGGAGGCGCGCCCAGTCCGCTGTCATGAAGTCCTCGGTGGTGACGGCCCGGAGCGCCACCACGCTCTCGTAGGTCCGCCCGTCTCCCATCACGCCGACGGACCTCACCGGCAGGAGGACCGCGAACGCCTGCGACGTCCGCTCGTACCAGCCTGAGGAGCGGAGCTCCTCCATGAAGATGGCGTCGGCGTCCTGCAGCACCCGCACCTTCTCGGGGGTCAGGTCGCCGGGGATCCGCACGGCGAGGCCGGGGCCCGGGAACGGATGACGCCAGAGCATCTCGGCCGGGATCCCGAGGTCCTCGCCGAGCCGCCGGACCTCGTCCTTGAACAGCTCCCGCAGGGGCTCGATCAGCTTGAACCCGAGCTTCTCCGGAAGGCCGCCCACGTTGTGGTGCGTCTTGATCACGGCCGACGGCCCCTTGATGGAGACCGACTCGATCACGTCGGGATAGAGCGTTCCCTGGGCCAGCCAGGCCGCGCCGTCGACGGCCCGGGCGTTCGCGGTGAAGACGTCGATGAAGAGGGCGCCGATGATCTTCCGCTTCTGCTCCGGATCGCTCACCCCGGCGAGCGCGCCGAAGAAGCGCTCCGACGCGTCGACGGCAGTCACCGGAAGGTCGAGGTGGCGGAACGCCTCCATCACCTGTCGCGCTTCGTTCCTGCGCAGGAGGCCGGTGTCGACGAAGACGCCGCGGAACCGCTCCCCCACCGCCTCGCGGATCAGCACGGCGGCGACCGTGGAGTCGACGCCGCCCGAGAGCGCGCCCAGGACGATGCCTTCCGTCGCGGTCTCCCGGATCCGCGCCACGGCGGCGTCGCGGAAGCTCGCCATGGTCCACGACGGCTTCGCGCCGCAGACGTCGTAGAGGAAGTTCTCCAGCATCTGTGCGCCGTGCTCGGAGTGGTGGACCTCCGGGTGTCCCTGGATCCCGAAGATCCCGCGGGCCGCGTTCTCGAACGCCGTGATCGGGGCGTTCTCGGTGCGCGCGGTGACGACGAAGCCGGCCGGCGCCTCCTCGACGTGGTCGCCGTGGCTCATCCAGATCGTCTCGGTCGGACCGAGCCCGCGGAAGATACGCCCGCCGTCGATCGAGACCTGGGCCCGGCCGTACTCGCGCCCGGGCGCCTTGACGACCTTCCCGCCGAACCGGTCCGCCAGCCACATCATCCCGTAGCAGAGCCCCAGGATCGGCACGCCCAGCTCGACCACGCCCGGGTGAGGTTGCGGGGCCCCTTCCTCGTAGACGCTCTGCGGCCCGCCGGAGAAGACGATCCCGCACGCGCCCTGCGCCCGGATCTCCTCGGGCGAGGCGCCGAACGGGAGGACCACCGAGCGGACCCGCGCCTCGCGGATCCGGCGCGCGATCACCTGGGTGTACTGCGATCCGAAGTCGAGGACGACGACCGTGTCCGGGAGAGAAACCATGTCCGGATCATAGCGACGTCACGGCGTCGTGACCGGTGGCTCGCTCCGCCGGTGGATCGCCCGCGGAACGGAGGCGAGCGCCGCCACGAGGATCGCGGCCGTGAGGGCCACGAACGGCACCGTCGCCACGAACGCCGGCGCGACGTTGACCCCGCCCGGGAGCTCCCCGCCGTGCGCCACGCGATGGAGCATCCGCGCCGCCACGCACGAGACGATCGCCGTGGTCCCGAGGAACGCGATCAGCGTCTCCGGTGCGAGCGGCGTCCGCGGACGTCTCGCCTTTCCCCGGGCCCGCCACAGCGGCGACGCGGCGGCGACGCCCACGTCCGCGAAGAAGAGGAGGATCCCGCCGACGAGATACGGCACCAGGAAGAAGAGCCCGGCCGTCACCGCGAAGCGCGTGGCGGGCCGGCGGTTCAGGTCGGCGCCGAAGGCGTCCTGCAGGAACGGGTAGGTCGTGTACTGCTCGGCCGCCTGCGGGTGCGTCAGCAGGAAAGTCCCGAGCGCGAGCACGAAGGCCGCGGGAGCGACGAGGAGGAACCCGCGGGCGGTGCGGAACATCCGGGGGAGTGTAAGTCGGCGCGGCTACCCGCGCTCGTGGAGCCGTTCCCAGATCGACCGCACCTTCCTCACGTAGTCCTGCGTCTCGCGATAGGGCGGGATCCCGCCGTGCGACTCGACGGCCCTCTCTCCCGCGTTGTACGCGGCCAGGATCAGGTCGACGGAGGTGTCGCCGAAGCGGTCGGCGAGCTCGGACAGGTAGGCGGTCCCGCCGCGGATGTTCTCCCTCGGGTCGAACGCGGAGCGGACGCCGAGGCGCCGCGCGGTGGCGGGCATCAGCTGCATCAGGCCGCGCGCCCCCTTCCGCGAGATCGCGCGGGGCTGGTAGTTCGACTCGGCCTGGATCACCGCGGCGACGAGCGCCGGGTCGATCCGGTGCTCCTTGGCGGCGGCCCGGATGTGCCCTTCGTAGGGACGGCCGAGCTCGGCGAGGAGCGGCGCACGGACCGAGCGGGAGGCGGCCGCGGCGACGGCCGGCGCTCCAGGCGGCGGCGCCTCCGCAGGCGGTAGCTCGTCGTCGATGATCCGGTCGACCCGCACGAGCGGGATGGTCATCGTCCCGCCCGCCCGGAGCGAGAGCGTCACCTGGTCGTCCACGACCTCGAACGCCGACACCTTCAGGTACCGCCCGTCCTCGAACACCACCAGCGCGGCGCTGGCCGGTGCCGCGAGGAGGAACGTGAGGAGCGCGAGGGACGCCGCGGGTCTACGCACGCGGGTGGGTCCGGTCGTAGATCTTCCGCACCCGCGACCGCGAGACGTGGGTGTAGATCTCGGTGGTGGCGATGCTCGCGTGCCCCAGCATCATCTGGACGGCGCGCAGGTCGGCGTCGTTGTCGACGAGGTGGGTCGCGAACGCGTGGCGCAGCACGTGGGGGGAGACGGCCTCCTGGTCGAGCCCGGCCGAGAGGGCGGCGGTCTTCAGAGCGTTGAAGACGGTCTGCCGGGTGAGCGCTTTCCCCTTGCTGCCCGGGAAGAGAAAGCGCGTCCGGGACTCCGCCCGCGCCACCTCCACGTAGCGCGTCACCCAGCGTGCGGAGGCGTCGGCGATCGGCACCACGCGCTCCTTCGACCCCTTGCCGCGCACCAGGAGGAAGCCCTCTTGAAGATGCAGGCCGTCGAAGGTCAGACCCGCGAGCTCGGAGACCCGAAGGCCGCACGCGTAGAGCAGCTCGAGGAGCGCCCGGTCGCGGAGCCCCCGCGTCGTGGAGACGTCGGGCGCGGCCAGCAGCCGGTCCACCTCGTCCCGGGTCAGGACCTTCGGCAGGATCGACCACCGCCGCGCGTTCTCCATGTCGGCGGTCGGGTCCGCGGCGATCACCTTCTCGCCGGCGAGGAAGCGGAAGAAGCCGCGAAGCGCCGACGTGGCCCGGGCCACCGAGCGGGGCGACACGCCTTCGGCTCGTCTTCCGCCCAGATAGCCGACCACGACCTCTCGGGTGACGTCCTGGGTGTCGAGGCTGACGGCGGCCAGGTGGAGCCCGAAGGCCGTCAGGTCGCTCTCGTAGGCGGAGATGGAGTTCCTCGCGAGCCCCTTCTCCACCGACAGGTAGTCCAGGAAGAGGGGCAGGTGCCGCTCGAAGAGCTGGCTTTGCGGGCGCTCGGGCACCGTCGCCATCACATCCTCATTGTACGGACCCGGCCCCCGCTCCGTCGGTGCCGCCTAGACGACCACGGGCTCCGGGCGGCCCGAGCTCTCTCCCAGCGCCGCGAGGACGGCGTGGATCTCGTCCGCCGTCAGGATCCGGTTCGACTCCTTGGCCGCCCGGAAGACGGCCCGGACCTTCTCCGGCGTCACCGCGAAGCCGTGCTCCGCGAGCCAGTAGACGACGTTCGACTCTCCCGACATCGGGCCGACCTCGATCACCTGATGGAGGCCGACCATCCCGGCCGGGACGCCCGAATAGACCCGGTCGGCCAGCCAGGCGTAGCCCTTCTGCCGGGCCTTGATGATCGCGGCGGCATGGACGCCGGTGCCGGTGCGGAACGCGTCCCGCCCGATGACCGGGTAGGCGTCCGGGATCGGGACCTTCGTGTAGTCGGACACCTTGTGGACGTAGTCCGAGAGCATCGAGAGGTCGCGGTCGATCCATCCGAGGAGCTGCAGGTTCACGAGGAGCTGGTCCATCGGCGTGTTGCCGACCCGCTCGCCGACGCCGAGCCCGCACGCGTGGACGCGGCTGGCCCCGGCTCGCAGCGCCATCAGGGAGTTCGGGATGGCGAGGCCGCGGTCCTGGTGGCCGTGCCAGTCGATCCCGACCGCCGGGTTCTCCCGCTCGACGATCCCGGCGATGAACTCGATGAGCGCCTTGACGCCGTCCGGCGTGGCGTGCCCCACCGTGTCGCAGACGCAGATGCGCGACGCGCCGGCCTGGATCGCCGCGCCGTACAGCGCCGCCAGATCGCCGGGAGTCGCCCGCGTGGTGTCCTCGGTGACGTAGTTGACCGGCAGGCCGTTACGCACGCCGAGCGCGACCGCCTCCGACGTGAGCCGCACCATCTTCTCGACGTCCCACCCCTCGGCGTACATCCGGATCGGCGAGGAGCCGATGAACGTGGCGATCTCGATCGGGATGCCGGCCCGCTGCGAGATCTCGACGATGGGGAGGATGTCCGCCGCGACGGTGCGGGCCGCGCAGTACGCGCGGATCTGCATCTTCTGGATCGCGATCTCGCGGGCCAGGCGCTCCACCTGCTGGCAGACGTGCGGTCCGGCTCCGGGGAGGCCGATGTCGGCCAGGTCGATCTGCAGCGCGTTCATCAGGTGCAGGAGCTCGAGCTTCTCCTCCACCGACGGCGACACGACGGACGGCGACTGGAGGCCGTCGCGCAACGTCTCGTCCGCCAGCTCCACCGGCGGATGCTTCGGGAGGACCTCGCCTGCGGCGCGGTTCCAGTCGTAGATGAGCGAGGCGGGGTCCATAGTCATCCTTCATCAGCCGCGGCGCCCTTCACCAGGGGCGACGCCGCGGATACACTGGGCGATTATGGCGGAAACTCTGGGGCTCATCGGCTACGACTCCTTTCACTTCATCGTCTCCGACCTCACCCGCAGCCGGCGCTTCTACACCGAGGCGCTCGGCTTCTCGGAGATCGCCCGGGCCTCCTCGCGGAAGGTCGAGAAGGGGGGCGAGCAGGCGTACGTCTTCGGAGCCGGGAAGATCCGGGTCCTCGTCTCCACGCCCACGCGCTCCGATTCCCGCGCCGCCCGCTATCTGCGGATCCACCCCGACGGCATCTCCTCGCTGGCGTTCCGCGTGAAGGACGTCCGTCGCGCCTGGAATTTCCTGGAGGGCCGCGGCGCGACGTTCCTGTCCGACGTCGCCGTCGACGAGACGCCGAACGGCCGCTTCTCCACGTTCTCCATCGCGACGCCTCTGGACGACGTGACGTTCCGCTTCATCCAGCGCGAGGGCGATTACGCGGCCTTCGCCCCCGACTTCGAGGGCGTCGAGAGCGACACGCCGGCGAGCCCTCAGGGCTTCTCGACGATCGACCACGTCACCTCGAACGCGTACACGATGCTGCCGGTCGTTCACTGGTACCGGGACGTCCTCGGCTTCTCGCACTACTGGGACGTGGAGTTCCACACGGCCGAGCTCGACGCCGGGAAGAAGATGACCGGCTCGGGCCTGAAGTCGATCGTCATGGCCGACCCCGAGAGCGGGATCAAGTTCGCCACCAACGAGCCGATGAAGCCGTACTGGCGGGAGAGCCAGATCAACCGCTTCTGCGAGGACCACCATGGCGCGGGCGTCCAGCACGTCGCCTTCCTGGTGAAGGAGATCCTCCCCGCCGTCGACACGTTGCGCTCGCGGGGCATCAAGTTCCTCGATGCGCCGCCGCAGTACTACGACCGGCTCCCGAAGCGGCTCGAGGACATCCGCATCGACCCGGCGAAGGTGAAGGAGCCGCTCTCGGAGCTGCGCCGGCAGCACATCCTGCTGGACGGCTCGGACGACAAATACATGCTCCAGATCTTCATGACGCCGGCCGAGCAGCTGTACGGTGACCAGAAGGCCGGTCCGTTCTTCTACGAGGTGATCCAGCGGGAGGGTGACAAGGGGTTCGGCTACGGGAACTTCCGGGCGCTCTTCGAGTCGATCGAGTCGGCGCAGCGGGCGGAGAGCCGGACGCTCGAGGTCGTCGGCTAGTGGGGCGGGCGAGAAGGGCCCGCTGGCGGCGTTGTCGTTCGCGCGGCCGCCCTGCGGCGTGGCGCCGCCGCGCCTCGGTCGCCTCGCTCCCCCGCCTTGCCATCGGACCCTTCTCGCCCGCCCCAGAGTCTGGTTTGGACGCTGGAGGAACCTGGCCGTGATCGACTGGATGACCGCGGGCCAGGTCCCGCCGAAGCCGCACACCGCGTTCCGCGGCCCCGACGGGTCCCTCCGATTCGAGGAGTGCCTGACCCGTCGCGGCTTCGACACCGAGTTCTCGATCCTCTACCACGAGGGGCCGCCGATGACCGACCGGTCGATCGGGCCGGCCGAGCCGGGTCCTCTCGACCCGAAGGCGGCCGTCGCCGCCCCCGTCCAGCCCCTGCGCCGCCGCCTCCTGCTGGGCGAGCGCGCTCCGGACGGCTACACACCCGTTCTGACCAGCCCCGACGTCGTGGTCTCGCTCGTGAACCTGCCTTCCTCCCAGGAGCACGCCTTCTCGAACGGCGACGGCGACGACCTCTACTACCTCTACTCCGGCTCTGCCACGCTCGAGACGCCGTTCGGCGACCTCGCGGTCGTGGCCGGCGACTACGTGCTCGTCCCGCGCGGGGTCATCCACCGCTTCCGGATCTCCGAGCGAGTCGAGGGGATCGCCTTCGAGCTGCGCGGCGGCTTCCACGTCCCGACGCAGTTCCGGAACCCGGCCGGGCAGCTGAAGATGGACGCCCCGTACACGCACCGGGACTTCAAGCGGCCTGTCTTCACGGGCCCGCGACCCGGCCCCGCCGAGGTCCTCGTCAAGAAGGACGACCTCTTCTTCCGCCGCGTCCCGCTCGCCTCGCCGTTCGACGTCGTCGGATGGGACGGCACGCTCTGGCCGTTCGCGTTCCCGATCCTCGCCTACCAGCCGAAGACGGGACAGGTGCACCTGCCGCCCACCATCCACGCCACGTTCGGGGCGCGCGGGCTCCTCTTCTGCTCCTTCGTCCCGCGCGTCACCGACACTCACCCGGACGCCATCCCGTGCCCGTACCCCCACACCTCCGTCGACTGCGACGAGGTCATCTACTACGTGCGCGGCAACTTCACGAGCCGCAAGGGCGTCGGGCCGAAGGCGATCTCGCTCCATCCGGCCGGCGTCCCGCACGGTCCGCACCCGGGCGCGTACGAGCGCTCCATCGGGACCCGCTCCACGGACGAGCTGGCCGTGATGATGGACACCTACGTCCCGCTGCGGCTCACCGAGCAGGCGCTCTCACTGGAGCACCGCGAATACCACGACTCCTGGATGGGCTAGGGCCGGGCGCGTTAGCTGGAGATCCTCGACCGAAGGAATTGTGTGAGAAAGGGTCGAGTTCTTCAGGCCGCGGCCCGGAGGTTACCGCTCGGTCGGGGCCCACTCTTCGTCCTTCCACGTCGTCACGAGCGCTGTGTCGTCGAGCCGGAGCCGGGAGGGAGGGCGGGCCTCGTTAGGCCTTCTTCGCCCGGAACGCCTTGAGCGCCTCTACCTCACGTTCGGGCGCGAGGCCGGCGCGCATCTTGGCGCGGCGCTCCTCGGGCAGGGACTTCCAGTACGCCAGCGTCTCCTTGATCGTCGTCTCGATCGGCCGGAACGTGAGCCCGGCCTTGACCGCCCGCGCGATCGAGACGTCCTCGAGGCCGCCTTCGGCTCCGGACGGCGACGTCCAGATCGGGAACTCCTCGGCGGGCTTCAGCCCGAGCCCTTCCAGCGTCTTCTCGTCCATCCAGACGAACGACGCCTTGGCGCCGGTCGCCTTGCGGCACGCCTCGAGGAAGGCGTCCATACGGAGCCGCTCCTTCGGGCCGGTCGCGTTGAAGACGCCGTTCGCGCCCTTCTCGACCATCCGGATCGTCCAGTCGCCCAGGTCGCGCACGTCGATGAACTGGATCAGGTCGGCCGGACGGCCGGGCGCGATCACGTCGCCCCCCTTCTCGATCCGCACCGGCCAGTACGTGAATCGGTCGCTCCCGTCTCGCTGCCCCACGATGTAGCCAGGGCGGATGTTCAGGGCCTTCCCCGGGAACGCCTTCTCGGCGGCCTCCTCGCAGAGCGCCTTCAGGGCTCCGTACGTGTCGTCGGTGATCTTGTCGACCTTGTCGACGTCGGTCCCGGCCGGGAAGCGCATGACCGGCGCCGTCTCGTCCAGACCCGGCTTCATCGGGAGCTTGTAGGCCGAGATCGACGAGATGAAGACGTACTGACCGACGTTCCCGGCGAGCACCTCGGTGACGGCTCGCACCTGCTTCGGGTAGTAGCCGGACGTGTCGACCACCGCGTCCCACTTCCGGCCGGCCAGCTTCTTGACGTCGTCGGTGTTGCGGTCGCCGTGGATCTCCTCGATCCCGGCGGCATCCTTGAAGAGGCCGGGGTTCGACTTCCCGCGATTGAAGAGCGTGAGGCTCCAGCCTTTGGCCCGCGCGGCGTCCACCAGGGCGGGCCCGAGGAAGCGGGTCCCTCCCAGGATCAGCAGCTTCTTCCCCTTCGCCGGGGCCTCCTCCGCACCGAGGGTCACGCGCGGAAGCGCGGCGGCGGCGGCCAGGGCGAGGACCTCACGGCGTGACAACGTCATCTTCGTTCTCCCTTTGACCCTTGTACGCGAATCCCCGCCGACGGTTTCCCGCCCCGCCGCCTCTCCAGGGCGTCGGCCTCGGCCAGGCGCGCCCGCGCCGACTCCAGGCGCGGGTTGACCTCCAGCGCGGCGCGGGCGGCCCGGC
>CAYLNK010000017.1:0-40882 GCA_964384675.1 uncultured Holophagales bacterium | reverse complement strand
GCGCGCCCGGTGACGATCGCCTTCCCGTCCACGCGGGCGACGCGCCGGCCCAGGAGGCGTCGCTCCTCGCGGGCGCGCCAGGGCGGGCTCTTCGGCACCGAGAGGCGCGAGGCCGCCGAGGCGAGGCTTCCGTACGACGCCTTCCGGCGGGACGGCTCGTGCACCACGGCTCCCCCGTCGGCACGGCATTCGGCCCGTGGCACGCCCCAGCGCGCCGCGGCGGCGGAGACGAGCATCTCCCGCGCGGCGGCGCCAGCGTCGCGCAGCGGGACCCAGCCCGAGGCGATGCTGTCGCTGCCCCCCGTGCCGAGGTCCTTGAAGACCGCGCTCGGCGACGCCTGGACGAGCTTCACTCGCTCGAGGTCGACCCCGAGCTCCTCGGCCACCAGCATCGGCAACGACGTCCGGACGCCCTGTCCCATCTCCGAGCGCCCGACGACGACCGTGATCGTCTCGTCCGGCGCGATCGAGAGGAACGGGGACGGCGCGAGCGAGACGTCGGCGACCTCGTCCGCCGAAAGGACCCGCAGCGGGAAGAGCGACAGGAAGAGACCTCCGGCGCCACCCTTCGCGAGGAGCGCCCGACGGGTGAGGCCCCGGCCGCTCACGAGCCGCTCCCGGTGCCGGCCGCGCGGTGGACCGCGAGGCGGATCCGCTGGTAGCTGCCGCAGCGACAGACGTGATCGGACAGCACGCGATCGACGTCGGCGTCGGTCGGCCGCGGCTTCTCCCGGAGGAGCGCCGCCGCGGCCATCAGCATCCCCGGCTGGCAGTAGCCGCACTGCGAGACGTCCTCGGCGAGCCACGCGCGCTGGCACGGATGGCCTCCGTCCGCCGAGAGCCCTTCGATCGTCGTCACCTTCCGGGCGCCGACCTCCGAGACGGCCACCTGGCAGGCCCGCTGGGCCGCGCCGTCCAGGTGGACGGTGCACGAGCCGCAGACGCCCATGCCGCAGCCGTACTTCGTACCCTTCAGCCCCAGGTCGTCCCGCAGGACCCAGAGGAGGGGTGTCCGGGGATCGGCATCGACCTTCCGGGAAACGCCGTTCACGGTGAGCCTCACGGACACGGAGCACCTCCTGGGACGAGCGCTCCCTGCACTAACGGCGGCACCGGAAAAAGGTTGCGTGCACGGAGGGGTAACCTCGGGGACGATGCGCGCGCTCACCTTCGACACCTTCGGCGGTCCCGAGGTCCTACGCCTCCGCGAGCTCCCCGACCCGAAGCCCCGTCCCGGCCACGCGATCGTGCGGATGGAGGCGATCGGCCTCAACTTCGCCGACGTCTACCGCCGCCGCGGCAGCTACCACCTGGCCGGCTCGCCACCGTACGTCGCCGGCTACGAGGGGGCCGGGATCGTGGAGTCGGTCGAGGGAGAGGCGGACCTCGTCCCGGGCGACCGCGTCACCTTCGCGGACAGCCCGTTCGCGAACGCCGAGAAGGTGAGCGTCCCTCTCGAGAAGCTCGTTCCGCTTCCGGACGACATCTCGTTCGAGACGGCGGCCGCCGTGATGCTCCAGGGGCTCACGGCTCAGTACCTGACGCGTGACAGCTACCCGCTCGCGCCGGGAGAGACCGCGGTCACCCATGCCGCCGCCGGGGGCGTCGGGCTGCTCCTGGTGCAGGTCGCGAAGCTGCTCGGCGCGCGGGTGATCGGGCTCGCGTCGAGCGAGGCGAAGCGCACCGCCGCGCTGGAGGCGGGGGCGGACCTGGCGCTCCCGTCCGGCGACGGCTGGCCCGCCGCCGTCCGCCAGGCGACCGGCGGGCACGGCGCCGACGTCGTCTACGACTCGGTCGGCGCGACGCTCCTGGAGAGCCTGGAAGCGGTGCGCACCGGCGGCCGCGTCGTCTTCTTCGGGATGGCCGGTGGCAAGCCGCCGCTCGTCGACCCGGCGATCCTGATGGACGCCTCGAAGACCGTGACCGGCGGCGACCTCTGGAACGTCCTCACCGGGCGCGAGGAGCGGCTCCGGCGCTCGGCCGAGCTCTTCTCGTGGCTCCGGTCCGGGCATCTCTCGGTACGGATCGCCCGCCGCTTCAGGCTGGACGAGGGGGCCGCCGCCCACGCTTTCCTCGAAAGTCGCGAGGCGATCGGGAAGGTGCTCCTGATCCCGTAGGCCGGGTCACCTCCAGGGCAGCTCGAGCACCATCTCCCGCATCGCGAAGTCGTCCACGTGCCCGGAGGTCCGCCGGTCCTCGGTCACGACGTGAACGTGCGTCGTGCGGTCCTTCGGGATGAAGACGCCGGTGTGCGCCGTCGAGCGGAAGCCGATCATCTGCACCCGCTGTCCCTCGAGCGTCAGGTGCACCTTGATCCGGTCGTGCTCCGCGGGGTCGTGGGGCGTGTCGTCACGCTTGTCGACGAGGTGGTAGGCCACGCTCTCCGCCTCGCCCCGGATCCGGAACGGGAACGGCTTGCCCGGGTCGAGGCCCGCGGCCTTCGCCAGGGCCGGGAGCCTCTCCTCCAGCTCCGCCACGGTCCTCACCGGCGGGTCCACGCTGACCGCCTTCCAGGCCGGGACGCGCGCGTAGACGAGGAAGCACGCCTTCGCGTCCCAGCTCTCGCGGACGGCGCATTTCCCATCGTCCACACGGGCCTGGTACGCGACGCCGGAGACGACGGTCACCTCGCCCTTCAGCTCCTCGAGCGGGCCGACGGCGTACAGGTCGGCCATGGGACGGAAGGCGAGGAGGTTCGCCTTCCCGCGCAGGTCGCCCGCGTGCATCACGTCGCGGAGCGCGCCGACCCACTTCACCTCGCCCGGAGGCGGCGCCTTCACGGGTACCGCCGGCGGACGCCCCGCCCGGCGGGCGTCGGCGGCGAGCGCGGCGCGGTCGACGTTGTAGCCGAGCCAGCGCGCGGTGATGCGCCCGGCCCGGTCGATGACCACCGTCTGGAACGCGTGCTGGATCTGTCCGTCCGCGTCCTTCACCACCGACAGCTCGTACGCCTTCGTCACCGCCTCGACCGCCGCCGGCTTCCCGGTCAGGAAGACGGCCTCGCTCCTCAGGATCTGCCGCTCCTTCGCGTAGGCGCGGAGGACCGCGGGGGTGTCGTGCTCCGGGTCGAACGAGACGGCCACCACGAGGGGCCTCGAGCGCGGGTCCTTCGGGTTCGCCGCGTCGCGGGCCGCCGCCCGCGCCTGCTCGACGACGAACGGGCAGGCGCCCGGGCATCGCGTGAAGATGAACGTCAGGAGGACCGGCCGGCCGCCGCGATCGCGAAGCAACGAGAAGGGCCGGCCGTCCTGGTCCACGAGGTCGACGGCCGGCGGGATCCGGTCCTCCTCGAGCCGCACCGCGGGCGGGTCGGTCGCGAGGAGGTCGAGGCGGAGCAGGCCGAGAACGCAGGCGAGGAGGGCGGGCCGTCTCATCGAGCCGAATGTAGCGTCTCCGTGCCGGATTACCATCCCCCCGTGACGTACCGTGGCGGCTGGCAGCACGATCGGGAGTCGTCGACCGCCATCCAGCGCTCGCGCGGCCTCGACTATTACCGGCGCGGCGCGGTCGGGCCCCTCAGCGTCGAGCCGGAGGGCGGGGACATCGTGGCCGCCGTGGAGGGGACCACGACCTACCTGGTGAGGCTCGACAACACGCGGCGCCGGGCCCTCCTGGGGAGCTGCACCTGTCCCTACGCGAACTCCTGGGACCTGCCGGTCTGCAAGCACCAGTTCGCGACGTACTTCGCGGCGGTCGTTCAGGGAATGGTCGCCCCGCTCTGGGGACCGCTCCCGGCCGCTCTCCAGCGCACGGCCGCGAAGCCCGCATTCGGCGCGGCCCCCTCGCTCACGACGCCCCCGTCCCCCCCGGCTCTCCCCCCCGCGTTCCTCTCGACGCTGCGCCAGCTCGCGCAGCGCCCCGTCTCCCGCCGGGCGCCGGTCGTCGCGACGTTCGGTCCCGGAGAGATCGTCTACCACCTGGACGTGGCCGGCACCCAGGCGGGGAGCGGTCTCGTGATCGAGGTCCTGGACGCGCGGCCGCCGAAGCGCGCCACCTCGTCGCGCGAGCCGAAGCCGATCCGCGCGCTCGACTCGATCGAGGCCCTCGGCGACCCCACCGACCGGGCCCTCGTCCTGATGCTCAGCGGCTCGACGCGCTGGCGCGGCATGCGGGAAGGGATCGACCTCTCGACTCTGTCGCTCTCCCCGCTCGCCGACGCGGAGATCGTCCCGCTGCTCTGCGCGACGGGGCGGTTCCGCCTTCGCCTCGGGATGACGACCGGCCCGCCCCTGGCGTGGGACCCGCGGCCCTGGGAGCTGCGCCTCCACCTGGCGCCCGGAGCCTCCGGCCGGGTCGTGCTGGAAGGTGCCCTTCACTGGAACGGAGAGCGGCGTCCTCTGGCCGAACCGCCGCTCCTCACTGCGGGGCGGCACGTCTACTTCAACGACCAGGCGGCGCCCCTGGTCGACCACGGTCTCTTCGACTGGGTCACCGTGCTGCGCCACTCGCCGCGCGTCGACATCGCCGCCGGGGCGGTCGACGCCCTCGCCCGCGAGCTCGCCGTCCTGCCCGGCCTCCCTCCCCTGGACGTGGCTCCGGGGACCGGGCTCGAGGTGATGCGTCCCGCGCCACGGCCGGAGCTCGCGATCACGCTCCGCAAGGGGACGGGCGCGGACGGCAAGGTCTCGTTCCGCTACGGCGACGCCGAGCCGGTCGGGATATCCGAGCGGGGCTGCGGCCTCTGGGACCCGGTGAGGCGGCACCTGCTGCTGCGCGATCGGGAGGCCGAGACGGCCGCCACGAAGCGGCTCCAGACCCTGGGCGCCTTCGTCCACACCACCGGCGTCACGGTCCAGCCGCAGCTCGTGGCGAACGCCACGAAGAAGCTCGTCGCCGACGGCTGGCGCGTCACGCTGGACGGGAAGACGCACCGCACGGCCCGCTCCGTGAGCGCCTCCGTCTCCACCGGCATCGACTGGTTCGACGTCACCGGAGAGGCCGTCTTCGACGGCGCGAGCGTGCCCCTCCCCCGCCTCCTCGCGGCCATCCGCGACGGCGAGGAGACCCTGACGTTCGACGACGGGACGCTCGGCCTGATCCCCGAGGAGTGGACCGCGCGGTGGAGGTCGGTGGCGAAGTACCTGGACGTCGAGAAGGGGCGGCTCCGCGTGGGCCGAACCCGCTCCGCCCTCCTCGACGCTCTTCTCGCCGGGCGCGAAGACGTCGCGGTGGACGAAGGGTTCCGGCAGCTCCGCGCCACGCTGCGCCGCTTCGAGCGGGTCCAGGCGCAGGAGCCGCCTCGCTCGTTCCGGGGAACGTTGCGCGAGTACCAGAAGGAGGGGCTCGGCTGGTTCCGGCTCCTTCGCGACTGCGCCTTCGGCGGGTGCCTGGCGGACGACATGGGTCTCGGCAAGACGATCCAGGTGCTGGCGCTCCTCGCCTCGCGAAAGGAGGAAGCGCCCGGGCGGACGTCGATCGTCGTCGCTCCGCGGTCACTCCTCTTCAACTGGCGCGAGGAGACACGCCGCTTCGCGCCCGGCCTGTCGATCCTGGAGCACACCGGGACCGGCCGTCCTCGCGACGCCAGCGGGCTGGCCGGCGTCGATCTGGTCCTGACGACGTACGGCATCCTCCGCCAGGACGTGGTCTGGCTCTCCGAGGTGGGGTTCGACTACGTCGTCCTCGACGAGGCGCAGGCCGTGAAGAACGCCGGCACGGACGCCGCGAAGGCCGTCCGCCTCCTCACCGGGCGCCATCGCCTGGCGCTCTCCGGCACACCGATCGAGAACCGGCTGGACGAGCTGTTCAGCCTGTTCGGGTTCCTGAACCCCGGCCTCCTCGGGCGTCATCGGTCCTTCCTGGGCGGCGGGAAGAGCGAGGAGACGCGCGACCTCCTCCGGCGCGCGCTTCGCCCGTTCCTCCTGCGGCGCACCAAGGAGCAGGTGGCGAGCGACCTGCCGCCCAAGATGGAGCAGACCCTCTGGTGCGAGCTCGAGCCGCCTCAGCGGCGCCTCTACGACGAGCTGCGCGCCCACTACCGCGCGTCGCTCCTTTCGCCGGCGAACGCGGCGGGCCTGAAGAAGGCCAAGATCCAGGTCCTCGCGGCGCTCCTCCGTCTGCGCCAGGCCGCCTGCCACCCGGGACTCGTCGACCCGGAGCGGCACGCCGAGCCGAGCGCCAAGCTCGACGCGCTCCTCCCGCGCCTTCGCGAGGTGCTGGCCGAGGGGCACAAGGCGCTCGTCTTCTCCCAGTTCACGACCCACCTCGCCATCCTGCGGAGCCGGCTCGACGCCGAGGAGATCGGCTACGAGTACCTCGACGGCCGGGTGCGCGACCGCGAGGCGCGCGTGTCGCGCTTCCGCACCGACCCGGCGTGCGGTCTCTTCCTGATCAGCCTGAAGGCGGGCGGCTTCGGCCTGAACCTGACCGAGGCCGACTACGTCTTCCTCCTCGACCCGTGGTGGAACCCCGCGGCCGAGACCCAGGCCATCGACCGCACCCACCGGATCGGTCAATCCCGCCACGTCTTCGCCTACCGGCTGATCGCCAAGGCCACGATCGAGGAGAAGATCGTGGCGCTGCAGGCGGAGAAGCGAGCTCTGGCGGACGCGATCCTCGGCGCGGACTACAGCCTCGTCCGCGACCTGACGCGGGAGGACCTGGAGCTGCTGCTGTCGTGAGCCGCCGCTTGAGCGACACGACGGCGCCGTCGCTCGTGGTCGGAGGGATATCCTGATCGAAAGTGCGGAGGTCGCCCGGTGGATGACGTCAGGCAGCTCCTCGAACGCCAGGCCACGTGGCAAAGGGAACGACGCCTCCTCTCCTGGCCGGAGAAGGTCCGCATGGCCGAGGCGATGAGGGAGACCGCGGCGGCGTTCGCGGCACTCCGCGAGCGCGAGCGCCCGGGGCCGCGTGCCGAGGCTCTGGAGCCCCGGGACCCCCCGGTGCGGGAGCCAAGACCCGGAGCAAGCCAGGGCTCGCCTGATCCCGCATACCGAACGCCTTGACGTAGCGAGGCCTGCGGGGAGCGCCCCCCCACGCGCCGAGTCCATTTCACTTCGATTTCACCGCGCTTTCGTGCGCTCGGGTGGCCGGGGCTCAACGTTCCAGCACCGGGGGCGATTCACGACACCCTCCGGGAAGGAGCAAGGAGTCGCCATGCAAGGTGTCGCCGATCCGTCCCGGCTCCGGAGGTTCCTGGCGCCGGCGCACCTCCTCCTCTTCGCGCTCGGCCCGGCGTCGCTCTTCGCCCAGCTCTGCCCCAACAGCAACGCGCCGTGCGACGGCCTGCCCTGTCAAGGGAACGGCAACTCCTCCTGCGCCAACCGGACGATCACGGTGCCGGACTACATCGACGTGCGGCCGGGGAGCACCTACACGATCCCGGTGACCGTCAGCGGCTCCTTCAACTGCATCAGCCCGCCGATCGGAACGGTCTACACCGCGCCGAGCTTCGAGACCAGCACCGAGGTGACCTTCCGGGGGAACGCCAGCGTCACACAGGAGGGGTTCGACTTCTGCATCACCTACGTGTCGAGGAACACGACCGGACCGGGCGGGTGCTTCGTCTTCATCCGGTATCCCGTGGAGGTCACCAGCATCAGCGTGGGGGCCTTCCCCTTCAACGTGCCCGTGGTGGAGACCCCTCTCCGGTTCCTCTCCACCTCGAAGGGGCTGCCCGACCAGTTCACCTGGGACTTCGACGACGGCACCACGCTCGTGGGGCCGCCCGGGGACCTGTCGTACGCGTCCCCCTCCCATCAGTACGCGCAGGCGGGGAGCTACACCGTGAAGCTCACGTCCCGGAACAC
Source organism: uncultured Holophagales bacterium (assembly GCA_964384675.1). Taxonomy (GTDB): domain Bacteria; phylum Acidobacteriota; class Thermoanaerobaculia; order UBA5066; family UBA5066; genus CAYLNK01. The sequence goes on along the minus strand of CAYLNK010000017.1, from coordinate 33,131 downwards.
CCGCTTCGGGGACTCCGCCTCGAAGTCGATCGTCGTGAACGTCCGGAACGTGGTCGACTTCTCTTACGCCCCCACGTCCCCGCGCGCCGGGGCACCGGTCCAGTTCACGGACTCGACCCTGCCCTACGAAGGTCCGAGCAGCTACCAATGGAGCTTCGGCGACGGGCAGACCAGCTCCGCGAAGGACCCCGCCATCACCTACGCCGCGGCCGGGACGTACCAGGTGACCGAGACCGTCACCCGCGACAAGGTCTACACGAAGACCAAGGTCATCGAGGTCCTGGGGAGCGAGAGGCCGGACTTCGATTGGAGCCCACTCAGCCCGGCCGTCGGCCAGCCCGTCTCGTTCCGCGACCTCACTCCGGACCTTCCGGGGGCTCGCACCTGGCTCTTCGGGGACGGGGGACAGAGCGCCGAGGCAAACCCCGTCCACGCCTACACGTCGCCGGGCCAGAGGATCGTCAGCCTGAGGATCGGGGCTTCGGATTTCACCGCGAAGGCGATCGTCGTCCGGGGGACGGGGCCGACGGCGAGCTTCCGCTTCGCTCCCTCGACGCCCAAGGCCGGCGAGGCGGTCGGTTTCGTCGACGAGTCGACAGGCGATCCGGCGACCTGGCTCTGGAGCTTCGACGACGGGACCACGAGCACCGAGCGCAACCCGAGCCACGCGTTCGACGAGGCCCGCGCCTACGCCGTCTCCCTGACGGTCACGAACGCCGACGGCACCGACACGACGACCCGAACGGTCCCGGTCGAGCCGCTGGTCGACTTCAGCTACGCGCCGGGCACGCCGAAGCTGAAGGAGACGGTCCAGTTCTCGGACGCGTCGGTGGGCCTGAAGCCTCCGATCGCCTATTCCTGGAGCTTCGGCGACGGGGGGACCAGCACGCAGCGGAACCCGACCCACGCCTACGAGGCCCGCGGGAGCTTCGAGGTCACGTTCACGGCAACGGGGTCCTCGGGCGGGGACACGGTGAAGAAGACGATCGTCGTCGACCCGTCGATCGTCGCGAAGTTCTCCTTCGCTCCCACCACGAAGATCCAGCCCCGGCGGGTGGTGACCTTCACCGACGAGAGCACCGGAACGCCCGATTCGTGGCTCTTTACGTTCGGCGACGGCAAGTCGAGCACCCTCCGGAACCCGACGCACGAGTACGCGAAGAAGGGGGCGTACACGGTGACGCTCCTGGTCGCCAGGGAGACCGAGGCGTCCACCGTCTCGCGCCCCCTGACCGTCGACGCGATCGCGCCGGTGGCGAGCTTCACCTACGCGCCGGGCCAGCCTCGCGTGGGAGACACGATCGTCTTCACCGACACCTCCGAGGACGATCCGACGAGCTGGCAATGGCGGGTGAACGGGTCGGTCGCCTCGACGGCGAGCTCCCTGTCGTACACCCCGGCCCAGCCCCAGACGATCGAGGTCGAGCTGACCGTCGCCAACGAGGCCGGAGCCGACGGCACGACGCGAACGGTCAAGGTCCTCCCGAAGCTCGAGGAGCTGTCGGTCAGCGTCCTGAGCAAGTACGGCCCCTGCTTCGTCGACGGCATCCCGATCGCGGCTCCGATCGACGTGAAGGTGCTCGACTGGAAGGGGACCCCGGGCACGCTCGACTACACCCTAGGAGGCGGGCCCCCGGTCAGCGTCGGGGTGACCCCGACCGGCGCGAGCTTCACGCTCCAGTCGAAGCTCCTCGACTCCGGAGGGCTCGGGAAGGCGTTCGCGCTCGTGGCCACCGCCCGGAACACGACCGGCGGAGAAGGCATCGGCAGCCTCGAGGTGGGGTCGTTCCCGGTGCCGAGCTGGCTGGGCAGCGCGTTCGGCTCGGTCACGTACGAAGAGACGCGCGTCAAGATCCCGTTCAAGCTGGCGTTCCCGGCGAAGCCGTGGGAGGCCAAGCTGACGTTTCCCGACTCCGGCTTCCTGGGTCCGCTGCGCGGCAAGAGCGTGGGCCTCGGGAAGACGCAGGTCACCTACGAGACCAACGTCAGGACCGACTGCACGGCGGACGACTCGCTGATGGGCGGGACCAGCTTCGACGCGGCGTTCGGGACCGTGGGCGGCTCGGTCCGCGGCAAGCTCGACTACACGCTCTCGCCGCGGACCGGATTCACCCTGACCAAGGGGACGGTCGGCTTCACGCTCGCCGGCACGGTGAAGAACGAGGTGCTCCTGGTCTTCGCGTTCCCCGCGCTTATCCCGTACTGCGCCATCCCGATCCTGGACCCGGTCTGCAACATCGTGAAGCTCGAGACGGAGCTCTCGGTGAGCGCCGCGCCGGACTTCACGTTCAAGTACGCCTTCGACACCCTCACCTTCGACGACTTCACCCAGCTCGTGAAGCTCGGGGGGAAGGCCACGGTGAGCGCCCGGATCGGTCCCGCCAGTCTCAAGGTCTTCGGCGGCATCTCGTTCGGGTTCACGATAGGGCCGGGCACGCCGGCGATCCCCGCCTACGGCGGCATCCTCCGGAAGGTCGAGGGAGGCGTCGAGGTCGGCCTGACGGCCTCGGTGAGCCTCTTCACGATCGTGGACCTGAAGGCCACCGGGACCTGCTCGTTCACGCCGGCGACCCCGCTCACCTGCACCGGCTCGAGCCCGGTGCCGCGAGCGCCCCTCTCGCCCGGCGCGTTCGCGGTGACGCCGATCGAGATCCACCGGACCTCGCCCGGGCTGCCGGACCTCGCCGCCGGGGATCCGAGCGTCCTCGTCTCCGGCGTCTCGCCGCTGGCCTCGCCGGTCGCGGCGCGTCTCCCGGACGGAGACCTCCTCATCGCCTTCGTGAACGAGAACCCGTCGCTGGCGAACACCCTCCAGCGGACCGACATCTGGACCGCGCGGACCGGCAGCGCGGTCGGCGAACCGCGCGCCGTCGCCTCCGACGACAGGCAGGACCTGGATCCCGCGCTCGCCGTGCGACCCGACGGCTCGGCGGTGCTGGTCCATTCGCGTCTCAGGAACGCCGGCCTCTCGAACGCCGACGTGAAGACCAGCGCCGACCTGCCGAAGCTCCACCGGGAGACCGAGGTCGTCGCCTCCCTCTACGACGCGGCACGCGGATGGTCGCCCCCCCAGCCTCTCACCGACAACGCGGTCCTCGACCGCGGGGCCCGGGTCGTCGCGCTGGAGAACGGCCGGGCGCTCGCGATCTGGCTGCGCGAGCCGGCGAACGAACCGGCCTCGAGCGAGGCGCAGATCGTGGCGCGGGAGCTGATCGGCTCCACCTGGGGCGACGAGCAGGTCCTGGCCTCGGGACTGACCGGGGTCGCCGGGATCCAGGCGGCCTCGCGCGGCAACGAGGCGATCGTCGTCTTCTCCGACGGCGCCGAGATCGCCACCGTTGCCTACGAAAACGGCCAATGGTCGGCGGCCCGGGACCTCACGAAGGACACCGTCGCCGACCGCTATCCACGCGTCGCATACGGGCCCGACGGCGCTCCGCGAGTCCTCTGGCTCGCCGGCGAGGCCCTCGTCTGGCAGACGCCGGGAGGCACGCGGGAGACCGTCCGCGCCGCAGGCAGCGCCCTCGGCCTGATCGAGGCGCGGCTGGTCGCTTCGCCGTCCGGCCGCTTCGCGCTCGTCTGGGCGGCGCCCGACGCGACCGCGGGAGGGACCACGAACCTCCTCGCGCGCTTCCGGGACCCGGCGGCGATGGGCTGGAGCGAGGACGTCCTCCTCGCCCGTGACGCGAGGGCGCTGAGCGCGCTGGCCGGCTTCTTCGACGCACAGGAGCGCCTGCGCGTCGTGGGCCTGGCGACCGCCATCACGTACGAGAGCGTGGAGCGGACCTTCGACGGGGAGAAGGTGATCCTCGAGGGCATGCCCGTCGAAGGCCGATCCGACCTCGTCCACCTCACGTTCGCGCCGGTCGTCGATCTCGCGGCCGAGGGGCCGCTCCTGGTCTCCGCGCCGGCGCCGGCACCGGGTGAGGCCGTCACGGTGACCGCCCGCGTCGCCAACCGCGGGCTCCTCCCCGTGAGCGGGGTCGAGGTCCTTCTCTCGGAGGCCTCCGGGCGAAGGCTCGCGAGTGCGGCCGTCGACCTGCTGCCGGGCGAGAGCCGGGACCTCACGCTCCCCTTCACGTACGCGACGAGCGCCCGGGACGTGGTCTGCTCGGTCGATCCGACGGGCGACGCCGAGCCGTCCAACAACAGCCTCCGCCACCTCTTCGGCAACGAGCGACCGGTCCCTTGCTGGCAGTCGACCAGCGCCGGCGGTCCCGCCCCGCTCACCGTCGGCTTCGACGGCGGGTGCAGCCTGGACCGCGACGGCCGCATCGTCGCGCACGCCTGGTCCTTCGGCGACGGCACGCGTGCCGAGGGAGGGGTCGCGAGCCACGCCTTCACCCGTGCCGGCACGTACCAGGTCTCGCTCGTCGTGACCGACGACGTCGGCGCCACGAGCTCGCTCCTCCGGACGATCGCCGTCGAGGCGTCGACCGGCGATCCGCGCTCCCGGCCCTCTCCTCACCACCTCAGCCTCCCCGTCGTGGCGCGGGCGAAGGGGGTGGCCGGGACGAACTTCGTCAGCGACGTCACGGTCTTCAACCGCGACCGGGCGCGCGACCTCGTGGTGAGGGGTCTCTACATGCCGGACGGACGGAGCGACACGTTCGGCCTCGACCTCCGCATCCCGCCCCGGCAGACCCGATCCCTGGCCGACGTCGTCGCGACCGGCTTCGGGGCCCCGAGCGGCTCCGGCTGGGTCCGCCTCGACCTGGACCACCCGAACGCCCTCGTGGAGTCGCGCACGTACAACGCCCAGCCGGAGGGAACGGCCGGCGTCTCCGTCGCGGGGGTCCTCGACGCCGAGGCGCTCACCGCCGGGGGGCGACGCGTCTTCCCGCAGCTCTGGAGGCCCGGATATCGCGTCAACATCGCGTTCACGGAGCTGTCGGGCAGCGGCTCGAGCGCCACGGCGATCGCCTTCGACGCCAGGGGGACCGAGGCCGGTCGGAAGACGTACGACGTCCCCCCGTACGCGCACGTCCAGGACAGCGGCGACGCCCTCTACCAGCGGGCCGGGCGGATCGAGGTGACCGTCGACGGTGGCAAGGTCGTGCCGTACGTGACGACCGTCGACAACGCCACGGGCGACGCCGTCTACGAGACGGGAGCGACGGTCAGATCGGGGGCGACGCGGGTCATGCTCCCCGGCGTCGTGCGGGCGAGAGGGGCGAACGACACCGATTTCAGGACCGACCTCAGGATCTACAGCCCCGCCGCACAGAAGATCGAGCTGACGCTCGCCCTGCCGTCGGGCACCGTCACGAAGAGCCTGGATCTACCCGCGGGAGAGACACGTGCCTACGACGACGTCATCACCAGTCTCTTCCCGGAGGCGACGGGCGACCAGGCGGGCGTCCTTTTCGTGACGGCGCCCGGCCCCGTCGTCACGGGCGCGCGGACCTACAACCTCGCCCCCACCGGGACGTACGGCGTGTCGGTCCCCGCGCGCGAGGGAGGGGAGCTCCTCTCCCCGGGCGAGACGGCAGACCTGATCCAGCTCCAGAGCGACGCCGGCTACCGCTGCAACTTCGCCTTCGCGGCGTTCGACCCGAGCGGCGCGACGGTGCTCCTTCGCGCCTTCGATCCGCAGGGGAACCTCCTCGCGGTCAAGAGCTACTCGGTTGCGGGAAGCCAGTCGCGACAGATCTCCCGCGTCTTCGCGGACCTCGGGATCACGGCTTCACTCCCGTCGGCGCGGCTCGAGGTCTCGGTGATCGACGGCGGGCGGGTCTATGCCTACGCGACCGTCGTCGACAACCGCACGGGAGACGGGATCTTCGTCGAGGCACGCCGGTGAGCTTCCGCGTTCGTCCTCTCGACGCGATGGGGGCTCCTACCCCGCCCGCGTCCCGTTCGGGACCAGCCGCTCCGGCACCGCGAAGCACGGCACGAGCCCGTCCTCGTAGCCGAGGTCGAAGAGCATCCCCTCGGACACCTCACCCGCCATCCTCCGCGGTTCCAGGTTGACGACGAAGAGCGCCTGCTTCCCGACGATCTCGGAGAGGTCCGGCCGCTCCTTCTTCAGGCCGGCCAGGATCTGCCGGGTGTGGTCGCCGAAGTCGACGGACAGCTTTACCAGCTTCTCCGACTTCGGCACGGCCACAGCGGCGACGATCTCCCCGACGCGGACGTCGAGCGACTCGAGCGCGGCGTGCGGGACCGCGGGCTTGACCGGCGCCGGGCTCACTTCTTCCCCGGCACGACCCCGAGAAGGCGCACCGGCCTCCCCGCCTTCGGGTCGTCGTCCTTCAGCACGTCCTCCTGCTTCTTCCCGTCCGGCACGATGACGTCCACGAGCGGCGGCTGGAGCGGGTCCTCACGGTTCGTGCCGAACACCTCCTGGGAGCGGCCCGGCTCGACGGGGAGGATCATCAGCGTGTCGGGCTCGGGCTTCGAGAGCCCGACGGCGGCCGTCACGTCGACGCGCTGGAAGATGTCGGCACCGGAGACGGCCACGACGTAGCTCCACTCCGGCTTCGCCACGCCGCCGAGAAGGAACGAGCCCGGCACGAAGAACTCGATCGTCTGGCCGAAGACGCGGATGCGGGTCGGGAAGAAGACCCGCTCCTCGATGTCGCCGCGCACCTCCTGGTTGATCGCCGACGATTGGCCGGGCTCTATCTTCCCGGTCTTCTCCTTGAGGTCCTTCTTCGCGAAGCGGGCCAGCAGCCGGCGGAGCTCCTCCTTCGCCTCGAACGGCCGCGGGGTCAGGCAGATCGCCTTCTCCCACGCGTTCGCCGGATCGGCCTCGGCCTTGCGGCCGGGAAGGAGGACGGTGCTGCCGGAGCCGGGCACCCGATCGGTGTCGATGTAGATGTCGAGGTTCAGCGTATAGAAGCCGAAGCGGGCGATCGAGTCGAGGTTCCCGCCACCGAAGTCGATGGTGCGCCGCGACGTCGGCGCGACAGGCCGGGCGAACGTCGCGACGAAGAGGGTCCCGCCGCTGTCGGCCCGCGCCTCGAGCGACAGCAGGTCGAAGTCCCCCTTTGCGAGATCGCTCCTCAGCGGGTACTGAAACGTGCCGTCCCCGTGATCGTCCCCGCGCGGATCGGTGAGGACGAAGATCGGCTCCGGCTTCTTTGCGGCGAGGGGCGCGGCGAGGCCGAGGAGGGCGACCGCGGCGAGGAATCGCTTCATGGTCCGATGATGCTCCAGGAAAAGGGGCCCGGGCGATTCACCCGGGCCCCGGATTGAGTTCACGCTCTGGTCTCGGAGGAGGGGGTTCGGGGGAACCCGCGCGGGGTTCCCCCGAGAAACTCGCAGCCTTTAGGCCCCCCATCCCCGGTGCGATCGGCGCAGCCGATCGTGGGGCCTAAAACTGCACCTTCATGAAGGCCTTCAGCCGCTGCTGGTCGAACTCGCGGGACAGCAGGCTGTTCCAGCCGGTGAAGCGGCCGGCGAAGCCGGGCGAGTTGACCGGGACGCCGACGTTGCGGGCCGTGTCCTCCGACGCGTACTGGACGACGTAGCCGCCGCCGAAGTCCGGGTCGAAGGTGCCGAAGTTGTACTGGTACTCGAGGCCGCACTCGGAGAGGCCGCCCAGGGTGTACTTCAGCTTCACGATCAGCTGGTTCTTCGTGCTCTTGCCCGAGGCCAGCTCGTGGAGGCGGTACGCCTGGAACGCCGAGTTGCCGTCCTTGAGGTCCGCGTTGTAGTACGCGTAGGTCAGCGACGCGTACAGGTCGTTCGTCACCTGGTAGCCGGCGCCGAGGTTGAAGCTGAAGTACTTCAGGTCACGGTCGTCGTCCGAGAGGCTGTCGAACGGCTTCCACTGGTAGCCGGTCGTCTTCACGCCGGTCACCGGGTTCGTGACCGTGATGACCGACGGGTTGCTGTAGAGCCCGCTCGTGGAGTTGCCGGTGGAGTAGAAGTTCTCCTGGTTCTTGCAGGCGGTGGTGCCGCCGGCGCAGTCGCCCGCCTTGTACGGCAGGAAGGCGGCGTCGTTCATCCGGTTGTCCGTCTCGTTGAGGAACTTGAGCTTGCCGAAGACGTCGATGCCCTTGCCCGCCGCGATCACGTACTTGGCGTTCAGCGCGCCGAGCGTCGTCTTCTTGTCCTGGAACGGCGCGAACGCCGACCGGAAGTGGGCGAGGCCGGAGTCGAGGTCCTGGCCGGGGTACGGGGTCTGGAAGATCGAGCGCGAGGCGTCGCCCCAGGCCTGCCAGTTGGTGTCGTAGCCGATGAAGGAGAGCTCGGCCTGCAGGTCGAGCGCGCCCGTCGAGAACGTCGGGACGATCGTGAGGCCCTGCCAGCCGATCGCCGTCTCCGCCATGGGCTCGTCGAAGTCGGTGAAGTCGTTGTCGACGTTGATCGTGGCGACCTGCTGCGCGGTGCCGTCCCAGCCGCCGTAGCCGATGCGGGTCTTGTTGCCGCCGAACACGCCGTAGATCGCGTTGGACGGGCCGCCGAACGCGAACGCCGAGTCGTGGCCCTCGGTCAGGAGGACGTCGGCCTCACGGCGCGACGCCATCATCGACACGTAGTCGGCCCCGATGTGGAACGCCTCGATCTTGAAGGAGAGGCCCACACCGAACGGATCGTTCAGGTCGACGTTGGCCCGGCCGCTCCAGCCCTCGCGGTTGCCGAGCGGGACCGGCGAATACTTGTTGATGTCGGTGAAGTACTTCCCGTTCGGGGTCGTGTCTCCCGAGGCGAGCGCGTCGCTGGTGTCGGAGTTCGAGTGGTAGTAGGCGAGGCGAACGTCGAGCTTGGCGTTCGGGTGCACCCCGGCCTTGAAGCCGACGACGGTGTTCTTGAAACGGAACCGGGTCGAGCGACCGTTGTCGAAGTTGAAGTCGTCCGACCGGACCTCCTGGTCGTTGACGAGCTGGGCGATGCCGCCCACGTCCGCGACCGAGCCGATCGCGTACTTCATCTGGATGCCGTACGCCGCGTCCGCCGCGTGGAACGTGCCGGTGTTGAAGAACGGGCCGGCCCAGAGGCGCGGAAGCGAGATCCGCGTCAGGTCCCACGTCAGGTTCTTGCCCAGGGCCGAGCCCTGGAAGAGAAGCCCGGACGCGTTGTCGCGGTCGATGTAGCGGAGGCGGCCGATGACGTACGGGTCGAACATCCCGAAGTCGTTCGCGCCGATGGTGGCCGAGTCGATCCAGCTGTAGCCCGGGGTCAGCGTGACCGCCACCCCGCGCAGCTTGACGTACTGGTTCGAGCGCGCGTCGGTCTCACCGCAGCCGCCCCCCGTGCAGTCGTTGCCGCCGGTCGGGTTGCCGAAGCCGCCGAAGTTCGTCCAGAAGTTCTGGTTGAAGCGGCTGTGGAGCCGGGCCTGGACCTGGACGGCCCGCGAGACCCGCGCGTTCAGGAGCAGCTCCACCTCGGAGCCCTGCCCGTTGTCGCCGTACCCCTCGCCAGGCACCGTCGTGAAGTTGTAGAGGGCGCCCTGGTCACGCTGATTGCCCCAGAGCCACTTGGTGTACGTGGTGCCGCTGATCGTGAACTTGGACTGCGCGGCGGCCGGCCCGGCGGCGACCGCCGCTGCGAGCCCGAGCGCCAGCGCGAAAGAAAGTCTGCGCATACGCCTCTCCTCTCGAAAATCGCTACTTCGCGTGGACCATCGTCAGGGTCGCCAGCTTCTTGGCGGTCCCGTCCGGGCTGCACTCGTAGGCGAGCATCTTGTGCTGCGCCTCGACCTCGCTCTTGTCGCCCTTGCCGTCGCCGGCCAGGACGTCGACCGCGTGCGGGTCGCAGTCGCCGTCGTTGCCGCCGCCGAAGCGGTGCTGCCCCTCGTACTCGTTGACCTTCCGGGTCAGGAGGTCGCTGGAGTCCGGGAAGCCTTCGTTCGACTGCATGACGACCTGATAGCCCCAGGTCTTCGGATCGCCCTCGCCGAGCGCCTTCAGGTCGACGGAGCCGGAGATCGTCCGACCGGAGCCCTTGGTCCGGTCGGGGACGAGCACGGCCGCCTTCATCGCGCCCGCCTTGAGATCGACCTCGTTCCTCACCTTCCCCGGCGGCTGGGGCGACAGGATGACGCAGCGCTCCCATCCGTCCTTCGGCCCGAAGGCGATGTTCAGGCCCGGCAGCCCCTTGGTGAAGCCGCTCCCCTCCTTGCCGTCCGTGTCGATGAAGATGAAGACCATCTGGACGCTGAACCCGCCGCCCATCTTCCACGGGTCCTCGATGCTGCTGTTGACGCCGACCGAGAATTCGGCCTTGTCCCCGTTGACCTTCATCTTGAAGTCGGTCAGGTCGAACGAGCCCTTCTTGTAGACCGTGTCCGTCGGGTAGGTGTAGCCGCCCGGGCCGTTGTCGTCGCCGGTCGGGTCCTTGAACGACACCTCCTGGGCCAGCGCCGAGCCGGCCAGGAGACAGGCGGCGAGGCCGCCGAGCGTCAGGATCTGGGACGTCCGCTTCACCATGGGGATCCTCCTCTCAGGGTCGATTAGCCCTTGACGCTTCCGGCGGTCAGGCCGGAAACGAGGTACTTCTGCAGGAACAGGAACAACGCGACGATGGGAATGGAGACGATGATCGAGCCGGCGGCGAAGTAGCCCCATTGCTGGGAGAAGCCGCCGACGAAGAAGCGCAATCCGACCGGCGCCGTGTACATCGTCTCCTTGTCCATGAACGTGGCGGCCTGGATGAACTCGTTCCAGCCCGTCATGAACGAGAAGAGCGCGGTCACCGCGACCGCCGGCTTGGCGAGCGGAAGGACGATCCGCCAGAAGATCGTGCCCGGCGACGCGCCGTCGATCAGGGCCGCCTCCTCGAGCTCCCGCGGGATGGTGTCGAAGTAGCCCTTGAGCATCCAGACGCAGAACGGGATCGAGGTCATCGAGTAGACGAGGATCAGCCCGAGCCGCGTCGAGCCGAGCCCGAGCCACTTCACCAGGATGATGTAGAGCGGGATCAGCATCAGCGTCCCGGGGAACATCTGGGAGACCAGGAACGCCATCATGCCGGCGCGCCGGCCGGGGAACTTGAAGCGCGAGAACGCGTAGGCCGCCGTGCACGCCAGGAAGACCGAGAGCACCGTGGTGGCCGACGCGACGATCGCGCTGTTGAGGACCCAGCGGGCGAACGGCTGGTCCGCGAAGACCGACCGGAAGTTGGCGAGGGAGATGGTCTTCGGCCACGGGATCACCGAGCGGAGCCGGTCCCAGAACGTCGGGTCGGCCGGCAGGTCGGCGATGTTGAGGCTCTGGTTGCCGGAGAGCGCGATCGTGACGACCCACAGGATCGGGTAGATCGTCACGATCGTCACGATCACGAGGGTCACGTGGAGAGGCAGGTGGGCGGGCTCGTCGGCCCCGGCGCGGCTCTTCATCGGCCCCTCTCCTCACGCCTCGGTCGCCCGGGACATCCTGTTCTGGAACGTCCCGTAGGCGAGGAGGATCAGGAAGATGACGGTTGAGTACGCGGCGGCGTAGCCGTACCGGTACTTCTCGAACGCGAACTTGTACGCCTGGGTGATCAGGATCTCGGTGGAGCCGCCCGGCTCGCCCTGGGTCACGAGGTAGACGATGTTGAACATGTTGAAGGTCCAGACGACCGACAGGATGATCGCCGGGACGAGCGCCGGCTTCAGCGACGGCAGGGTGATGGAGACGAACTGCTGCCAGCGTGACGCGCCGTCCACCCGCGCCGCCTCGTACAGGTCGGCCGGGATCGACTGCAGGGCGCCCAGGGAGACGACCATCATGAACGGGAAGCTGAGCCAGCCGTTCGTCGCCAGGGCCGTCAGGAACGACGTGAACGGCGTCTGGAACCACGACACGGCGCTCCCGCCCGCCATCTGGATCACCTGGTTCACCACCCCGAACTGCTGGTGGAACATCCCCTTCCAGATCAGGGCGGTGATGTAGTTGGGCATCGCCCACGGCAGGATCAGGAGGACGCGGTAGATGGGGCGGAGGGCGAGGCCCTTCGTGTTGAGAATCAAGGCCAGGGCGAGCCCGACCGTCACGCCGAACGCGACGTTGGCGATGGTCCAGACGATCGTCACGAAGAGCGTCCAGTAGAAGTTCAGGTAGTTGAAGACGACCGAGCCGTCGGCCCCGGTCTTGGCGACCGAGAAGTCGCTCAGGACGTCGATGTAGTTCCGGAGACCCACCCAGATGTCGGGGATCGACTTGCCGCTGTTGTAGATGTTGGAGTCGGTGAACGACAGGATGATCCCGTACAGGAACGGGAAGAAGACGAGCACGGCCATCCCGATCAGGGCGGGCGCCGTGTAGGCGTAGGCCTGACGGTTGTCGACGAGCACGTCCTTCAGCTTCGCCGCTCCGCCGGAGGCGAGGAAGACGAGGACGACGAACGACAGGACGACGATCCCGGCGAGAGCCCGCCGGGCGCCCCGCCGCACCAGGTCCAGCTCGGGCGTCAGCTTCGACTCGTGGAGCGTGCCCGACGCCGTGACGAATCCGAGCGGACGGCGGAAGGCGTCGCAGTCCCACGCCGCCGGGTCGGCCGCGGGCTCCGCCGGAAGCCCCAGCGTGGTGATTGCGCTCCGGCTGGCGTCGGCCGTCGCGGCCACGGTCTTCCCGATCGCGGCCTCGCTCTCGAGCCGCTCGGCGACCAGAGCCTCCCGGGCGGTCCCTCCGAACCGCCAGACGACGCCCGCGAAGAGCACGGCGGCGAGGGCGATCAGGGAGCCTCGGCGCTCGCCCACCACGACGGCGAGCCCGGCGAAGACGACCAGGGGGACCAGGACGAGGAGGCTCCCGGCGAAGCGCCCGGCGCGGCGCGCGGGCGGCACTTTCTGGGTCTCGACCTCGACCATCCCGACGACGTCGCCGTCCTTCTGGATCGGCGCGGCCAGCGACAGCCCGCCGCTCGCGAGCGTCTCGACCTCGATCTCGTCCTTGCGCGCGCCGCCTTCCTGCCTGTTGGTCTCGACCGCGGCCCGCAGTCTCTGCCCGCGGTCGTAGACGTCCTTCTCCTCCCGGGCGAGGCGGCGCGGCGCCGCCCTCTCGCCGGTGTCGGCCGGGGCGGTGGAGGCCTCCAGCGAGAGGCCGTCGAAGACGACTACCCGGACGGCCTCGCGTTTCCTCCCGGTCTCCTGCCACGCCTCCACGGCCTTGCGCACCGGGTCGCCCGAGACCCCCGCCCGCTGGACCAGGTCGACGAGCGCCTGCAGGTCGATCACCGCCTCGCGCCGCGCCCGTGACGCCGTCTCCCGCCGGTGCGCCCCGTCGAGCAGCAGCGAGCCGAGCCCGACGAGCAGCGCCGTCGACAGGAGGACGCCGAGGCCGGCGCGGAGGCGGTGGGTGACGACCGGGGACGACATCGGTGCGCTACTTCTTCTTCCGGAGCCCCGCCACGTCCTTCTCGACGGCCGCCTGCGCGGCGTCGAGGGCGGCCTTGGGCGTCGCCGACTTCTTGGTGATGGTGTTCATGGCCGTCGTGGCCGGGGACCAGACCATCGTCATCTCGGGGAGGTTGGGCATCGGCACCGCCACCTCGACCTGCTTGCGGAGCGCCGAGAGGATCGGGTCGCCGTTCACCTTCGGGTCGTCGTAGACGGCCTTGTTGGCCGGCGTCTGGCGCCCCTCGAGCGCCATCACCTTCCCCTGTGGCGCCTCGGTCAGGTACTTGGCGAAGTCGTAGGCGGCGTCCTTGCTCTTCGAGGGCGCGGCGATGTAGACACCCTCCACGGTCATCCAAGGGCGCATCGGCTTGCCGCCCGCCTCGTCGATCGTGGGAAGCGGCGCGAGCGCGTAGTCGACGCCCTTGGCGATCTCCCCGAGGAACCACGGCCCGGAGAAGACGATGGCGGCCTTCCCCTCGTTGAAGAGCGAGGTGATGAGCGCGGTCGACGGCTCGAGCGGCAGGATGCCGTCCTTGTCGAACCAGCGGATCAGGAGGTCGAGCGACTTGACGTTCTCCGGCAGGTTGAGCGTGGGCTTGGGGCCCGGGTCGAAGACGCGCCCGCCGAAGCCGTTCATCAGCGCGGCGTGGTAGTAGAAGTCGCCGTACGAATACGCCAGGCCGAACTTCCCCGACTTCGCGTCGCTGAGCTTCCTGGCCACCGTCACGAGCTCGCCGGTGGTCTTCGGCGGCGTCGGGACGAGCTTCTTGTTGTAGATCATGGTGATGACCTTGAAGTCCATCGGCAGCCCGTAGATCGTGCCGCGGTAGGTCATCGCCTCGAGGGTCGTCGCGATGTACCGGTCCTTCGTCGCCTTGTCCAGGAAGAAGTCGATCGGCTCGACCGTGTTCCCGGCCTCGATCCAGCCGCCCAGCCGATCCTGGGCGTAGATGAAGACGTCGGGCCCCTTGCCGCGCGGGACGGCCGCCGAGATCTTGTCGGCGAACGCGTCGTACGGGACCGCCAGTGTGGTGACCTTGTTCCCCTTGGCCGCCGGGGAGGCGTTGTACGCCGCCACGACCTTCTCGAGCGCGGCCTTCTCCTCCGCCCGGTAGGCGTGCCAGACGACGATCTCGGCGCCCGATGCGGGCGCCGTGAGGCCGAGCGCGACGAGCCCGAGGGCCGCCGACTTCAGGATGCGTTTCATGCCGGAACCTCCGTCACTTGCCGTCCGCCGAGAGGCGGAGCTCTGTTTGGGCGTCGAAGAGGTGGAGCGCGTCGAGCTCCACGACGATCTCGATCGTCGAGCCGACGGCGGGGACGCCGTGCGGGTCGAGCTTGGAGACCAGGAGGTCGTCGCCGATGCGCCCGTGCACGATCACCTCGTGGCCGAGGGGCTCGACGATCTCGACCTCCACCGCCACGCGCGCGGTCTCGCCGCGCGGCGTCTTCCCGGGATCGAGCAGGTTCTCGGGCCGCACGCCGACGACGACCTTCAGCCCGTCCCGGCCACGGGTCACGTCGCGGAGCGAGGCCGGCACCGGCAGGGTGAGCTTGGCCGCCACCAGCTTCGTCCCGCCCTCGGCGATCGTCGCCTTCACGAAATTCATGGGCGGCGTCCCGATGAAGTTGGCGACGAACAGGTTCCGCGGCCGTTCGTACACCTCGAGCGGCGTCCCCACCTGCTGGAGCTTGCCGTCCTTCATCACGGCGATCCGGTGCCCCATCGTCATCGCCTCGACCTGATCGTGGGTGACGTAGACCGCCGTGGTCTTCAGGCGCTGCTGGAGCTTGCTGATCTCGGCCCGCATCTGCACGCGCAGCTTGGCGTCGAGGTTCGAGAGCGGCTCGTCGAAGAGGAAGACCGCCGGCTTCCTGACGATGGCGCGGCCGAGCGCGACGCGCTGGCGCTGCCCGCCGGAGAGCTGCTTCGGCTTGCGGTCGAGCAGCTGGGAGATGCCGAGGATCTCCGACGCCTCGTTCACGAGCTTGTCGATCTCCGGACGCGGCATCTTCCGGATCTTCAGACCGAACTCGATGTTCTCCCGGCACGTCATGTGGGGGTAGAGCGCGTAGCTCTGGAACACCATGGCGATGTCGCGGTCCTTCGGGGGCAGGTCGTTGACCACCTTTCCGGCGATCTCGACGTTCCCGTCCGAGATCTCCTCGAGCCCCGCGATCATCCGCAGCGCCGTCGACTTGCCGCAGCCCGAGGGCCCCACCAGGACCATGAACTCGTGGTCCTCGATCTCGAGGTCGAGCCCTTCGATGACCGAGACGTCCCCGTACCGCTTGGCGACGTGCTTGAAAACGACGGAGGCCATCGTGCTCCTTCCTATCGGACCGCGAAGATCGAGGCGGCGCGTGGACCGAGGGTCGTCTCGACGGACGGGCCCGCGGCCGGGAGGGTCGTCCCCGAGAGGGCTTCGAGGGCGGCCCGCTCCCCCCATTCCGCCGGCCGCGGGAACGAGACGCGGGCAGGCTCGGAGCCGCGGTTGACCGCGACGACCACGACGTCCTTCGAGGCCGCGTCGCGGCGCAGGAACGCGTACAGGTCCCCCTCGGTGGCGATCGCCTGGTGCGCCCCGCGGGTCAGCGCGGGATGCTCGCGGCGGATCCCGATCAGCTTGCGGTACAGCTCGCGGAGCTCCTCGTCGCGCGCCTGGCCCGCCCCTGGCTTGATCCCCCGCGATCCCCACGGCATGTCGCTGCGGTTGTCGGGCCAGTCGCCGCCGGGGCGGCCGACCTCCTCGCCGTAGTAGATCGTCGGGATGCCGGCCACGGTCATCTGGAGCACCACGGCCAGACGGAACAGCTCCTTGTCGCCGCCCAGCTGGAAGAGGCCTCCCGGGACGTCGTGCGACGACAGGAAGTGGGCCAGCAGGTAGCCGGGACGGATCTTCTCGCGCGACGAGAGGTAGCGGTCGAACGCCACCGCGCGGCCCCGGCCCTGCACGAAGCCGAGCGCGCTCCCCTGGAATCCGAAGTCGAAGCCGGCGTCCATCTCGTCGCCGGCGAACCACGGGTCCAGGACCTTGGCGTCGCCGCCCCACACCTCGCCCAGCAGGAAGAAGCCAGGCGAGACCTCGGCGCGGGTCCGCTGCCGGTGAGCCTTCCAGAACGGGTGATCGACGTGCTTGACCGTGTCCAGCCGGAAGCCGTCGACGCCGGAACGCTTCGCCCAGTCGATCTGCTTCTTCAGGAGGTACTCGGCCACTTCCGGAAGCTCGGTCCGGAAATCGGGCAGACCGGAGACGCACGAGGTCAGGTCGTCCGTGCCGCAGCTCCCGTTCTCGTTGCTGCGCAGCCAGCCCCTGGTCTTCGGGTCGGTCAGGTAGCGCGAGGCGTAGCCGGCGTGGTTGTAGACGACGTCCAGGAGGACACGGATCCCTTTCCGATGGCACGCGTCGACGAGCCGGCGCAGGTCGGCCTCCGAGCCGAAGCGCGGGTCGAGCGCGCCGAAGTCGTCGGCCCAGTAGCCGTGATAGCCCCAATCGGGAAAGCCGGCTCCCGTCACGAAGCCGTCGATGTTCCTGACCACCGGCGTGATCCAGAGCGCGTTCACGCCGAGCGAGGCGATCTCCTCCAGGTTCTCGGTGAGACCCTTCAGGTCGCCGCCGTGGAACGCGCCCTTCGCCGAGACGTCCACCTTCGCGTCGTTGGACGGGTCGCCGTCCGCGAAGCGGTCGACGATCGCGAAGTAGAGGACGGCGTCGCGCCAGTCGAGCGGGGGGAGCGGGGCGGGGACCGGAGCGGCGGCGGCGACGGCAGCAGCGGCCGGAGCGGTGCGGGGAGCGGCCTGGCGCGCTCCGCAGCCGGAAACGCCCACCGCGGCCACGACGGTGAGCCACGTCACGAGGAGAGCGGTCGAACGCGCCTGACCGGACACCCGAGTCACGTCGGAAGGGATGTGAGGCCTCCGCCTCGATTCTGCGCTCCCGGTGTCCCTCGGGATGTCGAAAAAATTACGCGCCAGATGATTCATTCGCATCATCCTGGACGAGATCCGGCGGCGCCGTTCCTGCGTACTATTCTGGTTACCCCGCCGAGGAGGAAGCGACATGTCCGTGCCGTTCCCCGCCTGCGCTCTCGCCCTCCTGCTGTTCCCGCTCACGGCGGGAGCCGAACCGGGCGGCGGGGTGCTCCTCCTCGTCCCGGACGGCGCGGACCTCGCGGTGGTGCGGGCGGCCCGCGCGTCGACGACGCCGGCACCGCCCCTCGTGGGAGCGGCGCGCACGATCGCTCTCGACGGCGGGCTCTCGGTCGCCGCGGACTTCGGCGCCGCGGACGTCCCCGAGGCGGCCACGCTCGTCCTCCTGCCCGGACCGGCGACTCCCTCTCTCGACGCGCTCCTCAGGGCCCGCCGGGCGACCGCCGAGACCATCCTCCTCATCGAGCCGGCGCGGCCCGACCTCCTGGCCTCGCTCCCCGGTGGAGCCGCCCTCGTGCTCACCGGGCGGGTCGAGGCGATCCGCAAGCTGGCCGGCCCCGGCTCCCTGAGCGCGAGCCCCGGCGCGCCGCCTCCGCCGCCTGTCTCGGCCCCCACGACCCCGGTTCCCGTCGCCACTCCGGTCCCGACGGCGCGCGCGGCCGCGACTCCGGCGCCGGCCGCCACACCAGGCAGGACGAAGACCTTCGACCGCTACTTCGCCGCGACGACTCCCACGCCGGCGCCAGCGAAATAGGAGCCCGGACTCCTATCGGACGCGCCAGATCCCGGTGCCACGCGCCGGCAGCGCGATCTGGAAGCGCCCCGACCCGCCGGACGGGATCCCGACGTTCGCGTCGGTGAAGAGCGGCTCGAACGTCGACCCCGTGATCGCGTACGGGCCGCCCACCGCGAAACCGTCGCTCACGTTGTGCGCGACCAGGACGCGCTCGTCGCCCGTGACTCGAAGGAAAGCGAGGATCGGGGTCGAGCCGCTCGTCGGCGTCAGCAGCTCGAGGCTTCCCTTCGTCAGCGCGACCGAGCCCTTCCGCGCCCGGATCAGCGTCCGGTACCGCGACAGGAGCGAATCCGGATTCCCCGTCTGTCCCGCGACGTTGGCACTCTCCTTCCCGGGCGCGAACGTGAACCAGGGGCTGCCCGTGGTGAAGCCGCCGCCGGCCGTCGCGTCCCACGGCATCGGCGTCCGCTTGGCCTCGTCGTTGTTCGTCGTCCCGTTCTGGAGCCCGACTTCCTCTCCGTAGTAGAGGAACGGCGTCCCGGGGTACGTCAGGAGGAGCGCCGCGGCGTTCTTCGCGCGGGGGACGCTGCCGCTCAGCTGCGTGATCAGCCGCACCTGGTCGTGATTGGTCAGGAACGGCGTGTCGGTGACCGTGGCCGGATACGCCTTCCTCACCGCGTCGAGCGTCGCGGCGATCCCGGTGGCGTTCCCGCTCTGGAGGCCCTTGAGCGTCTGGTCCGCGAGCGGGAAGTCGAAGTTCATCGGCAGCTCGTCCCCCTCGGGGATCACGCTGGTGTCGCCGTAGTACGTCGCGATGATCGGGGTCTCGGTCCAGTTCTCGGCGACGATCAGCGCCTCCGGCGCCACCTTTCGCACGTGCGCCGTGAATTCCTTCCAGAACGCGTGCGTCTCCGGCGTGTCCTGCTGGCCGTTGGGGCCGTCGTTCTCGATCAGGTATCGGGACGCGTCGAGGCGGAAGCCGTCGACCCCGCGCGAGAGCCACAGCCCGGCGATCCGCTTCGCCTCGGCGCGCACCTCGGCCGAGCGGTAGTTGAGGTCGGGCATGCCGCTCCAGAAGACGCCGTAGAAATACGCGCCGTTCAGCGGGTGCCACGTCGTCGACGTGCCGTACGGACCGGCCCACGGCTGCTTCCAGCCCGGGTCGTAGTCGCGCCAGACGTACCAGTCGCGCTTCGGCGAGCCCGGCGAGGACGCCGACTCCTGGAACCACGGATGGCCGCTGCCGCTGTGGTTGAGAACGAGGTCGACGATGACGCGGATGCCACGCCGGTGCGCCTCGACGCAGAGCCTCTCCAGGTCCTCGTTGGTGCCGTAGTCGGGGTTCACGTTCTCGTAGTCGGTGGTGTCGTAGCCGTGGTAGCTGGGCGAGCGGAACACCGGCATCAGCCAGATCCCGTCGATGCCGAGGTCCGTCGTCGTCGCGGGGTCGCCGTCGTTGAGGTAGTCGAGGCGGGAGATCAGTCCGGGCAGGTCGCCCTTCCCGTCGCCGTCGGAGTCCTGGAAGCTCCGGACGAAGACCTCGTAGAAGACCGCTCCCTTCGCCCAGCCGATCTTCCAGCCCGCGTCCGGGCCCCGGACGGTGCGCGGCGTGCCGGTCGCCGGCTTGCTCGGACGCTGCGACGACTGCGAGGCGCAGGTGAGGAAGACGAAGGAGAGGGCGGCGGGGACGAGGATTCCGGGACGTCGCATGTCGAGCTCCTCGGGAATGGTACGCCGCGGCCCGCGTCGCGGGCGCCTGCCACAATCGCCGGGTGTCTCGCTTCGACGCCGCGCGCGCCGCCGCGCTCGTGCAGGACCTCCTCGCCGCCCTTCGCGGCCAGCCGGCCGACCTGCTGCCGTTCGAGGAGGTGCGGAGCCGGCTGAAGCTCGCGCGCGGCGTCGACCGCGGTCTCGAGGAGGTGCCGCTCGAGAGGATCCGCGGCACGCTCGATCGGGCCACCGAGTTCACGAACGCGTTCCTGCCGCGGCGCGAGTCGCTCCGGGACCGGTGGGAGGACGTCGCGACGCTGGCCGAGGGGCACCGCGGCTTTCCTCCGGTGGTGCTGTACCGCGTCGGCGAGGTGTACTTCGTCGTCGACGGCCACCACCGCGTCTCGGTGGCGCGGGCCCTCGGCGCCGAGACCATCGAGGCCCGCGTCACCGAGTTCGAGACGCCGGTGCCGCTGCCGCCCGACGCCTCGCTCGAGGACGTGGTCCTCCGCGAGGGGCTCGCCGGCTTCCTGGAGGCGACCGGACTGGTGCCGGAGCATCCGGACGAGTGGCGGGTGACCGAGCCGGGAGGCTACGACCGGCTCCTCGACCACATCGCGGTACACCGGTACTTCCTGGGCCTCGACCGGCGGCGGGACGTCTCGTGGGAGGAGGCCGTCGCGTCGTTTCGCGACACGGTGATCCGGCCGATGGTCGAGCGGATCCGGGCGAGCGGCGTCCTCGACGGCTTCCCCGGCCGGACCGAGACCGATCTCTACCTGTTTCTCGCCGACCACCTCCGGTACCTGCGCGAGCGGTTCGGCGACCGCGCGGTGCCGGCGGAGCGGGCGGTGAAGCACTTCGCGCTCCGGCAGAAGGCCGAGCGGCACGCGCGTCGCCGCTTCACCCTCTTCCGCAAGCGGCGGCGCCCGGAGTCCCCGTGAGCGCCGCGCGCCGTCTCCTCGCCGTCTTCCTCACGCTCCGGGGCCGGCTCATCCTGCTCGTCGCCTTCGCGACCGTCCCCGCGCTCCTCTTCATCTTCCTCGTGGCCGTGAGGGAGCGCGAGTCGGCCCTGGAGCGGATGGAGACGGAAGCCCGGCACCTGGGCGGCCTCGCCTCGCGGGAGCACGCCCATCAGCTGAACGGGGGACGGAACCTCCTCCGCCGCCTCGGCGCGCTCCTTCCGTGCGACGGCCGGCAGGGGGCGGCGATGCCGTCCTGCCCCGACTACCTGCCCGCGCTCCTGAGCGGCTTCCCGCAGTTCGCCAACATCGGCATCGCGTCACCGGCAGGGGAGGTCACCTGCAGCGCGGCGCCCCTCGCGCATCCCGCGAGCCTGAGGACGAACACCGCGTTCGAGCGGGCCCTCGGCTCCACCGTCGTGGAGACGGGGACGTACGTCGTCGGCTTCGTCGGCCGCCCGGTGCTCCACCTGGCGTACGCGCTCCGCGACGCACGGGGCGCTCCGTGCGCGGTGGCGTTCGTCGCCGTCGAGCTCGGCTGGCTCGACCATCTCGCCGAGCAGGCGAGCCTCCCCGCCGGCTACTCGCTCCTCATCGCCGACCGCACGGGTCAGGTGCTCGCGCGCTCCGGCGCGGCCGCGAACGACTTCCTCGCCGAGCGGGGCCGCCCGGATCCCGCGCTCGCCGAGGCGCTCCACCGCCCACGGGGAGCGGTCCTCCGGATCGGCTCGCCCGCGGTTCCCCGGTACTTCGTGGCGACGCCCATGGAGGGGGTCCCGGGCGTCTTCGTCGTCGCCGGATTGCCGTACGAGCGGGTGCAACGGACGGCGAACCTGGCCTTCTCCCGGACGCTCGCCGCGCTCGCCCTGGCGACGGTCTTCGCCGTCACGTCCGCCGTCCTCGCGGCGGAGCTCTCGGTCCTGCGCGACCTGCGGGCCCTCACGCAGGCGGTCCGCCGCTTCGGAGCCGGCGACCTCTCGGCGCGGGCTCCCCTGCCCGCAAGCCACGGCGAGCTGCAGGAGCTCGCCGTCTCCTTCGGCAGCATGGCGGACGCCCTGAGCGCGCGGCAGCGGGAGGCGCGCGAGGCGCGGGACCGGCTCCGGGCCCTCTCCCAGCGCCTGCAGCTAGCGCGCGACGAGGAGGCGGGCCGCATCGCGCGGGAGCTCCACGACGAGCTCGGCCAGGTCCTGACGGGTCTGAAGATGGAGCTGTCGACGCTGGGACGCCTCGGCCCGAGGACGGCCGCCGGCGACCAGGCCCTCGCCGCGATCGGCGAGCAGATCGACTCGGCCATCGACTCCGTCCGGCGGATCGCCTCGGAGCTGCGCCCTCCCGTGCTGGATCGGCTCGGGCTCGCGGCCGCGCTCGACTGGCTGGTGCGGGACTGCGAGGCGAAGTCGGGCCTCGCGATCGTCCTCGACGTGCGCGATCTCCCGGAGCCCCTCGACCCGCTCGTGTCCACGACCGTCTTCCGGCTCGTCCAGGAGGCCCTGACCAACGTCGTCCGGCACGCGGGCGCCACCGAGGTCACCATCGACCTGGCCGGACGCGAGACCACGCTCACCCTAACGATCCACGACGACGGCAAGGGGATCGAACCGGCGGCCGCCGAGGGGCCACGCTCGCTCGGTATCCTGGGCATGCGGGAGCGGGTCCGCCTCCTGGGCGGCTCCTTCCGCATCGAGGGAGGACCGGGCGCCGGCACGACGATCGCCACGGAGGTACCCCGGGTGCCGCCGCACGCGACGGATCCGGAGGCGGGCCGGGAGCGGGGAGCATGAGAATCGTCATCGCCGACGACCACAAGATCGTTCGTTCCGGACTGAGGCGGATCCTCGAGCTGGAGTTCGCGGGCGCGGTGATCGGCGAGGCGACGACGTCGGCGGAGCTCCTCGAGAAGGTGAAGGCGGAGCCCTGGGACGTCGTGATCCTCGACGTGGCGCTGGGCGCGGAGAACGGCCTCGCGGCGCTGCCGCTCCTGAAAGCGGCGCGTCCGGGCCTGCCGGTGATCGTCCTCTCCATGTACGGCGAGCGCCAGTTCGTCGTCCGGGCGCTCGCCGAAGGCGCCTCCGCCTATCTCACCAAGGAGCGCGCCGCCGACGAGGAGCTCTTCCGGGCCATCCGCGCGGTCTCTGCGGGACGCCGCTACCTCGGCGAGGCGCTGGCCGAGCAGCTCGCCGACCACCTCGCGGGAGGCCACGAGGGGAAGCCGCACGAGGCCCTCTCGAGCCGCGAGCTCGAGGTCTTCCTCCTCCTGGCCGCGGCGAAGCCGGTGTCGGAGGTCGCCGAGCGGCTCCGGCTCAGCGTGAAGACCGTGAGCACGTACCGCACACGCATCCTCGAGAAGATGTCCCTCGCCTCGAACGCCGAGATCATCCAGTACGCGGTCCGCAACGGCCTGGCGCGCTGAGCGTGTAGGACGGACACCGACGCGGCGGTCGGACGCCGGCGGATGGCCCCCGCTCCCGGGCCCGTCCATCGTTCCGATCGTGGAAGAGAGGCCCTCGCGTCCGCCCCTGGTCCCGGGTCGCGTCCGGGTCCACCGCCACGTCCGCGAGCGGCTGGAATCGCTGCACCCGGCGTACTTCGCGATGTCGATGGCCACGGGGATCGTCTCCGTCGGGTGCCACTGGCTCGGGCTCCGGGACCTCTCCACCATCCTCTTCCGGGTCAACGTCCTCGCGTACGGCGTCCTCTGGCCGGCCACGATCCTCCGCTTCGCGCTCTTCCGCCGCGCGTTCCTCGCCGACCTCGCCAGCCACCAGCGCGGGCCCGGCTTCTTCACCTCGGTCGCCGCGACGTGCGTGCTCGGCACGCAGTTCGTCCTGATCGGCCACGCCCCCGCCGTCGGGCTGGCGCTGTGGGTCCTGGCCCTCGCGCTCTGGGTCGTCTGTACCTACACCGTCTTCGTCGCGCTCACCATCCGCGAGGAGAAGCCGTCGCTCGCCGAGGGGATCAACGGCGGCTGGCTGCTCGCGGTGGTCGCCACGCAGTCCCTCTGCGTGCTCGGGTGCCAGGTCCTTCCCGGGCGGCTCGCCGACCGAGACGCGGCGCTGTTCTTCCTCACGACGTTCTGGCTCTGCGGCGGGATGCTCTACGTCTGGATGATCTCGCTCATCTTCTATCGGTACACGTTCTTCCGGTTCTCCCCGTCCGACCTCATGCCGCCGTACTGGATCAACATGGGCGCGGTCGCCATCTCGACGCTGGCGGGCACCACGCTCGTCGCCGCCGCGGGCGATTCGCCGTTCCTGCAGTCGATCGCTCCGTTCGTGAAGGGCTGCACGATCCTCTACTGGGCGACGGCCACCTGGTGGATCCCGATGCTGCTCGTCCTCGGGATCTGGCGCCACGCCCGGCGCCACGTGGCGTTCACGTACGACCCGCTCTACTGGGGCCTCGTCTTCCCGCTCGGCATGTACAGCGTCTGCACCTACCGGCTGGCCGCGACGTTCCGGCTGCCCTTCCTCGCCTGGATCCCGAGGGGCTTCCTGGTCGTGGCGATCGTCGCCTGGGTGTTCGCCTTCTCCGGCCTGGTGACGCGCTTCCTCACGCTGCTCCTCCTGGCCTGGAGAGCCGTGAGCCGTCCGATCCGGGCGGGCGCCATGCCGCAATCCTCCGCCGTCTTCCCCTTCGACCGTTCCACGCCACGTCAACCCGCACCAGGAGGTCCGCGATGAGCACGAACGCCACTCCCACCACGATCGGCCTGAGCGACGGCGAGGCCGTCCTCTCCATCCCCCGGACGTCCGGCGCGTCGGGGACCCTCTCGCGCGCGGAGTCGCTGCAGCGGAGGGGAAAGGCGATGATCCTCGCCGGCTTCATCATCACCATCGTCGGTGTGGTCCTGTACTGCGGCGTCTGCTTCGCCGGCGGGATGGACGCCGAGATGGGCGACGTCCTCTTCCGGAACGCCGTCCCGTTCGGGGGCGCGACCCTCGCGGTCCTGGGTCTCGGCACCCTGGTCTGGCTGGCCGGCTCCGTCACCTTCCTCCGGGGCGCGATGGACATCGACGAGGCGGCGGCCGAGTCTGCCGCCGAGCCCGACGAGAGCGCGGCCAGACAGGGCTAGCGGCGACGCCGGTCAGATCATCCCGGGCCAGCCCGCGCCGCGCGCCGCGAAGCGGGCCTCGACCTCGCGACGCACGTCGTCCGGGAGCGGGCCCTCCGCCACCGCGTCGACGAGCCAGCGCAGGCTCTCGAGCCTCCGTGTGCCGACGAGCGCGCACGAGACGCCGGGCGCGAAAGCGGCGAAGCGCGCGGCGAGGCCCGCCGGGTCCCGTCCGATGACCTCCCACAGCTCGAGCACGTCCCAGCGCCGGCGGTACTCCGTGGCCGCCTCGTCGTCCAGCGTCTCCCGCCCCAGCCACGCCGCGTTCGCGAGCGTCCGCTTGGAGAGGACGCCTCGCCCGCGGAAGCCGCCGGGGCGCGCCAGCGACGCCTGGTCGCAGACGTTCACGCTCGTCTGCACCGCGCCGAACGCGCCGGAGTCGAGCGCCCACGCCAGCGCCTCGTTCTCGCCCGAGTACGCGGCCACGCGCGCCTTCCCCGCGCCGACGGCATCGGATAGCGCGCGGACGACGTCGCCGCGCTCGAGCACCGCGAGAGGGCACGAGTGGAGGTGCACCACGTCGATCACGTCGGTCCGGAGGAGAGCGAGCGCGCGCTCGACACCCGCCGTCACGCACGGACCGGTCCAGTCGTCGACGCCCGGGACGCCGTAGCCGACCTTGGTCGAGAGAACGACGTCGCTCCGCCGCCACGACAGGTGCCGCCCGATCCGCTCCTCCGAGAGGCCGTAGCTCCGCGCCGTGTCGACGAGCGTCACGCCGAGATCGACCGCCGCGTTCAGGAGCGTGCCGGCCGCCTCCTCGCTCATCGCCGGATCGCCGACCGCGGCGGCCCCCAGGCCGAGCGCGGGGACGACGACGCCGGTGGCGCCGAGCGGCCTCGAGATCAAGCGGTCTCTTCCGGCCCCTCGGGATCGAGGAGGTCGAGTGCCGGCGCCGCCGTAGCCATGGCGGCCTCGCTCTTCGGGACCGCCACGCGTCCGGTCAGCTCCGCCAGCCGGCGCAGCCCCTTCGCCCGCTCGTCCGTGAACGCGTCCGCCGGCGCCCGCCACTCCCAGTTCATCTCCGCGCGCCCGGGGAGGTTCATGCGCGCCTCGCTCCCGAGCCCGAGGACGTCCTGGAACGGCACGACCGCGCGTCGCGAGACGGAGGCGTACGCCGTCCGGATCAGGTCCCACGCGATGCGGGAGCCGTCGGCCCCGGTGTAGTCGAGGACGCGAGCCCGTTCCTCCTCCCCGAGGGACGCGAACCAGCCCGCCGAGGTGTCGTTGTCGTGAGTCCCCGTGAAGACGACCGAGTTCGCCACGTGTCGGTGCGGCAGGTACTCCGAGTCGTGCTCGCCGAACGCGAACTGGAGGATCTTCATGCCGGGGAACCCGGTCTCGTCCAGGAGGCGCTTCACATCGGGCGTGATGACGCCGAGGTCCTCCGCCACGATCGGGAGCTCCCCGTACGCGTTGCGGATCGCGTCGAAGAGCTTTCGCCCGGGTCCGGGCACCCAGAGGCCGTGGAGCGCCGTCTTGTGCTCGGCGGGGACCTCCCAGAACGCCGCGAAGCCGCGGAAGTGGTCGATGCGCACGACGTCGGCCAGACGGAACGCCATCCCGATCCGCGCGACCCACCACCGGAACCCCTGCTGCTCCATCCGGTCCCAGTCGTACAGGGGGTTCCCCCAGCGCTGGCCCGTGTCGCTGAAGGCGTCGGGCGGAACGCCCGCCACCGTGTTCGGCCAGCCGGTCGCGTCGAGGTCGAAGAGGTCCTGGTTCGCCCAGACGTCGGCCGAGTTGAAGGCCGTGTAGATCGGGAGGTCTCCGAACAGCCGCAGACCCCGCTCGTTGGCGGCCGCTCGCAGGCGCTCCCACTGCGCGAAGAAGAGGTGCTGGAGGAAGCGCTGGTATCCGGTCTCGTCGTCGAGCTCGCGTGCCGCCGAAGCGAGCGCGGCGGGCTCGCGCCTGGCGAGGCCCTGCTCCCAGGTCGGCCAGGCCGTCCCCTCGTACTTCTTCACGAGCGCGGCGAAGAGGGCCCAGTCGGAGAGCCAATCCCGCTGAAGTGGAGATTCCTCGAACGCGGCCACGGAGTCCCGCTGCGCGGGGGTCCCGTGAGCCTTGAACCGCTCCCACGCGCCCTTCAGGAGGTCCCTCTTCCACGGCATCACCGCCTGGAAGTCGGCCCGGTCCGCGGCGAAGGCCGGCGGATCGTCCAGCGCGGCGGCGTCCAGCCAGCCGTCCTCCACGAGGAACTCAGGCGAGATCAGGAGCGGGCTGCCGGCGAACGCCGAGAGACAGCCGTACGGCGAGTTGTGCCCGCCCGCGGGCCCCACCGGCAGCATCTGCCACAGCGACTGTCCCGCGCGGACCGCCCAGTCGACGAAACGGTGGGCCTCGGGGCCCAGGTCCCCGACGCCGTAGGGCCCGGGAAGCGAGGTGGGGTGGAGGAGGATGCCGGCGGCGCGGTCTGACATCGCGCCGATGATACGGGCTGGGCTACGAGCCGCTCACTCCCCCAGCCGCGAGATCGGCAGGAAGCCGGAGATCGGGCCGAGGCGGCGCCGGTCGACGCGGCGCGGCAGGCGAAGCGTGAGCGTGGAGCCCCGCCCCGGCGCGCTCACCGCCGACACCTCGCCCCCCATCAGCTCGCAGAAGCGCTTCGTCAGCGCCAGGCCGAGGCCCGTTCCGCCGTACTTGCGGGTCGTGGACGCGTCTCCCTGCGTGAACGGCACGAACACCTTCTCGAGCTGGGAGGACGTCATCCCGATCCCGGTGTCCTCGACCGCGAACACCACCCAGGACTTTCCCATCTCCTCCGCGAGCCCGACCCGCAGCACCACGCGCCCTCCCTCGGTGAACTTCGCCGCGTTGGCCAGGAGGTTGAGCGCCATCTGCTTGATCTTCGTGATGTCGGAGAACATGGTCACCGGCTCCTCCGGCATCACCACCTCGAAGACGTTCCGCTTCTTCTCCACGATCGGGCGCGCGATCGACTCGATCTCGAGGACCAGCGGGCGCAGGTCGAGCTCCTCCAGGTGGAGGTCCATCTTGCCCGCCTCGATCTTCGACAGATCGAGCACAGAGTCGATCAGGCCGAGGAGGTGCTTCCCCGCCTTCTGGATCCGGTCCAGGTCCTCCTGGAATCGCGGATCGACCTCCTCCGAGAGGAGCTCGCTGTAGCCGATGATCGCGTTGAGGGGCGTGCGCAGCTCGTGGCTCACGTTGGCGAGGAAGCTGCTCTTGGCCTTGCTCGCCTCGACCGCCTCGCGCTCGCTCTCTCGGGCGCGCCGCTCGGACTCGAGCGCGCGGCGCTCGGACTCCAGGGCGATGCTCTCGGAGCGGCGCAGCTCCTCGGCGTTCCGCGCCAGGGCGGCCGCCTTCTCGGCGAGCTCGGCCGTGCGACGGCCGACCTCGGCGTCCAGCTCGGCCGCGTGGCTCGAGAGGCTGCGTGTGCGGTAGGCGACCGCACCCCAGAGTCCGCCCAGCACCACGAGGAGCGCGGCGATCCGCGCCCACGGCGTCTCCCACCAGCGGAAGCCGATCTCCACGCTGGCCGTGATCGGCGCCGTCCACGGACCGCCCCGGAGGCGCGCCTCCACCTCGACCTCCCAGAGCCCGGGGCCCAGGTTCTCGATGCGCAGGTCGCCGGTCTCCTGCGCCGCCGACCAGGCGAGCGAAAGGCGCGGGACGCGGGAGCGGTACTCCACCGGCTCCGGTGTCAGCCAGGGCGCGCGCCACGAGAGGCGCAAGGTCCGATCCGAGGCCGGCAGCCGCGCGACGCCGTGCCGGTCGACGCCGGACCGGAACGCGCAGCGCAGCTCCGGGGCCGGCAGCGGCACCACGGATGGATCGAAGCGGGCCAGCGAGCCCATCGTGCCGACGAGGATCGAGCCGTCCGGCGCCTCGAGGAGGCCCCCCAGGTTGCACTCGTCCTCGAGCAGCCCGTTGCGCGAGTCGAACCGCGACGCCCGCCCCGCGCTGAAGCGCGCCACACCGTCGCCGCCTCCGGCCCAGACGTCGCCGGCGCGGCTCAGGATGAGCGAGTAGACGACCGTCCCGGGCGTCCCGTCGTCCGGTCCCAGGAAGCGCGGCTTGCCGGGGCCCCGGATCCCGATCCCGCCCGTGCCACCCAGCCAGACGACGCCGGGCTCGACCTCCAGGATCGCGTGCACCGCGTCGGGCACGCCGTTGGCCCGTCCGGCCAGGGTCTCGGTCTCGTCGCCCCGGAAGATGGTCACGCCCGACGCCGTCCCGACCCACAGCTCCCCCGCTCGCGTCGTGGCCAGGCTCCTGACGTTCCGCGACGGGAGGGCGCGGCTCAGGGTCTCCGCCGGGCGCCAGCTCCCGCCGACTCGCTCGTAGAGACCGAACGTGGACGTACCCGCCAGCCAGACGCCGCGCGGGTCCTTCGCGAAGACGTTCACGAACCCGGTCGGCAGCGCCAGCGCCCGGGTGAAGCGCCCGCCGCCCTTCGACTCGAAGATCCCGTTCCGCGTGCCGGCCCAGATCGTCCCCGGCTCCGGCTCCACAACCGCGCGGACGTCCTCGGTCAGCCCGTCCCCCGCGCCGAACCGGCGGAGGCGCCGGCCGTCCCAGCGCCAGACGCCGCTCTCGAAGAGCGCGGCGAGGAAACCGCCGTCCGAGGTCGGCGCCAGCGCGAAGACCGCCACACGGCGCGGAATGCCGTCTGGACCGTCGTCGTTCGGGCGGTGCGACCAGCCCTCGCCGAGCCATTGCTGGAGGCCCCGCCCGTTGAAGCCGAGCCACAGGGTTCCCTCGCGATCCGGCAGGAGGGCGCGGATGGCCGCGCGCTGGACGCCGTTTTCCGGCCCCCAGAGCGTGAACGCGCCGCCCGCCGCGAACCCGAGGCTTCCGCGCTCGCCGCCCGCCCAGATCCGTCCCCGGCGATCCTCGGCGAGCCGCCGCACCGGCCCGCCGGCGAACGTCCCCTCCCGCCGCCACGTGGCGTCGGTTCCGGACGTCCCCTCCGCCCGCGCCAGCTCGCCGGTCCCCGTGCCGATCCACGCGGTGCCGTCCCGCGCGCACAGCACGCACTCGACCGGCCCCGGCACCGCGCCCCCGAGGCGCGTCACGACCCCGTCGCGCATCGAGACCACGGCGTCCCGATCGGCGACGAGGACCCCGCCGCCGGCGCAGGCCGCGAGCGACACGATCGGCCCGCGCAGACCCGGAAGGGACAGCTTCCGCCATGCGGTCGAGGTCGACGGACTGTCGAGGACGGCGAGCGCACCCTCGACGTCGGCAGCGAAAAGCCGGCCCGCGCCGTCCTCCGCGAGCGCGGCCACCGGGCGAGCCGACGGTATCCGCGACCAGCCGACTCCGTCGAAGAGAAGCACCTCCGGCGCGCTCCCCGCCACGTAGAAGCCTCCGGCCTTGCGGCCCGCGATGTCCGAGAGGACCTGGGAGCCGGGGCCGTCCGGGTCCCGCACCGTCTCCAGCGACACGCCGTCGTAGACCGCGAGGCCGGCCATCGTCGTCATGTAGAGGAGACCGCTCTCGTCCTGGTACAGGCCGTTCACCGTCGACTGCGGGAGGCCGCGGTGGGAACGGCGGTCGAAGGTCCGGAACGCGCGCGCGGGGGTCAGCTCGCTGGAGAGGGCCGGGCCGGCGAGCTGTAGCAGCGCGAGCCCGACGAGGACGGAGCGCGGGACGGCGCTCCGCCAGCCGGAGCCCCGCGCACGCCCGATCTCACCCGCCACGCCCGAATCTTAGCGGTCCGTCCGCGCTACCATGCGGCCGATGGAACCGCCGGAAGGTTTCGAGCCGATCGACGCCCAGGTGTTCAAGAAGGGAGACGACCTCCTCGTCGTCGTCCCCGAGCTCTCTCTCGCCCTCACCGTGCGCCTCGCCACCGCGCCTCCGGAGGAGGAGGACCCGGGCCCGCCCCCGCCCGGCTACGAATGGACCGGCGAGGTCCGCCCTCCGAAGAAGGGCGAGCTGTTCTGGAGCGACCTGCGCGGGCGTGTCATCGAGGCGATCGAGGACGAGACCGGCACGAACCGCTTCGGCGAGCCGACCGGAGGGCGGAGGCTCCTCCGGCCGGTCGCCGTCCCGAAGAGGCCGGCACGCCCCGCCTTCCGGATCGTGAAGGACGACGAGTAGCCGGCCTCAGGTCTTCTTCACAGCCTCTCAGGCCTTGGGCAGGTTCTTCGCCGCGAACTCCCAGTTCAGCAAGCCGTCGATCAGCGCCACGACGTAGTCCTTCCGCCGGTTCTGGTAGTCGAGGTAGTACGCGTGCTCCCAGACGTCGATCGTCAGGAGCGGGGTCACGCCCGCCTGCGTCACCGGCGTCTCGGCGTTCGGAGTCCGCACCACCTTCAGCTTGCCGCCCTCCGACACCAGCCACGCCCAGCCGCTGCCGAACTGGCCCGTCGCCGCGTCGGTCATCTCCTTCTTGAACGCGTCCCAGCCGCCGAACGAGGCCTCGATCTTCGAGGCGATCTCGGCGGGCGGCTTGGCGTCGCTCTTCGGCCGGAGGCTGCTCCAGTAGAACGTGTGGTTCCAGACCTGCGCGGCGTTGTTGAAGAGGCCGGCCTTCTTCGGGTCGCCGGCGGCGCCCTTCACGATCTGCTCCAGGGTCATGTCGGCCTCGGGCTTGCCGGCGATGAGCCCGTTCAGGTTGTCCACGTACGTCTTGTGGTGCTTGCCGTAGTGGAACGAGATCGTCTTGGCGGAGACGATCGGGTCGAGCGCCCCTTCCGCCCACGGCAGCGCCGGAAGGGTGATCGGCGCGGCGCCGGTGGCGATCGCGGGGAAGCCGAGGCGCGAGGCGGCGACGACGGCGCCCGCGGCAACGGCGACCTTGGCGACGTCCCTGCGGCTCAACCCGTCGTTCGTGCGGTCTTCGGACATGTGTCTTTCTCCTCTTCACCAAGGCTAGCAGAGGCCAAGCCTTGCGGCCCGGGCGCCGGGTCTCTACCGTGGTGCCGGTGGCAGACGCCCCGGACACCGTCCGCGACCTCGAGGCGGCGCTCGCCGCCCTGAAGCGGCGCGCCGACGAGATGGAGGCGCTGAACGAGATCGCCCGGATCGTCACCAGCGGGGCCGAGCTGCGCCCCACGCTCCGGCGCCTCACCGACGCCATGCGCCGCCGCTTCGGCTGGGAGTTCGTGGCCATCGTCTCGATCGACCGCGAGGCGGGCCGCTTCGTCTGTGAGGCGCTCTCGACCGGCGCCGCGACCGACGTCTTCGTCGGCTACAGCCGCCCGCTCGGGAGCGGTGTCGTGGGGCGCGTCGCCGCGTCCGGGGAGGCGATCCTCCTGGACGACGTGACGGCGTGCCCCGACTACATCGAGACCTTCCCGGGCGCCCGGGCCGAGCTCTGCCTGCCGGTCACCTGGGCCGGCGAGGTGCTGGCCCTCCTGAACCTCGAGAGCACACGCCTCGCGGCGTTCCGCGACGAGGTTCGCCTCCTCGAGACCGTGTCCGAGCAGATCGCCGGGGCGATGCACCTCCACGCCACCAACCAGCGGCTCGTGGAGACGAACCGGGCCCTGCAGGAGACCAACCGCCGTCTGGACGAGGCGCACGAGCGGATCCAGCGGCTCGTCGAGTCGTCGCCCGAGGCGCTCGAGGACGTCGGCGCGTGGGCGCGGGCCCTCGCGGCGGAGATCGCCCGGTCGCTCGGCGTGGGCGAGATCGGCGTCTTCGTCTCCGGCGAGGACGAAGCGCTCGCTCCGATCGGCGAGAGCGGCACGCGGCCGCCGTCGGCCGAGCAGCTCCGCTCGATCTCGTCGGGCGGCGCGCACCTGCCGGGCTCCGACGACTTCGTCTTCGTCGTCGAGGGGATGTCGGGAGAACGGCTCGGGGCCGTGGTGCTCCCGGGCCACGCGCGGCGCCTCGACGAGAGCGAGCGCCGCCTCCTCTCCGGCTTCGCGCGCCAGCTGGGGGGCGCCGTGGAGATGCGGCGGATGCGGCGCCGCCTGGCGGACGCCGAGGCGCGGCGGGCCCGGACGCGGCAGGAGATGCAGGAGCGCGGCATCGCGACCCTCCAGATCTGCCCGGCCTGCGGCCTCTGCTTCGACCACCAGCCGGTGACCTGCTCGGAGGACGGGATCAAGCTGCACGCTCCCCACGTCCTGCCGCTCCGCCTCGTGGACCGGTACCGGCTCACCCGGAAGCTCGGGCAGGGCGGAATGGGGACGGTCTTCGCGGCGGACGACACCAAGCTGGGACGGGAGGTGGCGATCAAGCTGATCCGGCCCGAGCTGGTGAGCCAGGAGGAGATCCGCACCCGCCTCGCGAGGGAGGCGTCGACGCTCGCCCGCGTCCAGCACCCGGGAGTGGTCGCGCTCTACGACTCCGGCGACCTGGACGACGGCTCGGTCTTCCTGGTGATGGAGCGCCTGCACGGCCGGGACCTGGCGGCCCTCCTGGACGCGTACGGCCGCGGCACGCCGGCGCAGGTCGCCAGCCTGGTGCGGCAGGCCGGCGCGGCGCTGGCC
>CAYLNK010000016.1:0-41208 GCA_964384675.1 uncultured Holophagales bacterium | reverse complement strand
GACGGTCGCGCTCGAGCGCCGCCCGGACCTGGGAGGCGGCGTGGGCCACCGCGGGAAGCCGCCGGTCGCGCGACTCCTCCCTCAGCCGGGCCAGCGTCTCGTCCAGCGCGTCGAGCGCGCCGTCCACCGTCATGGAAGCTCCCGCCCCCACAGGAGCCGGCGCCCGGCGTGCAGCCGTACCGAGCCGTCGTGACCTCCGCTCGCCACGGAGCGTCCGTCGGGCGAGAACGCCACGGCGAGGACCGGCGCCGGGTGCGTCCCGACCGGGCCGAGCCCCCTTCGCGCGGCCACGTCCCACAGCAGCAGCTCCTGGTCGTCCCCGCACGAGACGAGGCGCTTCCCGTCCGGGGAGGCGGCTACCCCCTTCACCCGGGCCCGGTGACGCCCGAGCACCCCGATCTCGGTGAGCGTCTCCCCGGAGAGCAGCAGGACGTCCCCCTCGTTCGTCCCGAGCGCGAAGTCGCGCGTGCGGGGAACGAACGCGGCCGTGACCAGGGTGCGCCCCTCGAGCCGGCCGGAACGCGTCGGACCGCTTCCGAGGAGGACGAACGAGCCGCGCTGGTCCGCCAGCAGGAGGTTGCCGTCCGCGTCGTAGGCGACGCCGTACGCGCTACCCGACAACGTGCCCGCCATGCCGAGCGGTCCGGACGGGCGGACCCGGAGCGGGCGGCCCCCCTCCACCGCGAGCTCGATCGGGCTGGTGGCCAGACGGCTTCCGTCCGGGCTGACCGCGATGGCATAGACCGGGTCGATCACGTCGCGGGTCCAGGCGAGCCCCGCGCCCGCGAGGCGCCAGGCCATGACGCCCCCGTCCTGATCGCCGGCGAAGAGGAGACCGCCCGGACCGAACGCCACCGCGTTCACCCGCGTGGAGAGCCCGGGGAGCGCTCGCACGATCCGGCCCGTCGCGAGGTCCCACACCAGGACGCTGCGATCCTCGCTGCCCGAGGCGAGGAGCCGGCCGTCGGGCGAGAACGCGACGCTCCTCACCGGACCGGTGTGCGCGCCGAAGCCCCCCGCCAGGGAGCGGTCCGCCACGTCCCACGCGAGCACGGAGCCGTCGCCGTAGGCCGCCATCAGGAACCGCTCGTCCGGTGAGAACGCGAGGTCCCAGACGACCGCCTCCCGGTCGAAGCGGGCCAGGACCTGGCACGTCGCCGTGTCCCACAGGGCGATCCCCTCGGCACCGGTCGCCGCCAGCCGCCCGGTGCCGGAGAGGACCGCCGCCCGGCCATGGTCGCGGTGCGCGCGCGTCCTGACCGTCTCGACGCGTCCTCCCCGCCGGAGCTCGAGATCGACGACGCCGGTCGTGCCGACGGACACGAAACGGCGTCCATCCTCCGAGACGTCCATCGCGTTCGAGTTCCGGGCGAACCCTTCACGCTCGTCGAGGAGCCCCGTGCGCCAGTCGAGCCGCAGCCCGTTCGCGAGCACGAGGTCCCGTCCGTCCGCCGAGAAGCGCACCGCCCCGTGCCCGGCCCTCACGTCGAGGTCCGCCAGCACCTCGCCGTCGCTCGCGGAGAAGACCCGCGAGCGGAGGACCCCCTGCGCCGCGAGGAAGCCGCCGTCCGGCGAGAAGCCGAGACCCGTGATCCCCGCCGGTCCGTCGAGCACGCGAACGCGGTCGAGCGAGGCCGCGTCCCACAGGGTCACCGCACCGCTCTCCCCGGCGCTCGCCACGAGCCTCCCGTCGCGCGAGACGGCCAGGGCCGTGACCCAGCTCTCGCCCACCTCGCGGGTGGCCAGCCGGCGGCGCGTGGCCACGTCCCAGAGCAGGAGCCGCCCGTCCTCTCCGGCCGTGTAGAGGAACCGGCCGTCTGGCGAGAAACGCACCTGTCGGGCGGCCGCCTGGTGGCGATCGGACAGCAGCCGGCCGGCCCACTCCTCGCGGATGGAGAGGGACGCCGCGAACGCGGTCCCCGCGACGAGCCCGATCGCCAGGATCGCGAGCGCACGCCGCGCTCCCTGGACGAGGCTGCGTCTCACGAGCGACGCCTCGAGCGGGTCGAGCCGCCCCGCGTGGCGCCGGATGAAGAGGACCTGGCGGAGCGAGAGGCGGGTGTGCGGCTCCGCCGCGGCGGCCGCCGCGACGTGCGCGACGAGACGGCGAGCCCGTACGGCAGGATCGTCGGCGACCTTCCCGAGCACCTCGAGCCTCGCCACCACGTACTCGTGGACCAGCTCCCAGGCTGGAGAGGCGAGGTCGTAGCGTTCCCGCACCAGGCGCGCCTCCCCCAGGCGGCGGAGCGTCCTCTCCGCCAGCTCCGGGACCACGTGCGCCCGCGTCGCCACGTCCGCGAGCGGCAGCGCGGCGCGTTCCCCCGTCTCCGAAACCAGCGCCTCCAGGACCCGGCGTGCGGCGGCCGGGTCTTCGGCGGCCGACAGGACGTCCTCGAGGAAGCGGAGCGTGAGCGCTCGGGTGCCGCCCACCGCGTCCAGCTGACGCGCCGTCAGCAGGCGGCGCGTCACCAGCTCCTGACCGACGACCTGCAGCTCGCTCGGCAGGACCGCGCCCCCCTCGGCGAGCTCCGCCGCCACGCGGGCCGCGAGGCCCGGCTCGAACGTCAGACCCGAGGCGTCGAGGCCGGCGGCCAGGACGTGCGCCGCGACGTCCGGGTCGAACGGGCGCAACCGGTGGAGCCGGGACATCGCCAGAGGCTCTTCCACCGCGTCGCCGAGAAGATCGGGCAGGAGGTGGAGGACGTCGCTCCGCACCGCCACCACCGCGGACACACCGCTCTCCGTCCGCGCGATCGCGGCGAGCAGACCCGCCACGCGCCGCCGTTCGTCGTCCGGCGCGCGAAGCAGCTCCTCCAGCTGATCGAGGAGCACCACGACTCGTCCCTCCGAGCGGCCCACGCGCGCCAGGTAGGCGATCAGCTCCTCCTCCTCCCGCCGGGGAGCGGCCGCCCAGCGGCCCGCGTCCTCCGCCAGCCGGCCGGAGGGATCGCCGGACGCCCGGGCATAGAGGACGAGCGCGCCCTCGGCGCGCAGGCGAACGGCGAGGCCTGCCCGCAGGAGCGACGTCTTGCCGCATCCGGAATCGCCGTACAGCACCGCCACCGAGCCGCTCGCCGAAACGCGGGACACGAGCGCGTCGACGTCGGCGTCGCGCCCCTTCAGCGCCTCACCGTCTCCCTCCTGGAAGGGCAGTAGCCCGCGGAACCCGGGGATGGCTTCGGCGTGGATCACGCCGCCGGGTGAGACGAACGGGGCACGGGCGAGACGCTCGAGCCGCTCCGCGACCTCCGAGGCGGGCGGCCGGCGTGCCGGGTCGGCCGCGAGCATCCGGGCCACCAGCTCCGCGAGCGCCGGGCGGCGGCCCGATACGCCGATCGGAGCCGGAGCGCCGCTGAGGATCGCGTCCCTCACCGCGGCGACGGTGTCGCCCGGGAACGCCGGCCGGCCCGTGACCGCGGCCTGGAGCGTGGCCCCGAGGGCGAACACGTCCGAAGCGGGCGTCGGCACCCCGCCGCGGAGGAGCTCGGGCGCGAGCATCCGGACGGTGCCCTGCGGCGACCCCTGGACGTTCCGCCCGTGCGCGAGCCCGAAGTCGACGAGCTTGGCGCCGCCTCCCGGCACGAGCACGACGTTGGCCGGGGAGACGTCCCCGTGAGCCAGGCCGCGCGCATGCGCGGCGGCCAGGGCGAGCGCCACGTCCCGCAGGGCCGCGAAGACCGTCGCGGGCTCGATCGGACCGCCCTTCAGGGCGTCGCGGATCGACGGACCTTCGACGAGCTCGAGGGCGACATAGGCGAGCCCGCCGTCCTCTCCCGCCTCGTACACGGCGGCGGCGTTCGGGTGCTGGAACGCGGCGGCGGAGCGGGCCTCCTCGACCCCTTCCGACGGGGAGCCTCCCGCCAGCACTTTCAGCGCGACGGAGCGTCCCAGCGCCGGGTCGTGCGCGAGGTACACGGCACCCTGTCCGCCCGACCCGAGCCGGCGAACGAGCCGGAACCGACCGACGGTCTCCCGATCGATCTCCCGCACCATCACTCGACCGCTGGGGCCGAGTCTGTCACATCACGGGTGCGAGGCCCCTTTCGGCCGGGGGCGCGTGTTTTTCCCCGCCCCTCGCGAAAAACCCCGCGAGGAAACCGCTCCACGGCCGCCCCGGCTCCGCTTTTCGGCTGGCACCGACCTTGCGCTGGGGAGACGGCAGGAGATGGCGGCAATGAAGACCAGCACGAACGCGATCGCGACCTCCCACGAAACCTCGACCACCAACGAGCCGCCCGCGTTCGCGACGGACTCCGAGAACCGCATCGTCTTCTGGAACCGCGAGGCCGAGCTGCTCCTCGCGGTCCCCGCCCGCCAGGCCCTGGGGCGCACGCCCGACGCCATCCTCTGCCGCCCCGAGCTGCGCGGCCGATTCCGGATGAGCACGCTTCGGATCCCGGCGGCCGGCGGCGAGACGAAGGTCTACCTGCTGCGCCCCGCGGCCGACGAGGCCGACCGCCGCACCCGCCGCACGGGCGCCGAGGCGGCGCAGCCCTGCCCGCTCTCCAGGCGCGAGAAGGAGATCATGGAGCTCCTCTCGAACGGCTACGCGTCGATCAACATCGCGGCGCGCCTCGACCTCTCCCACGCCACGATCCGCAACCACATCCAGAACACGCTCCGGAAGCTCAAGGTGCACGGGCAGGTCGAGGCCGTCGCGCTGGCCTTCCGCAGCGGCTGGATCCCGCTCCCGAAGCCGGCCTCGAACGTCTACCCGATGCGCTCCAGCCGCTCGGGCGACTGGATGTCAGCCGCCTCCTGACGCCCCCGGCGCCGCGAGCGGCAGGCGCACCACCGCCACGGTGCCGCCCGCGTCGGGACAGACGAGGTCGATCTCCCCGCCGTGAGACTCGACGACACGGCGCACCACCGGGAGCCCCAGACCCGTCCCCCGGTGCTTGGTCGTGAAGAAGGGCTCGAAGACCTTCCCGCGGATCTCGGGCGGGATGCCCGGACCGGAGTCGACGATCCGGATCTCGCAGCGGACGTCGACCGTCTCCAGGGCGATCTTCAGCAGGCCCCTCCGCCCCATCGCCTGGGCCCCGTTCAGGAGCAGGTTGAAGAAGGTCCCCTTCAGGAGGTCCGCGTCTCCGAGGATCCAGGCCTCGCCGGCCTCGAGGTCGACCTCGAGGCGGCCCATCTCCGGGTCGCGCTTGAGGTGGCTCGCCGTCTGCGCCAGGAGCGCCGACACCTCGAGAGGCGCGAGGCGAGGCTGGCGCGGCCGGGAGAAGACGAGCAGGTCCCGCACCAGGCCGTTCAGCCCGTCGAGCCGCGCCAGGATCTCCCCGACGATCGGCCGGTCGGGGCTCCCCTCCGGCATCCGGTCCCGGATGATCTGGAGCGCGCCGCCGATCCCGGCGAGCGGGTTCTTCACCTCGTGGGCCACGATCGCCGCCATCTCGCCGAGCCGAGCGAGCGCCGTCTGCTCGCGCAGCCTCGCCTCGGCGTTCTTCCGCTTCGAGATGTCGCGTCCGATCGCCGAGACGCCGACGACGGTGCCGGTCTCGTCGCGCACGGGGGAGACGGTGAGGCCGATGTCGAGCTCGGAGCCGTCGCGCCTGACCCGCCGGGTCTCGAGCCTCACGACGGGCTCCCCCGCGGCGATCCGGGCCAGGATGGTCGTGTACTCGTCGAGGTGGCCCGGCGCCAGGATGCGGTCCGGCGGATGCCCGACGGCCTCCGCCGCCGTCCAGCCGTACATCTGCTCGGCGCCCCCGTTCCAGCTGGTGACGATCCCGTCGAGCGAGAGACCGATGATGGCGTCGTGAGACGAGCCGATGATGGCGACCAGGCGGCGGGACGCCTCCTCGGCCTCCTTGCGGCGGGTGATGTCCGTCCGGATCGCCAGGTACTGGACCGGCTTTCCCGCGCCGTCGAGGAGCGGGACGATCGTGGTGTCGACCCAGTAGAGGGTCCCGTCCTTGGCCCGGTTCCGGATCTCGTCGCGCCAGATCCGGCCGCCCGCGATCGTGCGCCACATCTCGACGAAGAACTCGGGCGGATGCTGGCCCGAGCTGAGGATCCGGTGGTTCTGCCCGATCAGCTCCCCGCGCGTGTACTTCGAGATCTCGCAGAACTTGTCGTTGACGTAGGTGATCGTCCCCCGGACGTCCGTCCGTGCGACGATCGAGGTCCGGTCGAGCGCGAACTTGATCTCCGCCAGCTCGCGGAGCGAGTCCGCGTCGGGAGGGTCCGGCAGGGGCACCGCGTCGGGAGGGCACGTCGTCACGGGGCGGAATCGTAAGACGCGAGACGCGGTTCCGGTACGTTTCCTGCAAGGACCGGAATGAGGAGATTCGATGGCCCCGGGGAACGTCCCCGGACCGCGAGAAAAAGCACATGCTCTGCGGAGAAAGTCGCACCCCACCCATCGCGAAGCCCGGCCCGGCGCCGGAGACGGCTCCGGGCGCCGGCCGCCCGACCGTGCTCGTCGTGGACGACGAGATGCTGATCCGCTGGTCGCTCCGCGAGAGGCTCTCGGCGATCGGATTCGACGTGCTGGAGGCCGCCGACGGGCTCGATGCGCTCGATTTCCTCGAGTCCGGGTCGGTCGACCTCATCCTCCTCGACCTCGCGATGCCGCGGCTGGACGGCATGGGGGTCCTGGCCCACGTGCAGGCGACCGACCCCGCTTGCCCCGTGATCATGATGACCGCGTTCGGCTCCCCCGAGGACGCCGAGAAGGCGCAGAGGCTGGGGGCCGTGCGCTTCGTCTCGAAGCCGTTCGACATGGAGGAGATGCTGGCGCTGGTCCGCGAGACCGTGCGGCCCACGGGCGGAGGCAGCCACTAGAATCCCCGGGTGTCCGCCCCCAGCCTCCTGATCGTCGACGACGAGCGGTTGATCCGCTGGTCCCTCGGCGAGCGGTTGAAGGCCGCGGGCTACGACGTCGCCGAAGCGGGCGACGGGGCCTCCGCCCTCGAGCAGTGCCGGACCGGCGTCGACCTGGTCCTCCTCGACTTCCGCCTCCCCGACACCGACGGCGTGACGCTGCTCGGCAAGATCAAGGAAGCCTCGCCGGACACGCTGGTCATCCTGATGACCGCGTACTCGAGCGTGCACGACGCCGTCGAGGCCATCAAGAAGGGCGCCTACCACTACGTCAACAAGCCGGTCGACCCCGACGAGATGCTGCTGCTCGTCGAGAAGGCGCTGGAGACGACGCGCCTGCGGCGCGAGGTGCGCGCGCTCCGCGCGTCGGCGGCGGAGGCGTGGAGCGTCGAGCGGATCATCGGCGAGTCACCGGCGATGCGGGCCGCCAAGACCCTGCTGAAGAAGGTGGCCGCGAGCCCGGCGTCCACGGTCCTCCTGACCGGCGAGAGCGGAACCGGCAAGGACCTCGCCGCCAAGGCGGTCCACCACGGGAGCGAGAGGGCGGCGCGGCCGTTCCAGAACATCACCTGCTCCGCCCTGCCGGAGACGCTCCTGGAGAGCGAGCTGTTCGGGCACGAGCGGGGCGCGTTCACGGACGCCAAGAGCCAGAAGAAGGGGCTCTTCGAGCAGGCCGACGGCGGCACGGTCTTCCTGGACGAGATCGGCGAGATCAGCCCGGGCCTCCAGGCCAAGCTCCTGCGCTTCCTCGAGGAGAAGGCTTTCCGCCGCGTCGGCGGCTCGTCGGACATCCGCGTCGACGTCCGCATCGTGGCGGCCACGAACCGCAAGCTCGAGGACGAGGTGAAGGCGGGCCGCTTCCGGGAGGACCTCTACTACCGGCTCCGCGTCGTCCCGATCGTCCTCCCGCCTCTGCGCGAACGGGGCGAGGACGTCGACCTCCTGGTCGATCACTTCGTGGACCGGTACGCGCGCGAGTTCAGGAAGAACGTGACCGGCGTGTCACGGGAAGCCCTCGCCCAGCTGCGAGCGGCGCCCTGGCCGGGAAACGTCCGCGAGCTCCGGAACTCGGTGGAGCGCGCGGTCCTGCTGGCCGAAGCGAGCGTGCTGACTCCGGAGGACTTCCCGCTCCCGGGCGGAGGCACTCCGGTCACGACCGGGTTCCAGCTCCCGGCCGCGGGACTCGAGCTGGAGCAGCTCGAGCGCGACCTCGTGGCTCAGGCGCTCCGGCGCACCGGAGGGAACCAGACCCAGGCCGGGAAGCTCCTCGGCCTGAACCGCGACCAGGTGCGCTACCGGATGGAGAAATTCGGCCTGGAGAAAGCCTCGGTGTCCGCCGGCTGACGACGGCTACGGCCTCTCCTTCGGCGGCTGGACCACGAAGTCGACCGCCCCGAGAGACCGCCCGAGCGGGTCGAGGACCTCGGCCTGCCACTTCCCCGGCAGCCCCTTCACACGCTTGGTGGACCAGGTCCGGTACGGAGAGCCCTTCACGGGCAGCTTCTGCCGGCGGACCTCCTTCCCCTCGAAGCTCCAGACGTGAAAGACGAAGGCCTCGCCCGTGGCGCCCTCGATCCGGGTGAAGAACGTCACCGACTCCACGTCCGGACCGTACGTGCGGTCGAGCCCACGGCACTCGAGGTCGAGGATCTCCCGGCAGACCATCAGCTCGGTGGCCCGGAGCGGGGAGTCCTCGGCCCGAGTGATCGGAGCGGCGAGGAGGCACGTAAAGAGGAGAAACGGAAGGGGACGCATCGGCATCGAACGGCCGAGATCATAGCGGCTCCAGGTGACGGGCGGTCCCCGGAGGAGGGTCCCCGCTCTATGATCCGACGCAATCAAACAGTGGGTTTCTCCGGGGAATCGTGAGGAAGGAGCTTCCATGGCGGAGCGTTACAACCTGGTCGTCATCGGGGCGGGCTCGGGGGGTCTGGTCGTCGCGGCCGGTGGGGCGGGGCTCGGAGCCCGCGTCGCGCTCGCCGAGAAGCACGCCCTCCCGTACACGCACGGCGGCAAGGCGGTCAAGGCGATGGGCGGGGACTGCCTCAACTTCGGCTGCGTCCCGTCGAAAGCGCTGATCCGCGCGGCGAAGGCCGCGCAGCACGCGCGCGAGGCCCACCACTTCGCGATCCGGGGCGTCTCCGATCCGGGCGCGCAGGACCTCAAGGGCGTCATGGACTACGTGCTCTCCTGCCAGTCCCACATCGCCCCGAACGACTCGATCGAGCGGTTCAGCGGTCTCGGGGTCGAGGTCTTCGAGGGCGCCGGCCGGATCAAGTCCGCCCACGAGGTGGAGGTGGGCGGGAAGACGGTGTGGGGCCGGCACATCGTGGTCGCGACCGGCTCGCGCGCCATGATCCACGAGATCCCGGGCCTCGAGGAAGCCGGGTACCTCACCAACGAGACCGTGTTCAAGGCCTCGAAGCTGCCCGAGACGTTCATGGTGATGGGCGGCGGCCCGATCGGCACCGAGATCGGCCAGTCGTTCTCCCGCCTCGGCGCCAAGGTCACGATCGTCTCCTCGACCCCTCACATCTGCCCCAAGGAGGACGCCGACGTCGCGGCGGTCCTGGTGAAGCGCCTGAAGGCCGAGGGCGTGACGATCCACGACAACGCCCGCGCCACGAAGGTGGAGGTGAAGGGCGGCAAGAAGGTGGTCACGGTCAAGGCGAAGGAGGGCGGCGCGGAGTTCACCGTCACCGTGGACGAGATCCTCGTGGCGACGGGGCGCCGGCCTAACATCGAGGGGCTCAACCTGGAGGGCGTCGGGGTCGCCGTCGGCAAGAAGGGGATCGAGACCGACCGGAAGTGCCGCACGAACGTGCCGTCGATCTGGGCCATCGGGGACGTGGCCGGGCACTACCAGTTCACGCACTGGGCCGGGTACCAGGCGAAGGTCATCATCCGCAACACCCTCTTCCCCGGCTCGTCCGAGTGCGACTACGGGAACCTCCCGTGGACGACGTTCACCGAGCCCGAGATCGCCCACGTCGGGCTCTCGGAGACGCACGCGAAGGAGCAGAACGTCCCGCACCGCGTCTTCAAGGCGGAGTTCCACCACAACGACCGCGCGGTGTGCGACGGCGAGTACGAGGACTACTTCGCGAAGGTCCTGGTCGATCCGAAGGGGAAGATCCTGGGCGCCACCATCGTCCACCCGCACGCCGGCGACCTTCTCGCCGAGCTGACCCTCGCCAAGAAGAACGGCCTCCCGCTCGACAAGGTCTACAACACGATCCACGCGTATCCCACGCTGTCCGAGATCTCCGGCGCGCTCGGCGGCGCCTACATGAAGACCAAGCTCTCGCCGTCCATGAAGGACCGGCTGACGAAGGTGTACCAATGGCTGAGACGCTGACCCCCGCGGCGGCCGCCGCCGCCCCCGAGAAGAAGGCCTTTCCCGTCGTGAAGCTGCTGATCGCCGTCCTCGTGATCGGCGGCCTGATCGCCCTCTTCAAGGTCCTGCCGATGAAGATCTGGATCGAGGAGTTCAAGACGTACGTGCGGGGCCAGGGCGCCCTCGGCTACGTGATCTTCGGGCTCGTCTACATCGGCGCCTCGCTCGTGCCGGGCGGCCCGGCGGCTCTCCTGACCCTGGCCTCGGGCGCGATCTACGGCGTCGTGACGGGCACGATCCTCGTCTCGATCGCCTCGGTCTCCGCCGCGACCATCGCCTTCCTCCTCGCCCGCGGCGTCTTCCGGAAGAAGGTCGAGGCGATGACGGCGGGCAACGCGAAGTTCCAGGGCCTCAACCGGGCGATCGCCAAGGAGGGGGCGAAGATCGTCGCGCTGGTGCGCCTCTCCCCGGTCTTCCCGTTCACGTTCATCAACTACGCGTTCGGCCTGACGCCGGTCAAGGCGCTGACCTACGTCCTGGCGAGCTGGATCGCCATGCTCCCAGGCACGCTCGCCTACGTCTACTTCGGGTCGGCCGTGGGTGACGTCGCCGGGAACGCGACCTCGACGCAGAAGACGATCAAGATCGCCCTCGGCGTCGCCGCGATCGTCGCGACCGCGATCATCGCCCGCACGGCGGCGAAGGCGATCAGGAACGCGGGGGTCGAGGAGACGCCGAAGGCGTCGGCGTAGCCGGCCGATCCTCCTCCGGCCGGTTCACCGCGAGGGTCCGGACCTCGAGCGAGACGAGG
This sequence comes from uncultured Holophagales bacterium, assembly GCA_964384675.1. GTDB lineage: Bacteria > Acidobacteriota > Thermoanaerobaculia > UBA5066 > UBA5066 > CAYLNK01. The sequence goes on along the minus strand of CAYLNK010000016.1, from coordinate 30,229 downwards.
CTCCGGACCGCGCGGATCCGGTCCCAGGAGCTGACGATCCGGAACGGGCCGCCGGCCTCCGGGTCGGCCGCGACGAGCGGCCCCCGCTCCTCGTCGATCAGCTCCTCGACGGCGAACGCGGCCGCGTAGCCATCCGACCCGGTCGCCACCACGACGGTCGGGGCGAGGACGCGGCGCGCCGGCATCCCGTCGGTGACGAGCCCCGCCGCCTTCAGGACGGCGAGGAGCGGTATGCCGCTCCATCTCTTCTCGGCCTTCCCCTCCGCCCCCGGCATCGTGACGGCGCGCGAGCGGAGGCGTGAGAGCTCGACGGCGCCGAACGCGCGATCGGCGCCCAGCCCCCTCACCACGATCGACGGAGCCCTTCGGCTCGACGCCGGAGGCATCGGGGGCAGGTCTTTCGTTTCCACTCTACCCGACGCCACCGGCGCGGATATCGGGGTCAGGTCCCTCGTTTCCATTCTGGAGGACGGTGGAGTCGCCGGAGCGATCGGCGTCGCCGTGCGCGTCGGGATCGGATCGACCGGCGGCTCCTTCGAGCGGCGGGAGAGCAGCGGCGCCTTGGGCGGACCCCACACCTGCCGGCCGTCGGCCCCCAGGCCCCTCTCCCACCAGGCGAGCGTCTCGGTCCCGAGAGCGATCTCCAGCGTCAGCGTGCGCGCGCCGTCGCGGGCGAACGGACAGCCGGTTCCGACGGTGCTCCCCTCCCACCAGTCGTTCCGCGGCCTGAGGGCGATCGCGCAGCCGGGGCGCTCGCGCACGTCGCCGCTTCCGAAGAGGGCGAGATCCTCCGGGTCGCGCCACTTGCCGCTCACGCTCGCCCCTTCCTTCGGCTCGAACGACTTCAGGAGGACACGGCCCGTCCCCTCCTCGGCCTCGAGGCGCAGGAAGGCCTGGCGGAGCGGCTGGTCGGGTGTGGCGAGGAGCGCCTCCTCGAAATAGAGGACGGGCGCGCCCGCGCCGAGCCGGCTCTTCGGGACCGGCGCGAAGATCATCCGGATCTGGCGAAGGCCCGGGTCCCGGATCGCCTGGTCGCGCGAGTCCCACGTGCCCGCCAGGCGGGCCGCCACGCGGTCGGCGTCGGTCTCGGCGAGGGACGGGAGCGGGAGCGCGGCCAGGAGAGCGACGGCGAGGAGGGCGGGGAGCGGGCGTCTCACCGGCGGATTATCGTCGCGCCGCCGGCTCCTCCGTCGCGAGCAGCCCTCTCAGAGCCACGGCGACGAGGACGATCGCGCCGCCCAGGAGCGCCCAGCCCGACGGCCTCTCGCCCAGGCCGAGGAAGGCCCAGACCGGGTTGAAGAGCGGCTCGAGCATCCCGATGAGCGACGCCTCCGCCGCGGCGACGTGGGCGAGCCCCTTCACGAAGAGCCAGTAGCTGATCCCCATCTGCACGATGCCGAGGTACGCCACCAGCGCGAGCCCCTTCCCGTCCACCGAGAGCTTCCCCCACGCGAACGGCAGGGAGAGGAGCGTGGCGAGGAGGTTGCCGAGGAGGACGGACGCGAGCGCGTCGCGGGACGTGTCGCGCCGGAGCAGGAGCACGGTGAGGCCGAAGAAGAGCCCGGAGGCGATGCCCAGCAAGTTGCCGGCGAGCGCGCCGCCGTCGAGCCGCCCCACGAAGAAGAGCGACATCCCGCCGAGCGCCGCGCCGATCGCCCACGCGTCGGCTTTCCGGAACGGCTCCGCGAGGAGGAGCGGCGCGAGGAGCAGCACGTAGATCGGCGCCGTGTACTGCAGGAAGATCGCGTTCGCCGCGGTCGTCAGCTTCGTCGCGGAGACGAACGTGACGATCATCAGCGCGTACACGATCGCCGTGGGGATCGACGCGCGGCGCCACCGCTCCCGGCCCGGCCGGAACACCACCAGGAAGAAGAGCGTCGCGAAGAGCGCCCGCCAGAAGACGACGCCGATCGCCTCGAGCGGAACGAGCTTGATGGCGAGGCCACCCGTCGACCAGATGAGGGCCGCCGCGGCGATCTCCAGACGGCCGCGGGATCGGGCGGAGGTCGTCAACGGCCGGATTGTTCCACGGGAGAGGCGAGCCTCGGGCTCAGCGGACGTCGAGAGCCGGGAGCGACGGCCCCGTCGCCGGACCGAGCCAGCGGATCGCCGCGATCGAGACGTCGTCGTCCGGCGCCAGCCGCCCCATGAAACGCTCCAGCTCCGCACGGAGGCCGCCGACGAGCGACGCGGCCGGCATGCCCGGATGGGCGAGCAGGACGCGCGCGATCCGGGCGTCGCCCAGCTCCTCGCCGTCCTCGCGGCGCGCCTCGGGGAGCCCGTCCGAGTGGAAGAGGAGCGTCTCGCCCGGGGCGAGCCGCCCCGTCTCGACCGTCCACTCGCGCTGCTCCTTGACGCCGAGCGGATAGCTGCCCGCGCCGACGCGGCCCACGATCTCCCCGTTCGCGGCGACCTTGAGCACGGCCGGGTGGCCCGAGACGACGGCCTCGTACGTACCGTCCGGCGAGAGGAGGAGCGTGATCCCGGCGAAGTACTGCCGTGCCCCGCCGCCCGTCCGGCAGGCGCCGGTCCGGCAGAGGATCTGGTTCATCGTCTCGGCGACGGCAGCGGGGGCGGCGTCCACCCGGAGCTGGGTGCGGAACGCCGCCTGAGCGAGCGCCATGACCAGCCCGGCCGTCATCCCGTGCCCGGAGGCGTCACCGAACAGCACGGCCAGACGGCCGTCCGGCATCGGCACGAAATCGTACAGGTCGCCGCCGACCGTGTTGGCGATCCGGTTGAAGGCCGCCAGCTCCGCGCCCGTGAAGGGAGGCAGCACCTTCGGCATCAGCTCGGACTGCAGGTCCCTCGCCAGGAGGAGCTCGTCGCGGAACTGGAGCTTGTCGACCAGCTCCATCCCGAGCAGGAGGGTGAGGATCAGGACGGAGATGCCGCGCAGGTCGAACGAGACCTGGGCCTCGCCGAGGCTCACGCCGAACTGCCCGACAAGCGCGATCAGGAGGGCGACGGCCAACAGGAGCCGCCGGGCGGGAGCGAGACGCTTGAGCAGGCCGTAGAGGACGGCGTTGGTCTTCAGCAGGAATCGCTTGAACCGGCTCGGCTCCGCCTCGAGCTCGCGCCGGTGCTCGGCCACCAGCTCGTCGGCCGCCTTGCGCCATTCGACGTGGTAGAGGCCCGTCACGTCGTCGCGGCCCAGGGAGTCGAACGTCTCCCGCGCCAGGGCGGACCACCTCGCGACCATCTTCCCCATTTACGTGGAGGACCCCCGCCGGGTTCTACGCCGGGCCGTCCGAGACTACCTCTTCGCCGGGACCCCGATCCCTTCGGCCGCCTTCTTGGAGACGGTCCTTCGGAACCAGCCGAAGCGGCCGAAGAGGGAGCCGGGCAGGCCCAGCGCCTGGCTGGCCCAGCGCGGGAAGTCGAACGTGTCGACCTGCTTGACGATCTTCCCGTCCGCCAGCGTCAGCTCCGAGAGGATCACGTTGACCACCTGGTTCTTGCCGCCGTAGAGGTAGCGCGCGGTCCACTCCACGGTGCCCACGCCGGAGCCGGCCTTCGCCACGGTGTAGGAGACCGAGAACTCCTTGGCCCGCCGGGTCAGGGCGATCCACATCTTCCCGATGTCCGCGCCGCGGAGCGAGAAGACCTCGTCCTCGAACGTGGCGTCGGGAGCGTAGAGCGCGGCCATCGCGTCGCCGTCGCGGCGGGCGAGGGCGTCGTACAGCGCGGAGAGCGTCGCCTTGGTTTCCTCGGGCGTCATGACACCTCCACGGCCGCCGGGGCGAGGAGCCCCGGCAGCGACGGCAGCTCGAGCAGAGATTCGACGCGCTCCACGGCGGTCAGGCGGTAGCCGACGAACCGCACGGGGGCAGCGGCGGCGGCCCCGGCGTCGTACCGCGAATCGCCCACGAAGAGGCACTCCTGGAGCGGTACGCCGAGCCGGCGGGCCGCGAGGTGCAGCACGGCGGGGTCCGGCTTCCCGGCGCCCGCCTCGTCCGCGCAGCAGATCGCGTCGAAGCAGCCGGCGTAGCCCGCGACCTCGAGGATCCGCTCCGCGAGCGGCCGGTTCGTGTTCGTCGCGACCGCCGTCGAGAGGCCGCGCCCCCGGAGCACGCCGATCGCCTCGCGTGCCTCGTGGTTCGGCCGGACGGCTTCGAGCCGCGTCCGGAAGAGGCGCTCGTACGCGGCGTCGATCTCGGCGCAGCTCCGCTCCGGCATGTACATCGCGCGGTCCGCCTCGGTGCCGTTCCCGTAGATCGCGTCGAACTCCGCGCGCGAGATCGGCGCGTGGCCGAAGCCCTCGAGGGTCTCGTTGTAGACGAGGAACCAGGCGTCCTCGGAGAAGACGAGGACGCCGTCCATGTCGAACAGGACCGCGCGGACCGGAGTGGTCACCGCCAGGGCTCGACCTTCTCGATCACGCCCGGCTCGCCCAGGACCTCCACCGCGTCGCCGGGCCGCTTCCCGAGGAGCAGACGGCCCAGGTCGGAGAGGTACGAGTAGATGAAGTCCTCGGGCCGCGAGTCCCAGGGCCCGAGGAGCGTCACGCTCCGCGTCCCGCCGGGCCCGACGACGGTCACCTTCGTGCCGGGGCGGACCTCGGTCGCGTCGATCGTGGCGGGGTCGAGCGCGCGCGCCTTGGCGAGCTCCTCCTGGAGCTTGCCGGCGCGGGCCGAGAGGAGCTGCTGCTTGTCCCGGCGGGCCTTGTACTCGAAGTTCTCGGAGAGGTCCCCTTCGGCCGCAGCGATCGCGATCCCCTTGGTGTTCTCCGGGATGTCGACCTTGATGATCTGGTCGAGCTCGTGCCGCTTGGCCTCGAGCGCCTCCGGCGTCACGAAGACGACCTCGTCCCCTTCCTTCCGGAGCTCGGGGAACCTCATCTCGGCGGCGGCGACCAGCGACTTCCGGCGGTGCGCCTCGAGGTCGTTGTGCCGCTCGAGCGCCTCCAGGAACGTCTTCATGTCCTCCACGGTCGCCTGCTTCATGATCCAGGACGCCGCGAGGCCGGTGCGGTCGAACATCTCGCGCACCTTCGTGCGGGCCGCGCCGAGCTCCTCCCACGAGAGGGCGTCGAGCAGGCGGGCCAGGACGTTCGCGTTCAGACGGGCGCGGAAGCCGTCGTCGGTCTGGGCCTGCTGCACGCACCAGAAGAACGCCTTGGCGCCGGAGCGCGGCGACTTCAGGAGCTTCTCCAGGAGACGCTCGCGCCCTTCCGGGTCCAGGGTGGCGAGGCGGCGGTCGATCCAGTCGAGCGTGCGGGCGTCGTCTTCCTTCAGGAACCAGTCGGCGAAGACCTTCGCGGCGGCCTCGGGACGCTTCTTCTGGAAGATCTCCAGCAGCCCTTCGCGCGCCTGTCGGTCCGAGAGCTGCGAGAGGAGCTTCATCGGATCGTCCGGCACCAGCTCCTCGACCCCGAAGGGGAGGCTCGCGACGCCCGACTTCTCGACGAGGATCCCGACCTCGAACGCCCGGGAGGGATCGGTGTCCTTGAGCTGGTGCGCCTCGGCACCGAGGTCGGCGGCCATCTTCTGGCCGAGCTCCGGAGAGCGCTTGGCGTTCTTCCGGAACAGCTCCATCTTCTCCTTGAGCGACGCCTTCTCGAACTTCGTGAAGAGCGTCACGTCCGCCGAGGCGGCGGAGGAGGACCACTCGATCGTCGCGCTCTTGCCGGAGCCGTGCACCACGACCTGGGGGTGCTTCTTGGCAGAGGTCCACCAGCTGGTCCAGGCCGACTCCGGCACGAGACCCGAGACGGCCTCCTTCACCCCGGCCAGCGTGAGCGCCTTTCCGCCGAACGAGTCGAGGAGCCGCTTGAGGGTACCGGGCGGATCGGCCATCGTCTTCGCCGCGAGCGAGTCGAAGTCGGTCAGCTTCTCGAGGAGGAAGTGGCCTTCCGGAAGCGGCACGAGGCTCCGCGCCGCGACTCCGATCGGGACCGAGATCCCCTTGGCCTTCTCGAAATCGACCCGCACCGCGTCGAGCGCGTGGTTCGTCTCGACCACCTTGCCCGCGCCGCGCCCGGCCATCATGAAGCAGCGGCCCACCTCGAACGGCAGCCACTTCTCCACCTTCTCGGCGCGGGCCAGTCCGTCCGCCGGCTCCTTGGCCTCGCGGAACTTGAACTTCCCGAGGAGGCCGGTGAGCGACGGGCTCCCCGGATACGCACCCGAGAGCACCTCCTCGAACAGCTTGTGGAAGCCGTCGTTCGTGGAGGGGGTGGCGCCCGCCTTGACCGCTTCCTTGAGGAGCGACCAGCGGAGCCGCGCGGCCTCCGGGTCGTCGTGCGCCCTGAGCGCGGCGTCGGCGGCGGTGGCGAGCGTCTGCAGCCGGCTCTTCTGGCCGGCCCGTGCGAGACCGAGCGAGGCCTGCAGGAGGAAGTCGGCGCGCCCGATCGGATCGGCCAGCGCTTCCTTCCAGAGTCCTTCGATGAGGTCGTAGCGCTTCTCGGTGAGAAGCGACTTCAGGGTGGTATCAGTCGTCACGGCGCGGGAGTGTACCCGGAGACGCCGAAACGGCCGCGCCGCACGGCCCCCTGCGGGTCCGCGCGGCGCGCTCCCCCGCTCTCAGTTCCCGAGCATCCCCTTCCGCAGGTCCTCGCTCGGCGGCTTCGGACCGAGCCAGACCATGAAGAGCGCGTCGGCGAAGCCCTTCCCCTCGATGACGCCCTGCTCCTTGTCGCCGTGGCTCACCGTGGTCCCCTTGCCGGGGACGTAGGCGAACAGCCACTCGTCGCCGTCCTTCACGTCGGCCGTGAAGCCCAGGAACTTGTCGATACCCGCCTTCTCGGCGGCCATCTTGTCCTTCGCGTTCCCTTCGAAGCCTTCCTTGAACCCCTCGTTCAGCTTCGCCTTGTCGATGCTCCTCAGGAAGTGCATCTTGATGGCCTTGGCCGCATCGGCCGCCACGATCGCGGCGGCGTCCTTGGAGGGCGCCTCGACATACAGCCCGCCGACGTACACCTTGAAGATCGACTTCTTGCGCAGGCCCATGCCGTTCAGCTTCGTGGCCTTGTCGCCCAGGGTGAGCGTGTCCGGCATCTTCACGCCGGAGAGCTCCGCCGCCGGAGCGGCGAACGTGCCGCCGACGAGCGCCGCCGTCAGAAGGAGCCGGGAGATCGTCTTCATGTCTTCTTCCTCCTCGAGTTCAGGGGGAAGGATATCGCGGCGCGCCCGGGCCCGGTGCGTGGCCCGGGCAGGCTCGCACCGGGAGCCGCGGGTAGCGGGAGAAGCGCTCGTCGGTGGCCGCGAGGGCGCACTGGTAGAACGTCGACCGCCCGTTCGCGACGCGCTTCACGTGGCGACACGTCGCGCAGAGGCCCGCGTGGGCGACCTCGGCGCGCTCGAGCTCTTCCGGAGTCAAGCGGGTCGTGGCGTCAGGGGGCGCGAAATTTCCCCTCGGCGATCGGCGCGTCGGTCTCGTAGGCCCAGACCGTGAACGTGTCGAAGGCGTTGAGGTCGACCCCGGAAGGAAGCGCCAGCTCGATCGTCTCGTCCAGGAACGACTGCCGGGCGAGGACCTGGAGGACCTTGAAGGCCTTGCGGCTCGCGGTCGACTTCCCGACCCGGAGGTCCATGCCGGGCGCCGCGGAGCTGGCGCTGAAGCCGGTCAGGCGGATCCCCTTGCCGCTCACCACGGTCACCTTGCCGGCGACCCCGTACGAGCCGGTGAACGTGGCGTAGTCCCCGACCTTCACCAGCGTGTTGCCGGAGCCGGCGATGGGGCTCGCGAAATAGGCGGAGGAGTCGTTCGTGCGGTTGTCCACCACGGTGGTGAACGCGAAGAGCGGCTGGTTGGCGCTGAACTCCACGAACGCGTTGTCCGTGGTGATCCCGGACGCGCCGGCGAGCGAGAAGAGCTCTCTCTGGAAGACGCCGTGCGGCGCGATCGTGGCACGACCCACCGTCCCGAGCTGCCCCCCCTCGCCCCGGCGCAGGACGATCTCCACGTCCGCCGTGTCGACGTCGGACGGGTTCGTCAGGATCAGGTTCGTCCGGAAGCCGGACCGCGAGTCCGAGCTGCCGGCCACCTGCGCGACGATTCCCGCGCTCAGCGCCGCCTCGGGCGCCAGGGCCGGGATCGAGGTCCCGAACGTGCCGCCGGAGCACGGGTCGTTCACGTTGTAGGTCCGGCTGGACGCCTGGACCGTGTCGGGAGCGACGACCCGGATCGGCCCGGCGGAGTCGCCCGGAACGCCGAGGAACGTCTCGATCACGTTGTTGAGAGCCTTCTGCTGGCGGGGCCCGATCTGCAGCTCGACCGACGTGAAGGCGGGCCTTCCGGCCGGGTAATAGACGAGCTGGACGGTGGCGGTGTCGGTCTCGGAGGTGTTCAGGAGGCGGACGTCGGTGACGAAGACCGCGCCGTTGGCCCCGGTGGCCCGCGCCGACGACGGGATCCACCGGTCGGCGCGCGCGGTCGTCGCGGCGGCGCAGAGGAGAAGAAGGGCGGCACGTTTCGGCATGGCGGCAGCTCCTACGCTTGGTCGTCGCACGGTCAGCCTGGAGGTCCCCGGGGAGTTTATTCCCGAACTCCTCTCGCGGCGAGACCCTTCACGGCTTGTCGTTTCCGCGCCGCCGGGCGAAAATCCGTCGGACTCAAGTACTTACTCCCCTGTTCGCTCCGGAGGCCGCATGCGTCCATCCCGGCGTCGACCCAGCTTCCCGACCCTCGTCTCCGCCGTGCTCCTCGGCCTCCTCGCGAGCCCGGCGAGCGCGGGGCTGAACACCTGGACGACGGGCGGCCCGCCCGGACGCCCCATCCGGGACCTCGTCGTCGACCCGGCGGGCGGCACGACCGCCTACGCCGGAACCGACACGGGGGTCTACCGGACGACGAACGGCGGAGCGACGTGGACCGCGGTCAGCGGCGGCCTGACCCTGCTCGACATCAAGGCGCTGGCCATCTCTCCGGTCCCCGGAAGCCTCTACTGCGGGACGAACGGGCGCGGCGTCTTCAAGTTCGACGGGAACGCGAACTGGACTCCCTTCAACTCGGGCCTCCCGGTGAACGTGGCGATCCAGGCGCTCGCCACGCACGGCTCGACGGTCGTGGCGGCGACGAGCTCAAGCATCTACCGGAGCACGGACGACGGGCTGACCTGGAACCTCTCGACACCCTCGAACGGAACGACGCACATCGTCATCCAGCGGGCCGATCCGACCCGGGTGTTCGCGAATTCACCGAACGGGCTCCTGCGCAGCACGGACGGGGGCGGCTCGTTCAACACGATCACGGCCGGGCTCAACGGCGTGGGCGTTTCCCTCGTCGCGGTGCACCCGACGGACGCCAGCATCGTCTATCTGACCCAGCGGAGCGGGCTGAACGGTGGAGGTCTCTACAAGAGCACCGACGGCGGCCTCTTCTTCGCCCCGGTGTCGATCTCGAGCGTGGTACCGACCGGGCTCGTCGTCGACCCGGCGGCGCCGGCGAACATCTATTACTCGAGCACGAGCTCCGTGGTCTCGAGCGTGCCGTCGGTGTTCCAGTCGACGGACGGCGGCCAGAGCTGGACGTCGATGTCGACGGGCCTCAGCCCCGCGCCGGTGACGGGCCTCGCGATCGGGCCGACCGGCACGCTGCTCTACGTCGGGACCGCCACGACGACCGACACGGGGAACGGTGTCTGGAACTTCCAGATACAGCCCCAGCCCGCTCCCGTCCTCTCCTCCATCTCCCCCGCGAACCGCCTCCAGCACTCCGGCGCGTTCTCCCTGACCGCCACGGGCTCGGGCTTCACGTCCCTGTCCCGGGTCTTCTGGGGCGGGCAGTCCCGCCCGACGGTCTTCAACTCGGCCAATCAGCTCACGGCCTCGATACCGGGAACCGATGTCGCCGACGTGGGCAATCAGGACGTCACCGTCGAGACCCCGCCTCCGGGAGGCGGCCAGTCCAGCCCGAAGACGTTCGCCGTCCTCGCGAACCCGAACGTCTGGACCTCGAACGGCCTGGGGATCCCGACGCCCGTCCAGGCCCTCACCTCCGGATCCAGCGTCGGACACCGGATCGTCTACGCGGGAACCGCTGCGGTCGGCGTCTACCGGAGCGACGTCGACGGCACGTCCTGGGTCCCGAAGTCGAGCGGGATCACCACCCCGAACGTCAAGGCGCTCTACGGTCTGGCGAGCGACTGGGTGCTGGCCGGGACGACCGGGGGCGGCGCCTTCTTCACCAACGACCACGGCGAGAGCTGGACCCCTCGCAACAACGGCCTGTCGAGCCCGAACGTACGCGCCTTCACCGAGACCCTCGGAAACGTCTGGGCGGGTACCGCGAGCGGTGTGTTCCGCAGCACCAACTACGGGCAGGTCTGGACCTCGGCGACCAACGCCCTCCCGAACGTCGACGTGAGGGCGCTGGCCGCCCGAAGCCTCAGCTTCGGCGACGCGCTCGTGATCCTCGCGGGGACCGGATCGGGCGCCTTCCTCACGACGGACGGCGGGGTGAGCTGGCTGCCGCGGAACAACGGCCTGACCAACACCGACATCCGGGCTCTGGTCTGGGATTCCGGCAGGGGTGTCTACGCGGCCACCGCGGCGGGCGTCTTCCGGAGCGGAGACGACGCGCAGACCTGGACTCCGCTGATCTCGGGACTCACGAACCTCGACGTGCGGGCCCTCGCCGTCGCCGTCAGCGACGGCACCGTGTACGCCGGGACCGCCGGCGGGGGCGTGTTCCGGAGCCTCGGCGGCGTGAACACCTGGACCCCGCTCAACAACGGCCTCGGAAACCTCAGCGTGCTCTCGCTCTGCTTCAGCAACGCCTACGGGGTCCTCCACGCCGGGACCTCCGGCGGAACCGTCTACGACATGGTGATCGACACGGTCGGGCTCCCGACCGACCTCACGCTCACCATGACCGACGCGCCCGATCCGATCAACGTCGCCGAGCTCGTGACGTACACGATCACCGTCAACAACAACGGGCCGAACGACGCCGAGGGGACCGCGGTGAACGACCCGCTCCCCGCGGGCTCGCAGCTCGTCTTCGCGACGTCCAGCCAGGGCTCCTGCAGCGGGACCTCCTCCGTCGCCTGCCTCCTCGGCACCGTCCCCAACGGCGGGAGCGCGACCGTCACCATCCAGGTCCGGGCGCTCACGGCCGGGACGCTGACCAACACCGCATCCGTCTCGGCGGGGGCCAGCGATACGAACCCGGGCGACAACCAGGCGACGGTCACGACCACGGTGAACAACCCGTCCGCCTCCACGGCGGACCTGTCCGTCTCCATCACCGACTCGCCCGACCCCGCCGGGATCGGGGCCTCCATCCTCTACACGATCACCGTGCAGAACGCCGGACCCGGATCCTCGACGAACGTCGTCGTGCAGGGCCAGCTGGCGCCCGGACTGTCGTTCCTCAGCTCCAACGCGAGCCAGGGAAGCTGCGTTGGCACCGACTGCAACCTCGGCACGCTCGCCTCCGGCGGCTCGGCCACGGTGTCCGTGGTCGCGTCGGCCGCCGCCGCGGGCAGCTACGCGACCTCGGCTTCGGCCTACGGGAACGCCTCCGACCCCGCCACCGCGAACAACCTGGCGACGACCACGACGCTGGTCGCCGTTCCCGGCGCGGACCTCTCGATCTCGATGTCCGACAGCCCGGACCCCGTGGCGCCCGGCTCCAACCTCACCTACGCGATCACCGTCGCGAACGGGGGGATCGACGCCGCGTCGTCGACCACGGTCACCGACGCGCTGCCCGCCGGCGCGGCGTTCGTCTCGGCGACCGCGAGCTCCGGCTCGTGCAGCGGCACCACGACGGTCACGTGCAACCTCCTGGACGTCCCGGCGGGCGCGACGCGGACGGTGACCATCGTCGTGAAGCCGGGCAGCCCCGGCACCCTGAGCAACACGGCCACGGTCTCCTCCACGATCAACGACCCGAACCCGGGCAACAACAGCGCCTCCACCTCGACCCAGGTCACCAACCCGCCCGCCGGCAACGCGGATCTCTCGGTCAGCATGACCGACGCGCCCGACCCCGTCGGCGTCGGGGCTCTCCTCACCTACACCATCACCGTCTCCAACGGCGGCCCCTCCACCGCGACCGGCGTGACCGTCGCGGACACGCTTCCCGCCGGCGTCGCCCTCGTCTCCGCGATCCCGTCGCAGGGCACCTGCACCGGAGCCTCGCCCGTGTCGTGCGTCCTGGGCAGCCTCGCCTCGGGGAATTCGGCGACCGTGATCGTGAAGGTCACGACCGGCGGCGCCGGGACGATCACCAACGACGTGCAGGTCACCGGAGACCAGACCGATTCGGCGTCCGGCAACAACACCGCCTCGGTGACGACCACCGTCATCGACGCGCCCGACCTCGTCCTCACCATGGTCGACGCACCGGACCCCGTGGCGGTCGGCGGCCTCCTCACCTACACCCTGACGGTGAGGAACGCCGGCAACGCCGACGGGACGCTGGTCACCCTCACGGACACGCTGCCCGCCACGGTGACCCCGGGAACCGCCACGCCGAGCCAGGGGACCTGCGGGGGGCTCCCGAACCTCTCGTGCGACCTCGGTACGATCGGGCCGGGCGCCACCGTCACGGTGTCGGTGACCGTCACGCCGAACGCCGCCGGGATCCTCACGAACACCGCGAGCGTCGTGGCCGCCGAGAGCGACGTGAACCTGGCCGACAACACGGCGTTCGCCCGCACCACCGTGAACGGCGTCCCGTCCGACCTCTTCCTCCTGAAGTCGCACACCGGGAACTTCACCGTGGGCACGAACGGCACGTTCACGTTGACCGTGAGCAACGTCGGCGCAGGTCCGTCCGCGCCGTCGGCTCCGATCGCGATCGGCAGCGTCACCAACGCGCGCTTCGGCAGCGACTGGACCCTGAACGGGCCCCGCATGGCGAACACGCGCGCCAAGCTCCTCGACCCCGCGAATTTCGGGCCCGGCGGGCGGGTCGGCCGGGCGATCACCATCGACGACACGGGCCTCGCGCCCGGCTCGATCACGCCGGCGCTCCTGGCCGGGTACGACGCCTTCTTCGTCGGCTATCTGCAGGACGCGGCCGTCAACACGTTCACGGCGAGCGAGCTCGCGGCGTTCCGGGCGTACGCCGAGGACGGCGGGACGCTGATCGTGACGTGCGACAACTTCGACCACGACAACGTCTGCAACCAGCTCGGCTACCCGGTGATGGCGACGCTCCGGAGCGAGAACCCGTACGCGCCGACGCCGGCGGCGGCGGGGCATCCCGCGTTCAACGGGCCGTTCGGCGTGGTCTCCTCGTTCAGCGGCTCGCAGACGATCGGCTACTTCTTCGATTCGAACGGCCTCACCGTGCTGGCCCGCGACCCGCAGGGGATCCCGGTGCTGGCCGAGAAGACGTACGGACAGGGACGCGTCGTCTTCCTGACCGACGTCGACTTCCTCGCCACCACCGCCTCGGCGGGCAGCGGCATCACCAACGCCAACGACCGCCTCATCGGCAACCTCTTCGCCTGGGCCGCCAACGCCGGTGTCGTCACCGTCACCGACACGCTCCCCGCCGGCCTCACCTTCGTCTCGGGCGGCGGGCCGGGCTGGAGCTGCTCGGCGATCGGCGCCGTGGTCACCTGCACCGGCTCGGGCCCGATCGCCCCCGCGACCTCGTCGTCGTTCCCCCTGACCGTCGCCGTCGGGGCCGCCGCCGTCCCGTCGGTCACCAACACCGCCGTGGTCTCGGTATCCGGAGACGGCAACCCGGAAAACGACACGGCCATCGACACCGTCGCCGTCGGCACGACGCCGATCGCCGTGCCCGTCCCCAGCGTCAACGCCGTCGTTCCGTCGAGCGGCCCCGCCGCCGGCGGCACCGCGATCACGGTGTACGGCTCCAACTTCGCCGTGGGAGCGGCCCTGAAGCTCAACGCCGCGACGGCCCCGGTCGGCACCACCCTGCCCACCTCGCTCGCCGCCGTCACGCCGGCGGGCGCGCCGGGTCCGGCCAGCGTCACCGTCACCAACCCCGACGGCGGGACGTTCACGCGGGCCGGCCTCTTCACCTACCTCGCGTCGGTCGCCGGTCCGACGAGCTTCTACACGGTGACGCCGTGCCGCGCCGTCGACACGCGGAGCGCCGACGGTCCGCTCGGCGGGCCGATCCTCGCGCCCGGTGCCACGCGGACGTTCCCGATCGGCGGCACGTGCGGCATCCCGGCCGACGCGGTGGCGCTCTCCGTGAACCTCACCGTCACCGGCGGCACCGCGAGCGGCTACCTCAAGGTGTTCGGCGCCGGCCAGGGCGAGCCGCTCACCTCCTCCATCAACTTCGCGGCCGGCCAGACCCGCGCCAACAACGGGATCTTCACGCTGGGCGGCGGAGGGCTGAACGTGCAGGCTGGCACCACCGCTCCGGTCCACGTCATCGTCGACGTGAACGGGTACTTCAAGTAGTCGGGCGGCGCCCCGGGGCTCCGGCCCCGGGGCGTCAGACCGGCCGGAGGAGCGAGCGCGGATCCTCGCCGGCGCGGAGCGAGATCTCGGCCCCCTCCTCCGCGAAGCCGAGGCACTCGAAGAGGTTCCTCACGGCCTGCCCGAGACGGTCCTCCCCGACGCCGAGCCTCTCGATCTCGTCGACCAGGCTCCTCGCGATCCGCGCCGCGGCGGCCGCCGCCTCGGCGGCCTCGGCGTCGGGCGGATCGTCGGCGCCGTCGTAGACGCCCAGCGTCTTCTGGAGCGCGGCGAGCTCGTGCGCGAGGCCCGCCGCGTCGTCCGTCGCGAGGGCGCGGGAGAGCCGACGTTCGATCCGTCCGGCTATCGTGGCCGCGTGCGGCAGGTTGCGGTTCACGTCGAAGAAGGCCATCTCGGTCGAGTCTAGACTCCCCCGTGTGCCGGTCGCGACCTCTCTCCTCGCCCTCCTGATGGCGGCTTCCGGCGCGTCCCCGACGGCGCTCGGCCGGGCCCGGATCGTCACGGTGGCCGAGCTGGCGGCGTCCCTCCCCTCCGTCGACGTCCTCGACGCTCGGGAGGAGAAGGAGTACCGCGCGGGTCACGTGCCGGGCAGCCGGCACGCGGACTGGCGGGACTTCACGCTGGAGCGGGCGGGGGCCTGGAACCTGCTGACCGGCGACCCCGCCCGCTGGGGAAAGGTGGCGGAACCGGACGCGGCGCTCGAGGCGCGGCTGCGTGGCCTCGGCCTCTCGAACCGCCGGACGATCGTCGTCGTCGGCTCCGCGGCCGGCTGGGGCGAGGAAGGCCGGATCGCCTGGAACCTCCTCTACTGGGGTGCGGACGACGTCGCTCTCCTCGACGGCGGATTCCCGGCCTGGCGGGCCGCGGGAGAGGCGGTCGAGGCGAAATCGGGTCCGGCGCGGGCGGGAAGCTTTGCCGTGACGCCTCGTCCGGCCCGGCGGATCGAGCTGGCCGACCTCGCGGCCTCCGTCGCGGCCCGCTCGCGGCCGCTCCTCGACGCGCGCACGCCGGAGGAGTTCGCCGGCCGGACCATGACGGGACAGAAGCGGGGGGGACACCTCCCTGGCGCCCGCCTCGTGCCGCAGAAGGAGCTGTTCTCCGCGGACGGGCGGTACGTGGACGCCGCGACGCTCCGTCGGCTCGCGGGAGACCCGCCGGGGTCGCCGGTCACGTACTGCACCGGCGGTGTGAGGTCCGCGCTCCTGGCGCTCCTCCTGGAGGCGCGGCTCGGGGTGGTGGCCGCGAACTACGACGGCTCCGTCTGGGAGTGGTCCTCCCATCCCGAGCTGCCTCTGGTGACGGCCGCGGCGCGATAATCCACGCATGAAGAAGCGGAAGCCCGCCCCGGCCCGCCGGAAGGCGGCCCGCCCGAGAGTCCCAAAGAAGCCCGTGGTCCCGTCCGTTCCGCGGCTCGCCGTCTCCTTCGTCTCCCTCGAGGTGCTCCGGAACGGCCGTCCCGACGGGGCGAAGACGGCGTCCGACCTGTCACTCGTGCTCCAGCTCGAGGCGCCGGGCGCGGCCGTCGAGAACCGGGTCCTGGCTTCGGCGCGCCTCCCGCTCTCTGCCCGGACGGGGCAGACGGTGTCCGCGGGCGACCTCGCTCCCGAGGCCAGCGGCCGGCCTTTCTTCGGCACGCCCGTCGCCGTGGCCGACCACGTGAACCTCCATGTGCGGCTCTTCGTGGAGCGGACGAACGCCGCCGGCCCGATCCTCGGGGCCGCCCTCGACACGGTGCTCGGACAGGTGATCGGACGCATCCCGCTCCTTCCGTCTCCGGTCAAGGAGGCGCTCCACATCCAGATCGGCAAGACGATCGCGACGGAGCTGGCGCGCACCTCGGTCATCGTCCCGGTGGAGGCGGCGTCGGCCGGGCCGCAGCCGGTGACGATCGCCCTCCTGGCACCGCGGACCCTCACCGGGGTCTTCGCCCCGCCCGGCAGCCCCGAGGCGGCCCGCCCGGCGACCCTGGTGGAGGAGGGCGAGCTGGTCGCCCTGCTCCACGCGACTCTCGAGCTTTCCCGTTAGGTGGCGGCTCCCGCGAACACCTCAGCCCGAATGGTGGAGGTCCGCATGAACAGAACCCGCCTCTCTTGCCGTACGGGGCTCGTCCTCACCCTCGCCTGCCTGACCCTGGCCACCACCGCCCGCGCCGCCGACCGGATGTCGGATCCCGCGGCCGCGCCGGCCACGGTCGAGGGAATCGTCTGGGCCGTGATCCCGCCCGCCGAGGGGCAGGGGTTCGCGGCAGCGGCCGTGAAGCTGGCCGACGGACTGATCAGCATCGACGCCTCGTCCACCAGGGTCACCCTGGTGACGGGCCAGCCGGGGACCGTGGGCGACATCAAGCCCGGCATGCGGATCGTGGCCGTGCTCAAGCCGGGCCCGCCGCTCTCCGCGCAGCAGATCCTGGTGACCGGCGCCGCCGGGCTCGTCGACGTGCAGGGCGCCGTGGACGCCGTGGACGCGACGGCGAGGACGTTCTCGGCGGCCGGCATCAAGTTCCAGGTCACCGGCGAGACGAGCTTCGGCGGTCCGAGGGACGGCTCCGGCACCACCTCGCTGGCGGACCTCAGGGTCGGCGACCCGGTTCGGGTCTCCGCCGGCAACCAGGGCGGCGTGCTGACGGCGGCCCGCGTTCTGGTGCTCGGCAAGGTGATCCTGCCCGGCGAGCGCCTGCACGGCATCGTGAAGGCGATCGGCACGGAATCGTGGACGCTGTCCGTGGACGGAAAGGAGCGCACGCTCCTCGTGAACGCGCAGACGAAGGTCGTGGGCGAGCCGAAGGTCGGCGACGAGGTCGACGTGCTTTCCCAGCCCGACAGCGCCGGCAACCTCGTCGCGCTCCTCATCGTGAAGAGCGGAGCGACTCCCCCGCCCAGCGCCGACGTGGTGACGTTCGACGGCACCGTGAAGGCGATCGCCGCCGCGTCGTGGACGATCACCAGCCGGGACGGCGACGTCGCCGTGGCGATCACTCCGACGACCAAGATCGAGGGGTCTCCGGCGGTCGGCGACGCGGTCAAGGTGGCGGCGCAGAGGGCGACGGGCGGAGCGCTGACGGCGCTCGTCATCGTGAAGCTCCCGCCGGCGCCGCCGGTCCCCGACACCTCGTTCGAGGCCACCGTCAAGTCGATCGGGCCGGCCTCCTGGGTCGTCGTCGACGACAAGGGGACGGCCATCACCCTGGCGATCGCGTCCACCACCCGGATCGCCGGCGATCCGAAGGTCGGCGACCGGGTCCGGGTGATGGCGCGCCAGGAGGCCACGGGCCTCGTGGCGATCGCGATCATGAAGGTGCCCGGCGGACCGAACCCGGGACCGAGCGCGGCCGTGCTCGAAGGTGTCGTGACGTCGATCGACGCGACGGGGACGACCTGGGTGGTCGCGAACGTCAAGGTGCTCGTCGCGCCGATGACCCGGATCGACGCCGGCATCAAGGTCGGCGATACGGTCGTCGTCAGCGGGGTCAAGAACCCGGACGGCTCGGTGACGGCGACGCAGATCCGGAAGAAGTGACGCGGCCGGGAGGGGCGGCCGCTCGCCGCCCCTCCCGGTCCCTCAACCCTGGATCTCGCTGAACCGGGCGACGCGGGAGAACTGGTCCCTGAGCGACCGAAGGAGGGCGATCCGGTTGCCGCGGAGCGCCAGGTCGTCGGCCAGCACCATCACGTCGACGAAGAACCGGTCGAGGCTCGGTCCGAGCGACGCCATCACCTGGAGCGCGTCCTCGTAGGCCCGTCTCGACACCAGGTCGTCCAGGATGGCGCGGGCCTGGAAGTAGTCGCCGGCCAGCTGCCGCTCGGCATCCTCGACGAGCTTCTCCGGGTCCGGCTCGCCCGAGATCTCCTCGGTCTGCGCCAGGATGTTGTTGATCCGCTTGAACGCCACGGCGAGCGGAGCGAAGTCCTCCTTGCGCCGGATCGCCGAGACCGCCGCGACGCGGTCGGCCGCGTCCGAGACGTCCCGGCAGTCGGTGGTGAGGACCGACTGGATCTCGTCGGCGCGGTGCCCGCGCTTCTCGAGCACGAACCGGAGCCGCTCCTGGAGGAAGGCGTTCAGCTCCTTGAGCACCTCGTCGCGGCGCCGTGGCAGCGCGCCATGGAGGAGGAGCGAGTCCGAGCAGGCGATGGGAAGGTCGAGCCGCCACTTCTTGTCGACGAGGATCTTCACGATGGCGAGCGCCGCGCGCCGCAGCGCGTACGGGTCCTTCGAGCCGGTCGGCACGAGGCCGAGGCCGAAGAGGCCGGTCAGCGTGTCGAGCCGGTCGGCGAGCGCGACCAGCCCGCCCACGTCACCTCGCGGAACGGTGTCCTCGATCGAGCCCGGGTGGTACTGGTCGTAGATCGCCTGCCACACCTCGGCCGGCTCGCCTTCACGACGCGCGTAGAGACCGCCGACCACGCCCTGGAGGTCGGGGAACTCGCGCACCATGTCGGTGACGAGGTCGGTCTTGAGGAGACGCGCCGCCTTCACGACGTGTCCGCCCAGCTCGTGCTTGCCCAGGCGGGCGGCCAGCCGCTCGGCCAGCTCCTGGATCCGCCCGGTCTTCCGCAGGTAGTCGCCCAGCTTCTCCTGGAACTGGAGGGCGCCCAGGCGCGGGAGCCGCTCCTCGAGCCGCTGCTTTCCGTCGTCCTCCCAGAAGAAGCGGGCGTCGGCGAAGCGGGCGTTGAGCACCCACTCGTTCCCGCGCACGATGAGCCCCTTCGGGTCCCCGGTGTGGTCGGCCACGGCGAGGAAGTGGGCCATCAGCACGCCGTCCGGCTTGCGCACCGGGAGCACCTTCTGGTGCTCCCGCATCGACGTCACGAGGATCTCGTCCGGAAGGTCGAGGTACGCCTCCTCGAAGGAGCCGCGCACGAGGCCCGGCGTCTCCACGAGGTGCGCCCAGGTGTCGATGAGGGCGGCGTCCGTCGCGGGGACGCCGCCGACCTCGGCCGCCAGCTCCGCGGCGCGCTCCGCGAGGCTGCGGCGCCGAACGGCGTGGTCCGGCTCGACGTTGGCCGCGCGGAGCTTGGCGAGATAGTCGTCGGCGCCGGTCACCACGAGGCGTCCCTGGTGGAGCGTGCGGTGGCCGAGCGTGGTACGCCCGCTCTCGACCCCGAAGAGCGTGAGGGGCACGACCATGCCGTCGAAGAGGGCGATGACGGAGTGGACCGGCCTCACCCAGAGCGGCTTGCCGTCGCCCCACCGCATCATCCGGGGGAACGTCATCTTCTCGACGATCGGCGGGAAGAGCTCGGTGACGAGCTCGGAGGTGAAGCGCCCCTCGACGCGCTTCTTCGCCACGACGTACTCGCCCTTCGGCGTCCGTGTGACGATCAGCTCGGCGACGTCGACGCCCTGGCTCCGGGCGAAGCCCTCGGCGGCGCGGGTCGGGTTGCGGTCGGCGTCGAACGCCACCGCCACGGACGGCCCGGTCACCTCCTCCTCGTAGTCGGCCTGGGCCTCCGGGAGGTCGACGCCGATCAGGATCAGCCGCCGGGACGTCGAGTGGACGTAGAACGTCCCGTTGACGCGGGCGTCGGCCAGCGCCTTGGCCGTCCCCTGCAGGAGCTCGTTGCGGGCGTGGTTGAGGACGCCGGCCGGGATCTCCTCGGCCAGGATCTCGATGAGGAGCTCAGACATTCGAGGCCTCCTCGAGATCGAGCCCGGTCGGGGACGGGCCGCCGCCGGGCGGCGCGGGCTCCTCCGGAGCGTTCCGTGCGGCCGCCTGGAGGAGGGGGAAGCCGAGCCCCTCGCGCGAGGCCACGTACGCCTTGGCGCACTTCACCGCCAGGTCCCGCACCCGCCGGATCACCCCGACGCGGTCCGTCGCGGAGATGGCGCCGCGGGCGTCGAGGATGTTGAACGTGTGGGAGCACTTCAGCGTCAGCTCGTAGGCGGGCAGCACGAGACCGGCCGCCAGGCAGCGCCCCGCCTCGGCCTCGTACTTCTCGAAGAGGAGCTGCTCGAGGGCGGTGTCGGCGATCTCGAAGCCGTACTTCGACACCTCGTACTCGTCCTGCTTGCGCACCTCGCCGTACAGGATCCCCGGCGCCCACTCGATGTCGTAGACGCTCTCCTTGCGGGTCAGGAACATGGTCAGGCGCTCGAGGCCGTACGTGATCTCCGCCGTGATCGGCTTGAGGTCCAGGCCGCCCGCCTGCTGGAAATACGTGAACTGGGTGATCTCCATCCCGTCGAGGAGCACCTGCCAGCCGACGCCCCAGGCTCCCAGCGTGGGCGACTCCCAGTTGTCCTCCTCGAACCGGAGGTCGTGCTCTCTCGGGTCGATGCCGATGGCCCGGAGGCTGTCGACGTAGAGGTCCTGGATGTCGACCGGCGACGGCTTGATGATCACCTGGAGCTGGTGGTGCTTCACCAGGCGGAACGGGTTCTCGCCGTAGCGCCCGTCGGCCGGGCGGCGCGACGGCTGGACGTACGCGCACGCCCACGGCTCGGGGCCGAGGACGCGCAGGAAGGTGGCCGGGTGCATCGTGCCGGCGCCCACCTCGATGTCGTACGGCTGCTCGATCAGGCAGCCCTTCGACGACCAGTAGTCGGACAACCTCAGGATCAGCGTCTGGAAATCCATCGTCTCCTCAATCGCTCCGCAGAACCTCGAAGGTTAGCAGAGCGGGTCTCTCAGGAGAGGCTCTGGAGGGAGCGGAGGAAACGGTAGCTCTTGAGCTCGTGCCCGAGGAACGCGCGCCGGGCGTCGCGGGTCATCGCCTCCACGTCGTCGAGCACCGGCCGGCCGGGAGAGACGAGGTCGGTCAGCTTCGACCGCTGGATCGCCGCCAGGCAGGCCCTTGCCTCGGATCGGAGCACCGCCCCATCCGCCAGGAGGCCGCCGAAGCGTAGGAGCCACACCTCGAAGTACCGCGCCGACAGGCCGGCGTCCGCGCCGGCGAGGAGCGCGTCGACCACGTGGGCGAGCAGACGGTAGACGTCCCCGCCCGGCTCGGACTCCGGGACGAAGGTGAGCGTGCTCTCGGCCAGGTACGGCAGCAGCATGGCGCTCTCGGCCCGGGACGCCAGCTCGAAGGAGCTCCGCACGATCTCGATCGAGTCCAGGCGCGCGAGGTCCGCTCCCTCCTTCCGGAAGTACGTGACGGCGACCTCGGTGAGGATCTGGAGCGCCGCCCCCTTGCGTCCCTTCCCGCGCCCCCCCTTCACGACGGCCCGGACCACCCCGTGGTCGCGGGTGAGGAGCGAAACCACCACGTCCCGCTCCGAGAGAGGGTCGAGCCCGAGGACGAACGCCGAGGTGGACACGAGCGACACGCGCCCGATTCTCCCCCTCACGTAGAATCCGGGCATGTCTGGACCCGTCTGGAAGCTCCTCCGACTCCCCGCGGCCTGCGACTCGTGCGGCGACACCTTCCCCGAGCTCCTCGCGGTCGGGACGCTCGTCGACTATTCGTTCCGCCCCGACTCGCGCTACTGCCGTACCTGCTACGAGCGGTACCGGGGGCACCACGACGAGCTCGACCCGAAGGCCGTCTCCGACCAGAAAGCCCCGCCGCTCGTCTCGCGGCCCACCTGAGCGCGCGATCCGCCCGCGCCGCCCGTCGGAGTGACGTGACGAAGTCCCAAGAGAAGGTCCCGGCCGCCGAGCTGCTCCTCGAGCGGTTCGCGGGAAGCGCGCTCCTCCCGATCGCCGAGCGCGTGGCCGCCGGCGAGAGGCTCCCGTTCGAGGACGGCGTCGCGCTCTTCGAGAGCCCGGACGTCCTCGGCATCGGCACGCTCGCGAACTTCGCCCGCGAGAGACGCCACGGCAACACCGGCTACTACAACGTCAACCGGTACCTCAACCCGACGAACCTCTGCTGGGTCGACTGCCAGCTCTGCGCCTGGGCCCGGATGCCCGGCGTCGCCGGCGGCTACACGATGTCGATCAAGGAGGCGGTGAAGGAAGCGGCGGCCGGCTGGCACGACGGCATCACCGAGCTGCACATCGTCGGCGGGCTCCACCCGTCGCTCCCGTACGCGTATTACTCCGATCTCCTCCGCGCCCTGAAGGACCGCTTCCCCGGCGTGCACCTGAAGGCGTGGACGATGGTGGAGATCGACTGGTTCGCGCGCGTCGGCAAGAAGGACGTCGTGGAGGTGATCCGAGACCTGAAGGCCGCGGGGCTCGACTCCTGCCCCGGCGGCGGAGCCGAGATCTTCGCGAAGCGCGCCCGGGACCTGATCTGCACCAACAAGATCTCCGGCGAACGCTGGCTCGAGGTAGCGCGCCTCTGCCACCGCGAGAACGTCCCGACGAACGTCACCATGCTGTACGGGCACGTCGAGACGAATGCCGAGCGCGTCGACCACCTGGTGCGGATCCGCGAGCTGCAGGACGAGACGGGGGGCTTCCTCGGCCTCATCCCCCTCGCGTTCCACCCCGACGAGACCCAGCTGAAGGAGCTCCCTCCCTCCACCGGCTGGACGGACCTGCGAGTGATCGCCGTGTCGCGCCTGATGCTCGACAACGTCGACCACGTGAAGGCGTACTGGATCCAGATCGGCGAGAAGCTCGCCCAGGTCGCGCTCCACTTCGGCGCGGACGACCTCGTCGGCACCGTCACCGAGGAGACGATCACCCATGCGGCGGGGGCGACGACCCAGTCCGGGCTGACGCGTCGCCAGATGGAGAGCCTGATCCGGGGCGCGGGCCGCGACCCGTTCGAGCGCGACGCGTTCTACGAGCGCGTCGCGCGGGACGAGGCCGGGCGCGTCGTCCGCGCCAACCGCCACGACTTCGCGCCCGCCCCGCTCGCGGGTCTCGCCGCCCCGGTGGCGCCGGGCGTCCCCGGACCGCTCGACCCCGCGCTCGCGTCGGGCTGACGGAGGAAGGGGGGGACCGTGGTCGATCCCCCCGTCGACCGTCAGAAGCGGTGCGAGTACCCCACGAAGAGCACCCAGGGCGCGAAG
Organism: uncultured Holophagales bacterium; assembly: GCA_964384675.1. Lineage (GTDB taxonomy): Bacteria > Acidobacteriota > Thermoanaerobaculia > UBA5066 > UBA5066 > CAYLNK01. The sequence goes on along the minus strand of CAYLNK010000016.1, from coordinate 6,968 downwards.
GCGGCGTCGCCGTGGGCGTTGTCGGCCCGGTCGGGAACGCTGACCAGGCGGTTGCGGTAGAGCGCGAACGGCACCGACGCGAAGACGCTGCTCCCGGACCAGCCGTACGAGATCGACGGGTCGATCCCGATCGAGTAGCCGGGACGGCGGAACCCGACGCTCGAGCCGAACGCGTCGTCGGGCGGCACGCCCTCCCAGCGGCCGCCGAGGCCGACCGAGAGGCCGTCCACCCACGGGACCGCGGCGCTGACGCCGAGACGCACGAGGTACTGGTCCGCGACCGACATCTCGGCCTCGGACGCCCGGCCGCGGTAGGTCGGCACGCCGTTCGTCGTCTCGGGGTTGAAGAGGTACGCGGCGGCGGCGTACACCGCGACGCGGTTCCTCGCGAACCGCTTGAAGCCCGCCACGTCCAGGACGAAGCCGAAGCCGCCGTCACCGGGCTGGATCGACTGGTCGACGGTGCGGACCGCGGTCGTCACGGCCCCGTTCTGGAAGATCTGGAACGTGTCCGTGGCGTTGTCCTGTCCCGTCGGGAGCTTGAGGCCCAGGCCGACCGTGAAGTTGAAGTCCTTGCACGTCGACGGGTCCAGCATCCAGCGCCGCGCGGTGACGGTGATGTCCCCGATGCCGCGCGCCTGGGTGGTGTAGCGCCCGAGGATGACGCGGCTCGCGTTGCGGATCGTCGAGGAGCGCGTCGCCATGAGGTACGGGACACCGACGCTGAGCTCCACCCGGTCGCTCACGGCGTGCCGGACGGTCACGTCCGCGAGGTGGACCCGGTTGACGACCTCGCTCCCCTCCTCGGTGCGCTCTTCCTGGAAGTCATCCCCGACGAAGTGCTCGTCGGACTTCTGGTACCGCCAGCCGAGGGACGCCTGCCACTCCCCCTTCACCAGGAACGGGCTGCCTTGCACGCCAAGCCCGGGCGTGCTCATCCGTGCCGCCACTCACCCCTGGGCGTAGCCGTGGCGGATGGTGAAGAGGCTGGCGGTCAGGAGCGCGAGGAACGCCAGGCGAAACTGGAGCTTCGTCAAACTGATCTCCTTTCGATCGAGCGGGGAGATTGTCTTCAGCCCCCCCGGGCCTGTCAATGAGACCGCTTCTCGACGAGTCTCGGCCCGCCTCGAACGAAAAAGGAGGCGCCCGGACGGGCGCCTCCTGGCGATCCGGAGAAGGCGCGGTGACCTACTCCTCGAGCGCGACCGCCGCGATGAAGGACTGCGGGCGGGGGACGGAGCGGAAGACGTAGAAGCGGACGTACTTCCCCTTGACCTTCTGCATCTCCCGGTCGTAGTCGTCCTCGCTCTTCACCTCGACCCCGTTCACCTCGAGGATGACGTCGCCCTCGGCGAGGCCCGCGTCCGCGGAGGGCGAGACGGGCTTGACGTGCGTGATCACGACGCCCTTGTCCACCTCCTTGGCGATCCGGTAGCTCCGCCGAGCCGACGGCGTCAGCTCGGCCATCCGGATCCCGATCTTCTCCTCGTGCGGGGACTTCTCCGACGGCTCGGCGGACTCGGCCTTCTCCTCGGACTCGTTGCGCGTCTCCAGGGTCGCGGTGGCCGTCCTCTCCTTGCCGTCGCGGACGTAGGTGATCGTCACCTTCGAGCCCGGCACGCGGCTCGCCACGTAGTCGATGAGGTCCCGGTTCGTCTTCACGACCTGGTCGTCGACCTTGAGGATGATGTCCTCGTGCTTGAGCCCGGCCTTGTCGGCGGGCTTCCCCTTCTCGACGGACTGGACCAGCGCGCCGTTCGGGCTCTTCAGCCCGTACGCCTCGGCGGTCTTCTTGTCGACCGACGTGATGTTGATCCCGAGGAAGCCGCGGACGACCTTCCCCTGCTTCAGCTGCGGGAGGAGACGTTTGGCGACGTTGATCGGGACGGCGAAGCCGATGTTCTGGGCGAAGCGGGAGATCGCCGTGTTGATGCCGATCACCTCGCCGGAGACGTTGACCAAAGGTCCGCCCGAGTTTCCGAAGTTGATGGCGGCGTCCGTCTGGAGGAGGTTCTCGAACGCCGAGGTGGCGCGGGAAAGGCCCGCGTACCGACCCTTGCCAGAGATGACGCCGACCGTGACGGTCTTCTCGAACTGGAGCGGGTCGCCGATCGCCATCACCCACTCACCGACGCGGATCCGGTCCGAGTTGCCGAGACGCACGGTCGGGAACGGCTCCTTCGACTCGATCTTCAGGAGGGCCAGGTCCGTGGCCGGGTCACGGCCGATGATCTTCGCCGTGAAGTCGTCCTGGTCGCCGACCTTCACCTCGACCTTGTCGGCCCCGTCGATGACGTGGTTGTTGGTCAGGACGTAGCCGTCCGCCTCGATGATGAAGCCGGTGCCGCCGGACTGCTCCTTGCGGTCCTCCTCCTCACCATCTCCGCGCCGGTCGGGCCCGAAGAAGTAGTCGAAGGGCGACTGCCCGTCGCCGCCGAAGTTGTGGAAGGGCTTCTTGCCGCCCTTGTCCGCCTTGACGATGTCCGTGGAGGTGACCGAGACGATCGCCGGCATCACCTGCTCGGCGATCTCGGCGAACGAGGGGAGCACGAGCGACGGCTGGGGTCGGGCGGACGAGCCGGCGGGGGCGGCGGTCGCGGCCGGCTCCCGGTCGGCCGAGGCGCGGCGGGAGAGGTCGAGGCTCCCGGCGAGGATCATCCCGAAGACGGTGGCCCCGACGAGCAGGGCCGCGAGCGAGATCACCTTGGTCTTGGTCTGCATGGCTTCCTTCATCATAGCGGTGCGTGACAGCAACGTCCGCGCCAGTGCCAGAGCGACGCCCCGGAGGACGCGCCCGCCGGCCGGCTACCTTCCGCCCATCTCTTCCGGACGGATGTTGTAGAAGAACGTGATGGTGACACCTTCGCGGTCGTGCCCGAGGTCGTCCGGGAGCGGCCGGAACGGGCTGGACCTCACGATGGCCTGGAACGCGGCGTTGTCGTAGGGCGGCGTCCCCGAGGCCGCCAGGATCCTCGCGCCCTCGACCCGCCCGTCCTTCAGGATGAAGAACCGGACCGTCAGCTTTCCCTTGATCCCGTAGTGGGCGAGGCCGGGGACGTCCCAGTTCCGCTTGATCTTCCGGATCATCTCGGCGGCGTAGGCCCCCCAGTCGTAGCCCGCCGTGTCGAACGAGAGCGGGCCGGAGTCGACGAAGCCCCCCTCGCGCTCGTAGCCAGCCCCATCCTCCCCCCCGCCGTCCGAGGCGGCCGCGCTCTTCCGGGCCTGGCTCACCCGGTCGGCGGTCAGGTCCGTGAGCGCCCCCCTCGGGATCCCCTGCAGCCGGGGAGGCGACTGGTCCTGCAGCAGTCCCGCCTTGCGGAGGTCCTCGAGGGGCGTGGTCGCGACGACCTCACGCATCTCCTTGGCCCACTGGTTCGGGTCCTTGCGGGGGCGGCGCGCTCCCTCCGCAGTGTCCTGGATCCCGCGCGTCGCCTGCGAATTCGGAGTCTCGGCCTTCGGCAGCTTCGGGTCCCCGCCATGGGCGACCCGGTTCGCGTCGGACGGCAGGACCGGCTTCTTCGGGACCTCCTTGACGGCCTGTCCGGGCGCCGGGAAGAACTCGATCGGGATCCTCGGCTGGGGCGGCGGAGCCGAAAGGAGCTTCACCAGGCCCAGCGGATCGGGTCGCTCGGACTCGGGCAGGTCACGCTCCCATCGCTCCCAGGGGAGGAAGAGGGCGATCGTGGCGAGCAGCAGATGCACGACGATGGACGCCGCGACGGCACGCTCCGGTGTGACCCAGCTCTCCCGGGCGGGGCGCTTCGGCTCTTCCACCAGGAAGTGCGGCTCCTGGACCTCTTCCTCGACGACCCGCGCGAACGGATCCTCGCCCGGCGGCAGGCCGCCCGGGGGCGGCCAGGGCCGCAGCGGCTCGCCGAGGTTCTCCTCGTCGTTGAGCCGGACGACGGACAGCTTGCTGATCGAGGTCTCCTTACGATCCCGGGCGAGGACGCCTTGGCGCGCCCCGCGCCAGGTTATGGGAAGTTCGTGCCAGGAGGTGGGACGCCGGGCGGCAGGAAACGACACCCGGCCGCCCACGCCATCCTCAGCCTGCGCGCTTGTCGGGGCGTCGGCCCGGATGATATATACCGCACGGCTGCCTTTGACCGACCTTGAAGGTGGACTTCGGTCCACCTTTTTTTTGCCCCGAGGACCCGTTTGATCCACCCGTTGCCGTTTCCGGACGAGGTCACCCGCGAGATCACCGCGACGCTCGCCGCCGTGGGGCTCGGGGTGTACCACCTCGAGTGGAAGCCCGCCAAACGGCGGGGCCTCCTCGAGCTGACGATCGAGCGGGTGTCCGGCGGGGTGAGCATCGACGACTGCGCCCGGGCGAGCGGGCTCGTCGGGGACCTCCTCGACCAGCGAGGGGTTCCCGAGACCCCATACGCCCTCGAGGTGGCCTCTCCCGGCCTGGACCGGCGTCTCTACACCCCCGCCGACTGCGCGCGCTTCACGGGAAGGCGTGTCCGCGTGCAGCTCGCGACGCCCATCGAAGGCACGTCGAGGCTGAAGGGCCCGCTCGAGAAGGTAGAGGGTGAGACCGTGACCGTCCTTGATGAGGATCGAGATCGCCGCTACACTGTGCGTTTCGGCGACGTGAAGCTCGCCCGGTTGATTCCTGACTTCGGGACACCGGGCGAGGACCAGCGGGAAAAAACGGAGAGATCGACCAGATGAGTTCGACCCAGACCCCGACCAAGAGCGGGGCGGACGGCGCCAAGGGCCCGAAGACGAAGACCGCCCGGACCCTGAAGGCTGCGAAGGCGGCCAAGGCTCCTCCCGCGACGAAGGCCGACGAGATCCGAGACGCCCTGCTCGCGGCCTCCCGTGACAAGGAGATCGACCGCGACCGCCTCGTCTCGGCCCTCGAGGAAGCGATCGCGACCGCGGCCCGCAAGGTCTACAAGGTCAGGGAGATGGCTGCCCGGTTCGACCCGAAGTCGGGAGAGCTGACCGCCTGGACTCCCTACCGGATCGTCGAGCAGAAGACCAAGCCCGAGGTCGAGCCCGGCGCCGCCGGTCCGATAGACCCGGACGACGTCCCGCTCGGAGCCTCCGTCGCGCCCGTCGCCGCACCGGCGCCGATCGACCCCGACAAGGAGATCCGGCTCCCCTGGATCGAGCTGCTGCCGGAGGAGGTGCCTGCGCTCCTCACCGGCGAGCTGGCCGGCAAGAGCTGGGCGATCTTCCGGAATCCCGGCCCCGACGAGCTGCCGATCGCGCCGGACGAGGCCCGCCTGGACGACGAGATCCGCCTCTATCGCTCCACCGAAGGGCTGGGACGGATCGCCGCGCAGAGCGCCAAGCAGGTTCTCTACCAGAAGGTCCGCGAGGCCGAGCGCGACAACATCTACAACGAGTACTTCCCCAAGGTGGGCGAGCTGATCACCGGCACCGTCAAGCGCTTCGAGCGGGGCGACATGATCGTCGACCTCGGGCGCACCGAAGCCGTGATCCCGCGCGAGCACCAGTCCCGCGCCGAGCGGTACACCCAGGGTGAGCGCGTCCGCGGCGTCCTGGTCGACGTCCACAAGAACCCCAAGGGCGCCCAGGTCGTCCTGTCGCGCACGGCTCCCGAGCTCCTGATGCGCCTCATGGAGATGGAGGTCCCCGAGATCTACGACGGGACCGTCCTCATCCGGGGCTGCGTCCGCCAGCCCGGGGACCGGGCCAAGGTCTCGGTCTCGTCGCGCGAACGGGACGTCGACCCCGTGGGAGCCTGCGTCGGCATGCGCGGCGCGCGCGTGCAGGCGATCATGCGGGAGCTGCGCGGCGAGCGGATCGACATCATCCAGTTCTCCGACGACCTGATCACGTACGCGCAGAACGCGCTCTCACCGGCCAAGATCACCCGCGTCTCGGCCATGCCCCCGGACGAGGGCGCGCCGCCCGAGATGAACGAGGACGGCAGCGAGGCCGAGCCGGTCCCGACGCTCGAGTGCATCGTCGAGGAGGACCAGCTCTCGCTGGCGATCGGGAAGCGCGGCCAGAACGTGAGGCTCGCCGCGGCTCTGATCGGCGCCCGCATCGAGATCAAGAGCGAGCAGGCCGTCAAGGCCGAGGTCGCGCAGGCCCTCCAGCGGATGCTCCTGAACTCCCAGCGGCGCGCGATGGCGCTCTCGGAGCTCCCGGAGCTCGACGCCACCGCGGTCGCCGCGCTCGAGGCGGGCGGGATCGCCACCCTCGGGGACCTCCTGGACGCCGCCGACGAGGAAGAGGGCTTCAGCGGCGTCACGATGGACCCCGACCTCCTCGAGGACACCATCGATCTGGCCCGCGAGTTCGCCGAATCCGAGGAGCCCGAGCCGGAGCCCGAGCCGGAAGACCTGCTCCAGACCGAGGACGACGTCGAAGGCGGCGACGAGACGGACGAGACCGAAGTCCCCGACGAGGCCGCTGCCAGCGACGACGCCCCCGAAGTCCAGCCCGACCAGGAAGACGAAAAGGCCGAGGCCGCAGCCGCCCCGGCGACGGAGAGCCCCGAGAAGTGAAGACGACGTCCGCCAAGTTCACGGTCTCCGAGCTCGCCAAGATGATGGCGAAGCCCCCGAAGGAAGTCCTCTTCCTGCTCCAGGGGATCGGGGTCGACGTCAAGACCGTCGATTCGATCCTCGACCCGTCGACTGCCCAGGCCATCCTCACCGGACGCACCACGGCGCCGAAGAGCCTCATCGTCCGCCAGACCCCGTCCGTCGCCGTGCCGGTGGCCGCCGCGAAGGCGAAGACCGAGCGCGCCGCGCTGAAGCGGATCAAGATCGTCGACCGGCCGGCCGAGGCCGAGGGCGGCGAGGAAGCCGCCGCCCCGGACACGGCGGCCGTGGAGACGGGGACCGCGGTCGCCGTGCTCGAGGCGCCCGTCGCCGTCGAGAAGCCGACACCGTCTGCCGTCGAGGAGCCCCGCACCGTCGAGGTCGCGGCGGCGGCGCCGGCCCCTGCCCCGCCCGTACCCGCCCCCGTGACGCCCG
>CAYLNK010000015.1:0-41857 GCA_964384675.1 uncultured Holophagales bacterium | reverse complement strand
CGGTTCACGAGGCCGCGGCGGCTCCCGTGGCGCGCCCGGCGGTCCCGAAGCCGAGGGTGCCGCTGAGCATCTCGCAGATCCTCCAGCCGCCCCCTCATGTCGCCCCGAAGGCGAAGCCGGTGGCGGCTCGCGAGATCGAGATCCCTCTGCCGTCCGCGAAGGCGCCGGCCAAGACCCGCCCTCCGGTCCAGTCGACGCCGACCGACATCTCTCTGCCGGCGGATCTCCTCGCCCCGAGGCCCACGCTGTCGATCCCGAAGGCGCCCGCCGCGAAGGCCCGGGACTTCGGCCTGCCCGACCTCGGGGCGCCACCGGTTCGGCCCAAGCCCGCGCCTGTACCTCCACCCGTGGTCTCGTCCCCCGCCGTGACTGCCGTGACCGGCGCGCCGCCCGCGGCTCCGCCGGAGCCGGAGCTCGAGGCCCCCCCTGCGGTCGTGGAGCCCGAAGAGGCCGTCGAGCCGCTCGAGTTCGCGGTCCCGGTCGGGGTGGAGCCGGAGCCTGCCGTCGAGGCCCCTCCCGCGCCCTTCATCCCACCCCCTCCGGCCGCGCCCACCGAGGCCGATCTGTCCGAGATCGACTTCTGCCTCGATCAAGGGATGGTCGTCGACGCAGCCGAACGTCTCGCCTCCCTCGAGGCGCGTTTCCCGGGCCACGTCGAGATCGCCACCCGGCGGTCCCGGCTCGAGGGGGCGCGGAGTCCATCCGAGGAGCAGCGACCCGCCCTTCACGACATCCTCTCCGAGGACCTCGAGTCCGTCCTCGATGCCGAGCTCGGACGGGCGCTGACGGATCAGATGGCGAAGGGACCCGGCGCGCCGGTGCCGGCCTCGGTCGACCCGACCCGCCCCGCGGAGGGCCAGGGGCTCGACGAGTCCGGCCTCTTCTCCGACGAGCAGGAGTTCTTCAACTTCGCCGACGAGCTCCGGACCGAGATGAAGCAGGAGGTCGTCGCGTCGACGCCCGAGGGCGGCGGCGAGGTCTCCCTGGAGGAGATCTTCCGGGAGTTCAAGAAGGGCGTCGAGCAGCAGCTCTCCCCGGAGGACTACGAGACCCACTACAACCTCGGGATCGCGTACAAGGAGATGGGGCTCACCGACGAGGCGATCGGAGAATTCCAGCTCGCCTCCAAGGACCCGCTCCACGCCGTCGAGTGCTGCTCGATGCTCGGGCTCTGCTTCCTGGAGAAGGGCCTCCCCCAGCTGGCGATCAAGTGGTACCGGAAGGGGCTCGAGACGCTCGGCATCCACGACGACGATCGGCTCGGGCTCCTCTACGACCTGGGGAAGGTGTACGTCGACGTCGGCGATCGCGACTCCGCGTACAAGGCGTTCCTCGACATCTACGGCTCGGACGCCTCGTACCGGGACGTCGGCGAGTGGCTCAAGCAGCTCAAGGCCGCGGAGCCCGCCTAGGAGCCTGTCCGAGTAAGCGGCGGGGCCGCGTTGCGAGCGCCGCGGGCCGAGATTCAAGGCGTCGCGATGAGGGGTGATGCCGTAGCGATCATCGAGGAGCGGCAACGCCGAAGATCGGCCCGCGCCGCCGCAACCCGAAGGGCGCCAGGTAGTTGGGGGCGACTCCGGTGTTGCGCCTCCTCGGTGAAGAGCCAACTTCACTCTTCGGAGGCGCGCCTAGGATTCGCCCCCAAGCACCTTGGCGCGCGACCCCGCCCATTACTCGGACAGGCTCCTAGGAGCTTCTCTCCCGGCTACGACTTTCCGAAGGCCGAGTGGGAGCGGAAGCCGCGGTGCGGCTTCTTCGAGCCGGCCAGCTGCTCGAGCCGGTCCTTGGGGGCCCTCTTGCTCACCCCCTTTCCCCGCCGCGCGTCCTCGAACGCGAGCCTGAGGCCCGCCATCAGCTCCGCCCTCATTCCGTAGAGCCGCTTTCGGGGTCGTGGCGCGTGGCGCGCGAGCGCGTACGCCGTGAGGAGGGGGAGCGCGACCGTCGCGTCGAGGTAGCAGACGACGGTGTCGGGCAGGCGACTCGGGTCGATCTTGCCCCACGACACGGCCTCCGCCGGCGTGGCTCCGGACAGGCCGCCCGTGTCGGGCCGCGCGTCGGTGACCTGCAGGAAGTAGTCGTGCCCCGCCTCGTCGATCCCGAGCACCTCCTGGATCTGCGGCTCCGTCTGGAGGAGGAAGTTCTTGGGGCTCCCGCCGCCCAGGATCAGGACGGCGCTCTTCCCTCCGGTCTTCTTGGCGGCGTAGACGATCGAGGCGGTCTCGTTGACGTCGGCCGAGACGTCGAACGCGAAACCGCCGCCCTCGAGCGCCTGCCGCGCCACGTTCATCCCGATCGAGGAGTCGCCGGGCGAGCTGGTGTAGACCGGCACGTCGCACTGGTGCGCGGTGGAGAGAAGCGACTGTCCGGCCGGCAGCCCCAGGGTCCTCGCTCGCGCCGTCACGTATCGGCCCACCAGCCAGTGGAACTCGGCCGTGGACATCGCGCGCTGCATCTCGGGGGCCCGGAGCACCTCGCGGAAGAAGGCGTCGGTGTCGAGGAGGACCTCGTACGGAAAGACGATGTCGTAGATCCGGATCACGCCGTCGTCGCGGAGCGCCACATCGTCGAAACCGGGCTTCCCCTCGTGCAGCGGCATCCCGAAGGCGTGGTGGACGTCGTGATAGAGGTTGGCGCCCGTCGAGATCATCCAGTCGATGAAGCCTGCCCGCATCAGCGGGTTCAGGCACGAGATCCCGAGCCCGGCGGGCGTGAGGGCTCCGGTGAGGGAGACGCCCACCGTCACGTCCGGCTCGAGCATCTTCTCGACCAAGAGCGCGCACGCCTCGCGGAGGCGGGCCGCGTTGTAGGCGGAAAACGTCTGCTCGACGAGGTCGGCGGCCTTGATGCCTCCCGTGACGGCCTTCGGCGCGATGCGGCGACCCGAGAGGAAGGGGCTCTTCTTCTTGTGCGTGGCGCTCATGGCGACGAACCCTAGCACGCGGCCGAGTGGCTATGATCGGACGGTGCCGAGCCTCGTCGAGCCCGTCCGCGACGCCTCCGCGGGAGGCGCCTCCGGCCCGGCCGTGCTCCTCCACGTGAAGGGGCTCTCCGTGGCGCTCCCGGGCGGGGAACGCGTGGTCGACGGCGTCTCGTTCACCGTCGCGAGGGGCGAGGTCGTGGCGCTCGTCGGTGAGTCCGGCTGCGGGAAGAGCCTGACTGGCCTCGCGCTCCTCGACCTCGTCCCTCCGCCGCTCGCCACGACGGCCGGCCAGGTGCTCCTCGAGGGACGCGACGTCCGCACGATGCCGGAGCCCGAGAAGAGGAGGGTGCGCGGAGGCGGGATGGGGCTGGTCTTCCAGGAGCCGGGTGCCGCGCTCGACCCGGTGCGAACCATCGGGAGCGAGCTCGTGGACGTACTCCGCCGACACCGCGGCCTGTCGAAGGCCGAGGCCCGCGCGGAGGCCGTCCGGTGGCTCGCCCGCGTGGCCCTGCCCGACCCGGAGCGGCGGATGGACGACCTGCCGCACCGGATGTCGGGCGGCATGCGGCAGCGGGCGATGCTCGCGCTGGCCCTCGCGGGCGGTCCGCGGCTCCTCATCGCCGACGAGCCGACCACCGCGCTCGACGTCACGATACAGGCGCAGGTCCTGGACCTCCTCCTGGCTCTGCGCGGCGAGCTGGGCCTCGCCGTCCTCCTCGTCACGCACGACCTCGGTGTGGTGGCGGAGACCGCCGACCGCGTCCTCGTGATGTATGCGGGGAGGATCGTCGAGGAGGCGAGCGCGGACGGCCTCTTCACGCGGCCGGCCCACCCGTACTCGAGGGCGCTCCTCGCCTCGCGCCCCGGCGCGGGGGAGCCGTCCGCGGGCAGCGCCGACGGGCGCGAACGCCTTCCGGTCCTGGCCGGGCAGGTCCCGGAGCCCGGGAAGATGCCGGCCGGATGCGCCTTCGAGCCCCGCTGCCCCGAGGCGCTCCCGCGCTGCCGCTCGGAGGCACCGCGACTGCGCGAGGCTCCGCCGGGGGAAAAGGGACGGGTCGCGTGTCATCTCGGAGAGCCGGATGGGAGTCTCCTCCGTGAGTGAGCCTCTCCTGTCGGTCGGAGGTCTCTCGAAGGCGTTCGTCACGAAACGTGGGCTCCTCGCGCCGCCCATGCGCGTGAACGCCGTGGCGGACGTCTCGTTCTCGGTGGAGCGCGGGCGGACGCTCGCGCTGGTCGGGGAGTCGGGCTCCGGCAAGAGCACCACGGCCCGCCTCGTCCTCCGGCTCCTCACCCCGGACGGAGGCACCGTCCGCTTCGACGGCGTCGACTGGCTGGCGTTGCCGGAGGCCGAGCTGAACCGGCGCCGCCGGGACGTCGGCGTCGTGTTCCAGGACCCGGCGACGTCTCTCGATCCGAGGATGACGGTGGGAGAGATCGTGGCGGAGCCCCTCGACATCCACCGCGTCTGGAAGGGGAAGGAGAGGGACGAGCGCGTGGCGGCGCTGCTGGCCTCGGTCGGACTACCCGTTTCCGCCGTCGCCCGGACGCCGCAGGAGTTCTCCGGAGGCCAGCGGCAGCGGATCGGCATCGCCCGGGCGCTCGCGACCGAGCCGAAGCTCGTCGTGCTCGACGAGCCGGTCTCGGCGCTCGACGTCTCCGTGCGGGCCCAGGTCCTCAACCTGCTCCTCGACCTCCAGGAACGGACGCCGTCCCGGCCGGCCTATCTCTTCATCGGACACGACCTCGCCATCGTGCGTCAGTTCGCCGATCGAACCTGCGTCATGTACCTCGGCCGTGTGGTCGAGGAGGCCCCGACCGCGCGGCTCTTCGCCGCGCCCCGGCATCCGTACACCTCGCTCCTCCTCGCCTCCGAGCCTCGCCGGCTCCCGGCAGGCCGGGAGGTGCGCCGGGCCAGGGCTTCGGGAGAGCCGCCGTCCCCGGCGGAGCCGCCGCCCGGATGCCCGTTCCACCCGCGCTGCCCGTCGGTGAAGCAGCGGTGCCGGCAGGAGCGGCCGGGGCTGGACGCCCCGCTCGACGGGACGGACCACCGGGTCGCCTGCTTCTACCCGAACGGATGATCCATCCGGCTGGACCGGGGAAACTTTTCGTACGAAACGACGTATTTTCTACGCGTTGACTGGAGGGGAGGACGCTTTGAACCAGACCCTGAATCACGGTGGAGAGAAGTCGCAGTCCGGGCCGTCCCGGGCCCGCCGGCTGCTGGCGGGGGCGACCGCGGTACTCGTGCTGGCGACTCCGGCCGCGCCGTCGGCCGCCGCCGGCGGGACCGCGATCACGGTACCGATCAGCTCGAAGACGCGGAAGAGCGTGCCGCTTCCGGCCGGCGACAAGATCGAGCTGACGCTGGACCAGGCGATCTCGCTCGCGCTGCAAAACGTCCTCGACCTCGACGTGGCGGCCTACAGCTACGAGAAGGCGGCGTTCTCGATCGGCTCGGCCGACGGCGCGTTCGACCCGTACGTCCAGCTCGACCTGAGCGCGCGGAAGAGCGACACGCCGACGACCCGCTCGTTCCAGTCGCCCGTCAGCCAGACCCAGACGGCCGACGCCACGTTCGGCGGGCTCTTCAGCACAGGCGCCACGTACCGGCTCGGCTGGACGAACACCCGGACCGACTCCCCGGTCGGTCAGGCACCCGCAGGGTACGTCGAGATCAACCCGACCTACGAGAGCGGGCTCACCCTCTCGCTCACCCAGCCTCTCCTCAGGAACTTCGGCAAGACCGTCAGCAAGCGGCTCGTCGTGCAGGCCCGCATCGGGCGCGACCAGGCGGCCTGGAGCTTCGTCCAGTCGGTCCAGGGCACCGTCCAGAACGTCGAGAACGCGTACTGGGACCTCGCCTACGCCTACTCGAACCTCCAGGCGAAGCTGGAGGCGCTCGACCGCGCCAAGGACCTGAACCGGATCACGAAGATCAAGATCGACGTCGGCGCGCTCGCCCCCATCGACATCGTCCAGACCGAGGTGACGATCGCCCAGCGGGAGCAGGACATCATCCTGGCCGAGGGCGCCATCGGCGACGCGCAGGACCGGATCCGCCGGCTTCTCAACGTCTCCTCGCACGTGGACTGGGCCCGCCCGATCGTGACGAAGGACGCCCCCAGCTTCGAGCCGATCACCCTCGACGTGGCCGCCGGCCTCAAGAAGGCGCTCGAGACGCGACCCGAGGTGAAGCAGGCCGTCGTGGACATCGAGTCGAAGAAAGTCTCCCTGGCCTTCAATCGCAACCAGCTGCTGCCCCGCCTGGACGCCAGCGGCTCGTACGGCTACTCGGGCGTCGGCGCCGCCAACCGGATCGAGACCGACAACGGCGTCACGAACCTCGACTACGTCGACGCCCTCTACCAGATCCGCGGGCGGCAGTACCCGGCCTGGCAGCTGGGGCTCGTGCTCAACGTGCCGATCGGGAACCGCACCGCGCGTAACCAGGCCGCGAGCGCGGCCACGGACCTGGAGCTCTCCCGCACCAACCTCGCGATCCTGAAGCAGAACCTCCAGGTGGAGGTGCAGGCAGCCGCCCGCGGCGTCGGCACCGCGGTGCGCTCGGTGGCGGCGGCCAAGAAGTCACGCGAGCTCGCGGAGCGGAACCTCGACGCCGAGAAGAAGAAGTACGAGAACGGCATGACGACGTCCTTCCAGGTGTCGCAGGTCCAGAACGACCTGACGTCGGCCCGCTCGTTCGAGCTCCAGGCGATCTCGGCCTACCAGAAGGCCCTGACGAGCTGGCACCGGGCGATCGGCGACCTCCTCGAGCAGAAGTCGATCGCCATCTCCGGCCTGCCGGTCACGCTCGACGCGACGCCCGCGGAAGAGGGCGCGCTCCGGTGACGGACGCGCCCTACGCGCCACCCGCCTCCTCACCCGCGCCGGCCTCCGGGCCGGCGCTCTCGCCGTTCGCGGCGCTCGTCGGCACGTTCGTCAAGCCCGGCGAGACCATGGCCCGGCTGGTGGCCCGTCCCACCTGGTGGCTCCCTTGCCTGATCTGGATCGTGGTCATGTCCGGCACCGTCTTCCTCGTCACGCCCAAGCTCGACATGGAGCGCTCCGTTCGCGACCGGATGGAGAAGCAGGCCGAGAAGATGGGTCGCACGCTCTCCAACGAGGAGGTCCAGCGGGCCCTGGCGATGTCCCAGAAGTTCAAGACGGTGTCCCTCGCCATCGGCGTCACGGGGCTCGTCGTCCTGTTCTTCCTGTCGGGCCTCCTGCACTGGGGCGGCGCCCGGGCGTTCGGCGCCGAGGCCGGGTTCTCGCAGGTGATGGCCCTCTGCTCGCACGCCTCCCTCGTCGACGTCACCAAGGCGGTCCTCTCGATCCCGATCCTCCTGCAGGTACCGGACGGGAGCCTCCTGCAATCCCAGGCGGAGGGGATCGTGAAGTCGAGCCTCGCCGCGTTCCTCGGAGACGGGACGCCTTTGCCGGTGCGGGCCCTCGCCGGATCGTTCGACCTCTTCTCGATCGCGGGCCTGATCCTCCTGGTGGTCGGCTTCCGGAAGCTGCCGGGGCTGTCGAAGGCGTCGGCGACCGCGGTGCCGATCCTCCTGTGGGTCCTCGGTGTGATGATCCGGGTCGGCTTCTCGTTCCTCGCGTCCTAGGACGATTTTCTATTGGCATCGGAGCACCGAACATGCTGATCGAGATGAAGGAGATCGAGAAGACGTACGAGGTGGGCGAGGAGAAGGTCCGGGCCCTCCGCGGCGTCACCTTCTCGATCGACCGTGGCGAGTACGTGGCGATCATGGGTCCGTCGGGCTCGGGCAAATCGACGTTGATGAACCTCATCGGCTGCCTCGACACGCCGAGCGCCGGCGCGTACCGGCTCAACGACACGCTCGTCCAGGACATGGACGACGACGAGCTGGCGCGGATCCGCAACAAGGAGATCGGGTTCGTCTTCCAGACCTTCAACCTGCTCCCGCGCACGAGCGCGCTCGAGCAGGTCGAGCTCCCCCTCGTCTACGCCGGCCTGCCGCGCCGGGAAAGGCGCGAGCGGGCCGAGCGGGCGCTCGCGCAGGTGAACCTGACCGACCGTTCGCACCACAAGCCGAACGAGCTGTCGGGCGGCCAGAGGCAGCGCGTCGCCATCGCCCGCGCCCTCGTGACCGGGCCGTCGCTCCTCCTCGCCGACGAGCCGACCGGGAACCTCGACTCGCAGACCGGCGACGAGATCATGGCGCTCTTCCGCAGCCTCAACCAGGCCGGCAACACGATCCTCGTCGTCACCCACGAGGAGGACATCGCGGCGCACGCCAGCCGGATCATCCGGATCCGCGACGGACGCATCTCCGACGACCGCCCGAACGACTCGAGCCGGGCCGAGGCCGTGGCCCGAGCCAAGAAGTCCGCCCTCGAGGGCTCCGCCGCCTGAGGCACGGGGTCAGGTCTCGCTTTTCTATTCTAGCCGGCTAGAATAGAAAAGCGAGACCTGACCCCGTGGAGAGGTACACTCCCGCGCGGTGCTCGTCGATCTCCTCGCCCTGACCCTGCTGCAGCTGGCGGTGGGGCTGGCGTTCTTCAACCTGGTGACTCCGGGACGCGAGCTCGGAGGCGGCTTCTTCGCGCTCCATGGCGTCCTCGCGCTGCCGTGCCTCGTGCTCGGAGCGCTGGCGTCGGGGCGGACCGGCCTCCTGCTGCGCGACTCTCCGGGGCTCCACGCGATGCCTCTCGTCGTCGTCTTCGGCGGCTCCCTCGCCGTCCACACCGTGCTCGCGCGCGGCGGCCGGGTCGGAGCGGCTCGGGTCGTGCTCCTCCCGGGTGTGGCGGCCGGGCTCCTCCTGCTCGGGTCCCGGGCCCTCGTTGCGCCGCTCTCGAGCCGGGGCCTGGGCGCCACGTGGCTGGTCGCCGGCCTCGCGCTCGGCGCGCTCCTCTTCGGCGCCGTGGTCTGGGCCATGAACCTCGGGCACTGGTACCTCGTCTCGAAGGAGCTGCCGTTCCAGCTCCTCGTGCGGGGGAGCGAAGCCTTCGCCGCGCTGGCGACGCTCCGCGCCCTCTTCGCGATCCTGGCCCTCGGCGTCCTCGCGGGCACCTCCGCGGGAGACGCGGGCCTGGCGCGTGAAGCCCTCGTCGACCCGCTGCGCGACGGGCTCTTCTTCTGGTCGCGCGTGCTCTGGGGGCTCGCGGCCCCGGTGGCGCTCGCGCCGTTCGTCGTGAAGACGGCGCGGATGCGGTCGAACCAGGCGGCGACGGGGCTCCTCTACGTCGCGGTGGTCTTCGTGATGGTCGGGGAGCTCCTGGCGTCGTACCTGACGCTGCGCTCGGGGCTGCCGGTCTGAACGTATCGCTCTTCTGCCGGACCTGCTTCGAGCGGCTGCCGCTCCCGGACGCGGCGGCGAGCCCGAGCGGCGAGGTGCGCTGTGCGGCCGGTCACGAGCCGCTTTCGTACGCCCACTCCGACGCGATGCTCGACGGGACCGGGATCGAGCGCTGCTCGCACTGCGGCCATGCGGCGTTCTTCGCGCAGAAGGACTTCGACCAGCGGCTCGGCTGCCTCGTCCTCTCGGTCGGAGCGTGCGCCGCCCTCGCGGCGGCCTTCAGGTTCGGCGGTGTCTGGCTCGTCCCCGTGCTCCTCCTCTTCGTCGTCGCGGATCGTCTCTACGCGCACCGGGTGCCCCAGGTGGTGATCTGCTACCGCTGCGACGCGGAGTACCGCGAGGTGCCCGACGTGGCGCGCTACCGCCCGTACGACCCCCACATCGCCGAACGGGACGCCGAGCTGAAGACCGTCCGAAGGATGCGGTGACGCCTTCGGGCCGCGCCCCCGACGGGTTTTCCTCGGGTATCCTCCGCCGCGTCTATGCGACCTCTCGGAACGTATCGAGCCGCGCCTCGACTGCCGGAATCCCTCTCCGCCCTCCGTCCCCTCGCCTACGACCTCCGCTGGTCCTTTCGCCACGAGGTACGTCGGCTCTTCCGTGATCTCGACCCTCAGGCCTGGGATTCGGCCGGAGGGAACCCGCTGGAGCTGCTCCGGATCGTCGATCCCGCCCGGCTCGAGGCGCTCGGCGCTTCCTCGGACTACGTGGGCCGGCTCGGCGCCGTGTTCGCCGCGCTCGTCGCCGAGGACGGGCGGGAGCCGTCCGTCGAGGGCGCGCGCCTCTTCCGGTCGCGCGGCGAGCGGATCGCCTACTTCTGCGCGGAGTTCGGTCTCACCGAGGTCCTCCCGATCTACTCGGGCGGGCTCGGCGTGCTCGCGGGCGATCACCTGAAATCGGCGTCGGACCTCGGCGTCCCGCTCGTGGCGGTCGGACTGTTCTATCGGGAGGGCTTCTTTCGCCAGATGCTGACCGCGGACTCGCGCCAGCGGGAGAGCTACCCGATCGTAGACCCCGACGACCTCCCGATCGGGCTCCTGGCTCCGCCCTCGGGCGTCGCGCCGATCGTGACCGTCCGGATCGGTACGCGCGACGTCCACATCCTGGTTCGCCGCGTGCAGGTCGGCCGGGTGCCGCTCCTCCTCCTCGACTCGCACCTGCCGATGAACACGGCCGTCGACCGCGAGATCACGAGCCGGCTCTACGGCGGCGACGCCGAGACGCGGATCAAGCAGGAGATGGTGCTCGGGATCGGAGGGTTCCGCGCGCTGGAGCTGGCGGATCTGATCCCGACCGTGTGCCACGCCAACGAGGGCCACGCGACGTTCCTCTCCATCGAGCGGATCCGGCGTGCCCGTGCCGACCACGGCCTCTCGTTCGAGGAGGCCGTCGAGGCGACCCGCGCGGGGAACGTCTTCACCACCCACACGCCGGTCTCGGCGGGGATCGACCTCTTCACGCCGGAGATCGTTCGGAAGTACTTCGCCGAGGAGATCGACGGGCTCGGCATCACCTTCGAGCAGTTCCTCGGCCTCGGTCGCCAGGTGCCGGAGGACACCCACGAGTCCTTCTCGATGGCGGTGCTCGGGCTCCGCCTCTCCTCGCGCGTGAACGGCGTCTCGAAGCTCCACGCCACCGTATCGCGCCGGCTCTGGCGCGGCGTCTTCCCGGAGGCGCCCGTCTCGGAGATCCCGATCGTCGCCGTCACGAACGGCGTCCACCCGTCCACCTGGACGGCGCCTTCGATCGCCGAGCTGGACGTCGCCGGCGCGCCGGACGCCGTCGACCGGGAGGAGCTGTGGCGGCGGCACGAAGCGCTTCGCGCCGACCTGGTGAACGAGGTCCGCGAGCGCACCGCGGCGTCGCGCCGTCGACGGGGCGCGCCGGACGTGGAGATCGAGGCGGCGTACCGCCTTCTCGACCCGTCGGCGCTCACGATCACGTTCGCCCGGCGCTTCGCCACCTACAAGCGCGCGACGCTCGTCTTCCAGGACCCGGCCCGGCTGGCGAGGATCCTCTCGAGCCCGGGGCGGCCGGTGCAGCTCGTCTTCGCCGGCAAGGCCCATCCGAAGGACGCCGCCGGGAAGGACTTCATCCGGCGCGTCGGCGAGCTCGCCCAGCGGCCCGAGCTGGACGGCCGCGTGGTCCTCCTCGAGGACTACGACATGAGGCTCGCGCGATTCCTGGTCGCGGGCTCGGACGTCTGGCTGAACAACCCGCGCCGTCCGATGGAGGCGTCGGGCACGTCGGGGATGAAGGCGGCGATGAACGGCGTCCTGAACCTGTCGGTCCTGGACGGCTGGTGGGACGAGGCGCCGCGCGCCGGTAACGGCTTCACGATCGGGGACGGCATCGACTCGCGGGGCGACGACGAGGTGGCGGCCGCGCTCTACGACCAGCTCGAGAACGAGGTCGTGCCGCTCTTCTACGACCGCCGCGGGGGCGACCCGGCGGGCCGGCCCGACGGCTGGGTCGACCGGATGGTCGGGGCCGCGTCCACTCTCGCGACCCTCTACTCGACGGACCGGATGCTCGCCGACTACCTGACCGAATCGTACCTGCCCGCGGCCGACCGGGCGCGTACCCTCGCCGCGGACGGCCATGCCCGCGCCCGGGCGCTCGCCGCGTGGAAGGCCCGCACCGTGGAGCGCTGGCCCGAGCTCGGGTTCATCGGCGTCCAGATCGTCCCGTCCGACCCCGCTCGGCTCGTTCCCGGCACGGCGTTCGACGTCGAGGTCCAGGTGCGGCTCGGCGGGTTCACCAGCGAGGAGGTCTCGGTCGACTGGTTCGAGGGGACGATGGACCCCGACGGCGTCGTCGACGAGGGGTTCTCGTTCCCGCTCGCTCTCGCCGGCGAGGTGGACGGCCGAGCCACCTACAAGGGCACGCTCACCCGGCCCGCGGACGACAGCCGCGGCTACTCCGTGAGGCTCCGGCCGGTCCATCCGGACCTGATGCACGTCAACGAGATGGGTCTCGTGCTCTGGGCCGCCGACTGAGGCGGACGCCGGTCAGCCCAGCTGGAAGCTGAGGCTCTCGAGGAAGAGCGTCAGGTCGACGGTCTTCACCGTGACGCCCGGGGGCGGCACGATCGGCGTCGGCGCGAAGCTCAGCATCGCCCTCACGCCGGCTCGCGCCAGGGCGTCGACCGTGCGTGCGGCCGCCTCGGCGGGGACCGCGACGACACCGATCTCGGCGCCCAGCCGCGCCGCCTCGACCCCGATCTCGGCGGCGTCCAGGATCGGGATGCCGCTGCGCGTCCGGCCGCCGATCTTCCGACCGTCGACGTCGAAGAGCGCCACGACGCGGAACGACTCTCCGTTGAAGTTGCGCGAGTCGGCCAGCGCCTGGCCCAGGTTGCCCGCGCCGACGATCACGACGGGGCGTGTGCGGTCGAGGCCCATCAGGGTCAGGAGGCGGGCCTTGAGGTCCGGGACCCGGTAGCCGACGCCCCGGACGCCGAACTCGCCGAACAGCGCCAGGTCCTTCCGGATCTGGGCGGAGTTGAGGCCGAAGCGACGCGCCAGCTCCTGCGAGGAGATCGTCTGGATCCCCTCGGTCTCCACGGCGCGCAGCGAACGGAGGAGGAGGGAGAGCCGGTGGGTCGTCGCCTCGGAGGCGGTCTCCCGGCGCGTCTTCACGAGAGACGCATCACTTCAGCGGTAGTGCCTCGGCGGCGGCCCGTGCGAGCTCGAGGAGCGGGCCCGGCAGCACCCCCAGGACGAGCATGCCGGCCGAGGTCAGGAAGTACGCGGCGCCCGACATCACGTCTTCAGCCGGTGTGCTCACCTCGCGGGACGGCTCCTTCATCCAGAGCATGTAGACGACGCGGAGGTAGTACCCGACCGAGATCAGGCTCCCGAGGACGCCGATGATCGCGAGAGAGACGAGGTTCGCCTCGACCGCGGCCTTGAAAACGAGCAGCTTCCCGATGAAGCCGACGGTGGGCGGAACGCCGGCGAGCGAGATCATCGCGAGCGTCAGCACGGTGGCGGGGAGCGGGTTGCGGCGTCCGAGGCCGGCCAGGTCGGCCAGCAGATGCGGCTCGCGCTCGCCGTTGGAGAGGGCGGCGACGGCCAGGAACGCGGCGGCGTTCGTGATGAGGTAGCCGGCGAGGAAGACCAGCAGTCCCTCCAGGGCGGCGCCGTTGAACGTGGCGAGGCCGATGGCGGCGTAGCCCATCTGGGCGATGCCCGAGTACGCCAGCATCCGCTTCACGTCGCGCTGGGCGAGGCCGACGACGTTGCCGAACAGGATCGACAGCGCGGCGAGGAGCGACAGAACTCCCTGCCAGGTCATCCCGAGCCCGGCCGGGGCGACGGAGACCAGGATCCGCATGAGGACGATCGCCGCGCCGGCCTTCGGCGCGGTCGAGAGGAACGCCACGCCGGGCGTCGTCATTCCTTGATAGACGTCGGGCGCCCAGGCGTGGAACGGCACCAGGGCGAGCTTGAACCCGAGCGCCGCGATGATCATGAGCAGGGCGACCACGACCATCGGGTCGAGCAGGAGCGCCGGAGAGGCCAGGCTCACGTCTCGCAGCTTCGTCAGGTTGGTCGAGCCGAGGCGGCCGTACAGCGTCGCCACGCCGAAGAGCAGGAACGCCGACGAGAGCGCGCCCATCAGGAAGTACTTCATGCCGGCTTCGGTCGAGGCCGGGACGTCGCGATACCAGGTGGCCAGGACGTAGAGCCCGAGGGACATCAGCTCGAGGCCGATGAAGACGACGAGGAGGTCGTTCCCCTTCACCATCAGGGTGAGGCCCGAAGCGGTCCAGAGGAGGAGCGCGTAGAGCTCCCCCTGGTCCTTCTTGTCGGCGCGGAGGAGCCCGCTGCCGCCCAGGACCGCCAGCGCCGCGGCCCCCACCGAAAGGAGCTCCACGAAGCGGGTTAGCTCGGAGACCTCGATCGAGCCCGAGAACGCCGGTCCGGGCGTGTAGTGGCTGAAGAAGTTCGCCGCCGCGAGCGCGGCCAGGGTGAGGTACGGGAACGAGGGCCTCGTCCCGCGAGCGAAGGCATCGAGGAGGATGATCAGCATCCCGGCGCAGGCCAGGACGATCTCGAAGGAGATCGCGGCGAAGTCGCCCGAGGTCACGGATACGAAGCCGGTCACGGTCTCACTGGCTCCTTCGCCTTCACGGATGCATCAGGCTGGCTCGCGTCAGCGTCGCGGCCGAGCTCTGGATCAGCTTCAGGAGCGGCCCGGGATAGACGCCGAGGACCACGATCAGGATCGTGATCGGAAGCGCGCCGGCCAGCTCCCAGCCGTTGATGTCGGTGAGGCCACGGTTGGCCTCCACGGTCGCGGGGCCCCAGAAGACCTTCTGAACGAGGGTGAGGAGGTAGATGGCCCCCAGGATCAGACCGGTGGAGGCCACCGCGCACCAGAGGACGTTCACCTTGAAGACTCCGGCCAGGAGCAGGAACTCGCCCACGAACCCGTTCAGGCCCGGCAGCCCGATCGAGCCGAGCGTGGCGATCAGGAAGAGCGTCGTCGTGACCGGGACCTGCGTGGCGACACCGCCGTAGTCCGCCATCTCACGGGTGTGGCGGCGCTCGTACAGCACACCCACGAGGAGGAAGAGGAGGCCGGTCGTGAGCCCGTGCCCGACCATCTGGAAGACCGCGCCGGCGAGCGCCGTGGCGCTGCCGGCCATGATGCCGAGGACCACGAGCGCCAGGTGGCTGACCGACGAGTACGCCACCAGCTTCTTCATGTCCTTCTGGGCGGCCGCCACCCACGCGCCGTAGACGATGCCGATCAGGCAGAGGATCGCGATCAGAGGCGTGAAGCGGACGGTGGCGGAGGGGAAGAGGGGGAT
Organism: uncultured Holophagales bacterium; assembly: GCA_964384675.1. GTDB lineage: Bacteria > Acidobacteriota > Thermoanaerobaculia > UBA5066 > UBA5066 > CAYLNK01. The sequence goes on along the minus strand of CAYLNK010000015.1, from coordinate 26,787 downwards.
CGCGAAGCGCATGAGGCCGTAGGTCCCGAGCTTCAGGAGGACGCCGGCCAGGATGATCGAGCCGCCGGTGGGCGCCTCGACGTGCGCGTCGGGGAGCCACGTGTGGAGCGGCCAGAGCGGGACCTTGACGAGGAAGGCCAGGGCGAAGGCGCCGAAGAGGAGCGCCTCGGCGCCCGGGGCCAGCGCCCAGGCTCCCGAGGAGACCGCCTTCGTCCAGTCGAGCACCGAGAAGCTGGCGAGGCCGGTCGAGCGCAGGTGGACGCCGCCGCAGAACAGGATGGCGACGAACATCAGGAGCGAGCCGACCAGGGTGAAGAGGAAGAACTTCATCGCGGCGTAGATCCGCCGCTTGCCGCCCCAGATCCCGATGATGAAGTACATCGGGATCAGCATCAGCTCCCAGAAGACGTAGAAGAGGATGGCGTCGAGGGCCACCAGGCTACCCAGCATCCCGGTCTCGAGGACCAGGAACGACGCGACGTAGCCCTTCCACCGGTCGATCTTCTGGCCCGAGGCGACCAGGAGGACGCAGAGCGTGAGGAGCGTGGTCAGGAGGACCAGCGCCAGGGCGAGCCCGTCCACGGCCATCAGGTACCGCACGCCGAAGCGGGGGAGCCACGGGGCGTCGATCTTGAAGCCGTCGATGCCGCCCGTCGAGCCGTCGAACGCGAAGAGCGCCTTGAGCGAGACGGCGAACGTGGTGGCCGCCGTGACGAGGCCGATCCACCGCACCGTCTTCCTGGCGTCCTCGGCGACGAGCCCGACGAGACCGATGAGGAGAGCCCCGACCGAGGGCAGGAAGACGAGCGTGGTCAGGAGGTCGCTGCCGAGATAGTCGAGCTGGAGCATCCGGCTACCTCATCCACACGAATACGGCCAGGAGGAGGATGCCGAACGAGAAGCTGAGCGCGTAGTTGCGCACGTTCCCGGTCGTGAAGAACCTCATCAGGTCGCCGGTGAGCTCGACCAGGAAGGCCGAGGCGTTGACGATGCCGTCGATGAACAGGGCGTCGAAGCCGCGCCAGAGGAAGGCCCCGATCTTCCGGAACGGCGAGAGGACGAGCGCCTCGATCCCCTCGTCTACGTTCCACTTGTCGGCGATCAGCTTCCCGAGACCGCCCGTCTTCTCGCAGAAGGCGCGGGCGGGCGCGGAGGGCACCTCGACCGACGCGCCGGGCTGCCCGTACCAACGCAGAGCCAGGATGAGGCCGGCCGCGGCGACGCCGACCGAGAGGAGCATCAGCGTGTACTCGAGCGCGTGCGACATCTCGTGCTCGGGGACGTGCGCGAGGGCCGGCTCGAGGAACCTGATGAACCGGTTCTCGCCGCCCAGGGCCGCGGGAACGCCGAGGAAGCCGACGAGCAACGAGCCTGCGGCGAGGATCCAGAGCGGGACCGTCATCGTCGCCGGGGACTCGTGGATGTGGGCTTCCTTCTCCGCGCCACCGCGGAACTCCCCGAAGAACGTCATCCGGGCGAGGCGGAACATGTAGAAGGCGGTCATTCCCGCCGTGACGAGCCCGACGATGAAGAGCTCGGGATGGCCCGAGCCCCAGGCCGCGCCGAGGATCTGGTCCTTGGAGAAGAACGCGGCCAGCGGCGGAAAGCCGGCGATCGCGACCGTGGCGATCATCATCGTCCAGTAGGTGGCCGGGATCTTCGAGCGGAGACCGCCCATCTTCCGCATGTCCTGCTCGTGGTGGAGCGCGTGGATCACCGAGCCGGAGCCGAGGAAGAGGCAGGCCTTGAAGAACGCGTGGGTGAAGACGTGGAACATGCCGGCCGCGAACGCTCCGACCCCGCAGGCCAGGAACATGTAGCCGAGCTGCGAGACCGTGGAGTACGCCAGGACCTTCTTGATGTCGTTCTGCGCCAGGCCGATCGACGCCGCGAAGATCGCGGTGCCGGCGCCGATCCAGGCGACGAGCGTCAGGGCGTCGGGCGCGAGCACGAAGACGGCGCTCGTCCGGGCGACGAGGTAGACGCCGGCGGTGACCATCGTGGCGGCGTGGATGAGCGCGGAGACCGGAGTCGGGCCGGCCATCGCGTCCGGCAGCCAGACGTAGAGGGGGACCTGGGCGCTCTTGCCGCAGGCCCCCAGGAACAGGAGCAGGCAGACGACGTAGACCGAAAGCGGCGCTCCGCCGGCCAGCGCGTGCTGCTTGGCCATCTCGACGAACGAATAGTCCGTCGTGCCGAAGATGGCGAAGATGCCGAAGATCCCGAGGACCATCCCGAAGTCCCCGACCCGGTTCGCGATGAAGGCCTTCTTGCCGGCCGCGGGGGCGAAATCCGTCTTGTAGTAGTAGCCGATCAGGAGGTACGAGCAGAGGCCGACGCCTTCCCAGCCGATGAAGAGCATCGGCAGGTTGGCGCCCATCACCAGCGTGAGCATCGCGAACATGAAGAGGTTCAGGTAGGCGAAGAACCGCCCGTATCCCTGCTCCGCCTGCATGTAGCCGACGCTGTAGAGGTGGATGAGGGTGCCGACGAACGTGACGAACGACAGCATCAGCGCGGACAGCACGTCGAGGCGGAACGCCACGTCGACGGCGAAGCCGCCCGCCGCCATCCACGGGTAGCACGTCTCGACGACGGGCCGCGGGTCGCCGGCCAGGGCCGCCTTCGCGTACGGGACGAGGACGCCGAAGGCCAGGACCGTCGCCAGGCCGACGGACCCGACGCCGACGATCCCGTGGAAGAGACGCTGCCCGTAGGAGAGTGCCGGGCCGTTGTCGTCGTGACCGTGGTCGTCGTGGTCGTCGTGCCCGTGAGCGTCGTGGGCGCCACCGTGTTCCTCGTGGGCCGTGTGAGCGCCGGGGCCGTGCCCGGCCGCGCCGTGGCCGTCGTGATCGGGGTGGGCCGCGCGCCAGGCGGCGCCCGCCTTCGACGCCCGGCGTGAGCTGGCGATCAGGGCGACGAGGCCGTTCAGGAGGAACCCGGCCAGCGGGAGGACCGGGATCAGCCAGAGGGGATAGCTCATTCTCTTCCCGTCCTCACCACTTGAGGAGGTTCGTCTTGTCGACGTCGATCGTCTGGCGGGCCCGGAAGAGGGCCACGAAGATCGCGAGCCCGATCGCCGCCTCGGCGGCCGCCACGCCGATCACGAAGAACACGACCATCTGTCCCGTGGCCTCGCCCCGCATCCGGGCGTAGGTCAGGAACAGCAGGTTGACGGCGTTCATCATCAGCTCGATCGACAGGAAGATCGAGAGGGCGTTCCTCTTCAGGAGCGCGCCGGCGAGCCCGATGGCGAAGAGGATCGTCCCCACGACGAGGAAGGCCTCGCCGGGGACGGCGAGAGGGGCGACTCCCATCACTCGAACCTCCTCCGGGGGGCACGGGGGGCTCCGAAGCAGCCCCCCGACCGACTCGGCAGGGAGAAGAGGAGGTCGTGGATCGGGGCGAGCCGCGTTCCGCTCACTCGAACCTCCTCTTCGACAGGATGAGCGCTCCCACGGACGCGAGGAGGAGGAGCACCGAGAGCGCCTCGAACGCCAGGAGGTAGTCGGAGAAGAGGAGCTTCCCGAGGAGGGGGATCTCGTTCCCGCTCGGGATCAGCTTGGCGCCCTCGGCCGCGGCCACTGGCGCCGGGCCGCTCTTCCAGGTGAGCCCCACCAGGAGCCCGCCGAGGCCGAGCGCGGTGACCAGCCCGAGCACGCGCTGGATGGGGCGCTCGTCGTGCCCGGCCGCTTCCTGGGTCAGGTTGAGCAGCATGATGACGAAGAGGAAGAGGACGAGGATCGCGCCCGCGTAGACGATCACCTGCAGCGCCGCGATGAACGGGGCGGCCAGCAGCACCGACAGGATCGCCAGGCCGAAGAACGTCACGACCAGGGAGAGGACGCTCTTGATCGGCGACCTGAGCACGACCATCAGGAGGGAGAAGACGATCGCGATCGCCGAGGCGGCCGCGAAGAGGAGCATCTGGCCCGACATCAGCGCGCTCACAGCACTCACAGCACCTTGGCGCTCACCAGCGCCGCCACGTAGAAGAGATGGAGCAGGGAGGCCGGCAGGAACGCCTTCCAGCCCAGGTCCATCAGCTGGTCGTACCGGAAGCGGGGGAGGGTCCACCGCACCCAGACGAAGACGAAGACGAAGAAGAACGTCTTTCCCGCGAAGACGGCGATCGAGACCAGCCCACCGATCACTCCGGTCAGCGCGAGCCCCGGGATCGACCAGCCTCCGAAGTAGAGGGTGACCATCATCGCGGAGGCCGCGATCAGGTTCGCGTACTCCGCCATGAAGAACATCGCGAACTTGAAGGCCGAGTACTCGGTGTGGTAGCCGGCGACGAGCTCGGCTTCGGATTCGGCCAGGTCGAACGGGATGCGGTTGGTCTCGGCGAAGGCGGAGACGATGAAGATCATGCAGCCGATGAACTGGGGGAGGACGTTCCAGCGCGGGACCAGGTGACCGAGCGTGTCGGCGAAGATCCAGCCCTGCTGGTAGGCGATCACGTCGCTCAGCCGGAGCGAGCCCGCGGCCAGGAAGACCGAGGTGGCCGAGAGACCCATCGCCAGCTCGTAGCTGATGATCTGGGCCGATGAGCGGATGCCGCCCATCAGCGCGAACTTGTTGTTGGAGGCCCAGCCGGCCAGGACGATCCCGTACACGCCCACCGAGGTGAGCGCGAAGACGTACAGGATCCCGATGTTCACGTCGGCGATGACCAGCTTGATCTCCCGCCCCAGGATCGGGAGCGTCGAGCCGAACGGGATCACGGCGAACGTCGTGATGGCCGGGACCATCGCGATGGCGGGCGCGAGCCAGTAGAGGAGCTTGTCGGCGTAGGCGGGGATGAAGTCTTCCTTGGCGAAGAACTTGATCACGTCCGCGCCCGACTGCAGGAGGCCGAACGGGCCGACCCGGTTCGGACCGGGGCGATCCTGGATGAGGCCGGCGACCCGTCGCTCGATCCAGATCAGGATCGGAAGGAACGCCGCCAGGATCACCGACCAGACGAAGACGATCTTGCCGAGCGCCTCGACGTACGGGATCAGAGCCTCGCTCACGGCTTCGCCCCTCCCGCCACGACGACGGGGGCCGTCGTGCGGTCCGGCAGCCGCTCCGCGAGAAGGGTGTCGTAGGCGGAGGCGGGGGAGACCGAGGGCTCCTGCCCGACCAGCTCCGCCGACTCCCAGTCCAGGTCGGGCCGCTCGTAGACCGTGGCCTTCATCCGGTCGAAGACGTCGCGCGCGGTCCAGGTCGCCTCGAACTGACCCCAGCGCTTCCCGAGGTGGAGCAGGACCTCGAGGTCGGTCCTCACGATCGGGGGTGCGACGAACGCCATGTCGAACCGCTGGATGCGGCCCTGGACGTTCACGAACGTCCCTTCCTTGCCGGCGAGGCTGGTGACCGGCAGGACGATGTCGGCGGCGTCCGTGAGGTCGCTCTTCGTCCTGGCGTGGACGATCAGGACCTTGGCCTTGCGGAGCTTCGCGACGAACCCGGGCTCGGTCGGGCGGCTCGAGAACGTCGCGTCGGAGACGTAGAGGACCTCGGGCGCGAGGAGGCCGTCGAGGACCCGGCCGAAGGAGGACGCCGGGGCCACCCGCTTGATCCCGGCGGCCAGCGCGCCCCGCGAGTTCGGGACCGCCTCGACGCCTTTCAGCCACGCCTCGCGGCCCTTGATCCGCCGCTCGGGGCCGCGGTCCAGCATCATCTCGAGCTGGGTGACCTTCAGGTGCTCCCGGAAAAGGGTCGTGAGGAGGTAGTTCTCCTCGGTGGAGAGCCGGGCCGACCCGAGCACCACGACGGACCCCGGTCCCTTGCCGGCCAGCGCCCCGTCGACGGCGGCCTGCACCGCGCCGAGCGCGTCGCCCCAGTTCGTCTGCTTCCGGCCGCCGCCGCCGGCCGGCCGCACCTCGGGCTTCAGGAAGTCCTGGGCGTTGAGGCTCTCCGAGCGGAAGCGGCCGTAGTCGCACATCCAGAAGTCGTTCACCTCCGGACGCACCCGGGGGAGGAACCGGTGGACCACGCTGTCCTTGTGCTCGATCGAGATGTTGCAGCCGATCTCGCAGCCGTCGCAGATCGAGCGGGTCTTGTCGAGCCACCAGACGCGCTTCCGGAACCGGAACTCCTTCGGCGTCAGGGCCCCGACCGGGCAGACGTCCGCGGCGCAGGCCGACCAGTCGTTGTCGAGCTTCTTCCCCTCGTGGGTCCAGACGATCGTGTGGCCGCCGCGCTCGATGAACGTCAGCTCGCCGGTCCCGGCGATCTCCTGGCAGAAACGGATGCAGCGCGTGCACTGGATGCAGCGCGTCATGTCGGCGATCACGTGCGGGCCGATGTCGGTGCGGTCGTAGCCCGGGAACTGCCGGCGCGGCTCCGAGGTGCGGGAGACCGGGAGGCCCGCCGCGAACGCGTTGTCCTGCAGCTTGCACTCGCCGGCCTGGTCGCAGATGGGGCAGTCGAGCGGGTGGTTGATGAGGAGGAACTCCATCGTCGCGTTGCGCGCGGCGAGGGCCTTCTCGCTCGAGGCCTTGATCACCATCCCGTCGCGGACGGGGACGGTGCACGACGCCTGGATCTTCGGCAGCCCCTCCACCTCGACCATGCACATCCGGCACTGGCCGACGATGGAGAGGCGCGGGTGGTAGCAGAAGTGCGGGACGTCGACGCCCGCGGCGCGGCACGCCTCCAGGGCGTTGGCGTCGTTCGCGACCTCGACGGTGATGCCGTCCACCGTGACCTTCGCCATCAGGAGTGCATCCCTTCGGCCACCCGCTCGGTCACCTGCTCCGTGACGGCGGGGGCGGCCAGCTTGAAGTCGAGGCTGCCCGACTTCGCGAGGTACGCCTCGAACTCGGGGCGGAACTTCGTGACGGCCGAGAGGACCGGGGCGATCGCGGCGTCGGCGAAGACGCAGATCGTCATCCCGTTCCCCATCTGGTTGGCGATCTGGAGGAGGAGGTCGAGGTCGGCCCGCTTCCCCTCGCCCTTGATCAGCCGCTTGAGCATCTTGTTCAGCCAGGGCGTCCCTTCGCGGCACGGCGTGCACTGCCCGCACGACTCGTGGGCGAAGAACTTGGAGATGTTCGTGACGGCCTTCGGCATGTCGGTCGTCTCGTCCATCACGACGATCGCGGCCGAGCCGAGCATCGACCTGGCGGCAGCCACTCCGTCGAAGTCCATCGGGAGGTTCTGGACCTCGTCCGCGGTGAGCATCGCGGCCGACGCTCCGCCCGGGATGACCGCCTTCAGCTTGCGGCCCCCCTTCATCCCGCCGGCGAGCTCGAGGAGCTCCAGGAACGGGATCCCCATCGGGGCCTCGTAGACGCCGGGCCGCTCGACGTGGCCCGACATGCAGTACAGCTTCGGGCCGGTGTTCTTCTCGTTCCGCCCGATCCCCTTGAACCACTCCGGTCCGCGGTCGAGGATGTGCTTCACCGCCGCCAGCGTCTCGACGTTGTTCACCACGGTGGGGCAGCCCCAGACCCCCGAGACCGCCGGGAACGGCGGCTTGATCCGGGGGTGGCCGCGCTTCCCCTCCAGGCTCTCGATGAGCGCGGTCTCCTCGCCGCAGATGTAGGCGCCGGCGCCGCGGTGCACGGTGATGTCGAGCTTCATCCCGGTGTTCAGGATGTCCTCGCCCAGGAGCTTCCGCTCGTAGCACTCGGCGAGCGCGGCGTTCAGGAACTCGGCGCCGTGGACCATCTCGCCGCGGATGTAGATGTAGGCGTGCTTCACCTCGAGGGCGAGGCTCGCGATCATCATCCCCTCGATCACCTGGTGCGGATCGCGCTCGATGAGGAGCCGGTCCTTGAAGGTGCCGGGCTCCGACTCGTCGGCGTTGCAGAGCAGGTAGACCGGCTTGCCGCCCCGCTTCTCCTTCGGGGGGACGAACGTCCACTTCAGGCCGGTCGGGAAGCCGGCGCCGCCGCGGCCCCGCAGGCCGGAGGCCTTCACGGTGTCGATGATCTTGGCCTGCGACCACTCGCCCGACTGGAAGCCGGCGAGCACCTTCTTCCACGACTTGTAGCCGCCGTCGGCGATGTAGCCGTCGATCCCGCGCGAGCCCTTCTTCCCGGCCCGGGCCAGGAGGACCGGCGTGTAGCCGGCCGGTGAGATACCGGTCATGCTGCCTCCAAGTCCTGAGACCGCAGGGCGCGCAGCGCCCGAGGGGAAGGGAGCCGCCGGGCGAGTGCGGCCGGCTGGTCGGAGGTCGCTCGGCGGCGCGGGAAACCCGCGTGACGGGTTTCCCGTTTCACTTCAGCCCCTTCAGGAAGTCGTCGAGCTTCTCTTTCGTGATCACGAGGTGGTCGTCGTCGTTGACCATCACGGCGGGCGCCTTGTCGCACTGGGCGAGGCACTCGACCTCGATCACGGTGTACTTGCCGTCCGCGCTCGTCTCGCCCGGCTTGAGGTCGCCGAGCTTCCTGCGGCACTCGGCGTACACCTCCTCCGCGCCCGCCAGGTGGCAGGAGATCGAGGTGCAGACCTGGATCAGGTGCGTCCCGACGGGGGCGCGGTTGTACATCGTGTAGAACGTCACGACGCCCCACACGAAGGCGGGGGAGAGGTCGAGCTGCGCCGCCACGTAGTCCACGGCCTCGCGCGAGATCCAGCCCCACTCGCCCTGGGCCAGCCAGAGCGTCGGGAGCAGCGCGGCCTGCTTCGTCGGGTACCGCTTCAGGAGCTTCTCGAGCTTCGCCTTGGTCTCCGGCGAGAAGCTCAGCTTCTTGCCGCAGGAGAGGGCCCCGTGCTCGCCGACCCGGGGGTTCCCGGCCTGCTCGGCGGCGGGGAGATTCGCTCCTCCACTCATCTCTAGAAACCGTCCTTCACCGGGCGCGGCCCGGCGTCATTCCCAGTCGAACGCGCCCTTCTTCCAGAGGTAGAGGTACCCGAGGAAGAGGACTGCCAGGAAGACGAGCATCTCGACGAACAGCGGGAAGCCGCCTTGACGGTAGACCACCGCCCACGGGTAGAGGAACGCGGCCTCGACGTCGAACAGGATGAAGATCATCGCGACGATGAAGAACTTCACCGAGATCCGTTTCCGGTTGTCGTCGAGGAGGGGCATGCCGCTCTCGTACGGGGCGTTCTTCCGCACCGACGGAGCCTTGCGGCCCAGGAACCAGTTCAGCGCGAGCAGCGCGCCCGCCACGATACCGGCGATCACCAGCATCATGAGGATCGGCAGGAATGCTTCGGGGTGTCCCATCCGCTCGTGATACTTTTCACAAAGTTGGCCCCGGCGTCAACCCTCTTCGACCCCAGATGAGCCCCGATCTCCATGCTGCGGCCCTCGTGCCCGCCTACCGGTGTGAGCCCTTCGTGGGGGGCGTCGTTCGCGGCCTTCTCCGCCACGTGCCGGTTGTGCTCGTCGTGGACGATGGGAGCGACGACGCCACGGCCGAGCGGGCCGATGAGGCAGGGGCCCGCGTCCTTCGGCGGGCCGTGAACGGAGGAAAGGGAACCGCCGTGCGTGAGGGGCTGGCGGAGCTCCTATCCGGGCCGTACACCCACGTCGCCTTCGTCGACGGCGACGGCCAGCACGACCCGGACGATCTGCCCGGGCTCCTCGCGGCGGCCCGGAACGGGGCTGACTTCGTGGTCGGCTCGCGCCTGAAGGACCGGGCGGACATGCCCGCCAAGAACTACTGGGCGAACACGATCGGGGACACCGTCCTCTCCCGGATGACCGGCCTCCCGGTCGAGGACGGCCAGTCGGGGTACCGGCTGATCTCGACGACCATCCTCCGCCAGCTCCGGCTCGTCGCCTGCCGGTACTCGATCGAGAACGAGATCCTGATCAAGTCGTGCCGCAAGGTCCAGCGTTTCGCGACGGCCCCCGTCCGGACGATCTACGGCTCGGAACGCCGGCACTACCGACCGTTCCGCGACACGTGGATCACGTCCTGGCTCTCCGTCCACTACAAGACGACCGGCTCGGACGAGAGCTGAATGAACCGAATCGGGCACAATCCGCCTGTGTCGGCCTCTCGCCCCGCCCCCATCCTGACCGTGGACGTGGAGGAGTGGTTCCACGTCTGCGGGCATCCGGTCTACGCCGATCCCTCCACGTGGGAGACGCGGGTCAAGAGGGTGCACGTCGGTGTGGAGCGGATCCTCGAGACGCTCGAGCCGACCCGCTCGAAGGCCACGTTCTTCGTGCTGGGCTGGGTGGCCCGCAAGAGCCCGGCCCTGGTGAATCGGATCGCCGATGCCGGGCACGAGGTGGGCTGTCACGGCGACCTGCACCGCCGCCTCTTCGAGATGACGCCCGGGATGTTCCGCGAGGACCTCCGGGCCTCCCGCGACACGCTCCAGGAGATCCTCGGCCAGCCGGTGACGGCCTTCCGGGCGCCGGAGTGGTCGATGCGGACCCCTGACAATCCGGCGCTCGCCATCCTCGTCGAGGAGGGCTTCACCCTCGACTCTTCCCTCGTCCCGGCGCCCCCGGTCGGGGCGATCACGAATCCGGTCGGCCCCACGGTCCTGCCGACCGTGGCGGGGCCCATCCTGGAGGTTCCGCCCCTGATGGGACGCTTCTTCGGCCGCCCCGCGATGCTCGGCGGCGGCGTCTGCTCCCGGCTCTCCCGCGAGGCCCGCGTCGTGGCCACGGTCGAGGCCGCCCGCGCCGAGGGACGTCCCCCCGTCCTCTACCTCCACCCGTGGGAGGTCGACGACGCGCACCCGCCGATGTCGCTGGGTCCGCTCGACCGGCTCGTCCACTTCGGCGGCCGTGGCCGGGCGCTCCCGCGGCTCCGGCGCTACCTCGCCCGCTGGGACTTCGAGCCGATCAGCTCGGCCCGGCCGGCGCAGGCCCGGAGGGTGGCCGCGTGATGCGCTTCGCCGGTCTCTTTCCCGGGCAGCTCTCGGAGAAGGCGGGGATGGGCGAGGCGCTCGCGGCCCGCTTCCCGTACGCGGCCGATCTCCTCGACGGCGCCTCGCGCCGCTCCGGTGTGGACCTCGGCGCCACGTTCTTCGCCGAGGGCGCGCCGACGTTGCACGACAACCTCCCGGCGCAGGTGGGGGTCTTCGCGGTCTCCCTGGCGGCGCTGGACGTCCTGGCGCGCGAGCACGGCCTGCGCCCCGCGGCCGTGGCCGGCTACAGCCTCGGAACGTACGCCGCCTTCGCGGCGGCGGGGGTCCTGGAGCGCTGGGAGGCTCTGGACGTGCTGCTCGAGGCGGAGCGGCTCCTCGCGGCGGCGTCCCCCGCCGGGCGGATGGGCTACGTCATCGGACTGTCGCGCGACGCGCTCGAGTCGATCCTCCGCGAGGTGACGCCCGACCCGGCCGACCTCTCGATCGCGAACCTCAACGCGGGCCAGCAGTTCGTCGTGACAGGGGAGCCGGACGCCGTCGAGGCCGCCGTCAGGAAGGCGGCCGCCGTGGCCCTCCGCGCGGAGCTCCTCCCTCTCGGCTTTCCGATGCACTCCCCGCGCCTCGCGCCGGTCTCCGAGGGTCTGGCCCGGTTCGTCAGCCGCCTCCCCGTGCGCGAGCCCCACCGGACGGCGCTCTGGGCCCCGATGCTGGCGGGGCGCGTGACGTCGGCCGAGGACGCCCGGAGCGTCCTGGTCCGCCAGATCTCCTGCCCGGCGTCGTGGGACGCCGTCCTCAGGGGCATGGGCGACGCGGGCCTGACGCGGTTCGTCGAGATCGGACCCGGCGACGTCCTCACGCGTCTCCTCCGCTGGACGCTCCGCGGCGCGAAGGGCTGCTGTGTCGAGGACCCGGAGTCGGCGGCCTCGTTCGCGGCCGCCTTCCTCTCGAGCGGGGCTCCCCCCAGCGAAGAGGCCCGGGCGTGACCCGCCAGCGGGTCGCGCTCGTGACGGGGGCGTCGCGTGGTATCGGCCGGGCCATCGCGGAGCGCCTCGCGGCAGACGGCTTCCACGCGGTCTTGACGTACCGGGCGGACGAGGCGGGCGCCGCCGCCGCCGTGGAGACCATCCGGGCCGCCGGCGGAAGCGCCGAGGCCGCCCAGGCCGACGCCTCCTCGAAGGAGCAGGTCAAGGCCCTCCTCGACCGGCTCGACGAGGAGCGGGAGGGGGTCGACGTCCTCGTCAACAACGCGGCCGTCCTGAAGAACGGCCTCTTCGCGCTGATGCCCGAGGCGAGCTGGGACCTGGTGATGGAGACCATCGTCGGCGGCACGTTCCGGACCACCAAGGGCGTCGTCCGGAACATGCTGCGGCGCCGGTGGGGGCGCGTCGTCAACATCACGTCGCTGGCCGCGCTCGTCGGGAGCGGCGGGCAGACCAACTACTCCGCGGCGAAGGGGGCGATCGTGTCGTTCACCCGCTCCCTCGCGTCGGAGGTCGGGCCCTACGGCGTCACCGTGAACGCCATCGCGCCGGGGTTCATCGAGACCGAGATGATCTCGTTCATGCCTCCCGAGGCACGCGAGGACTTCCTGAAGCGGGTCCCGGCGAAGCGCTTCGGCAAGCCCGAGGACATCGCTCCGTGCGTCTCGTTCCTGTGCACGGACGGGGCCGCCTACCTGACCGGCCAGACGATTCGCATCGACGGCGGCCTCGTCGGCTGAGCCGCGTGCCGCGAGCCGGCCCCTTATACTCACGTCGTCAGCGCTTCGTTTCGGGGAGAGGGAATGGACCAAGGTGTGGAGCTCAAGCAGCGGGTCAAGGAGCTGATCGTCCGTCAGCTCAAGCTCGAGATGGACCCGACGGAGATCAAGGACGCGGCGCCCCTGTTCGGCGAGTCGGCCGATGGTCTGGGACTCGATTCGATCGACGCGCTCGAGCTGGTGCTGGGCGTCGAGAAGGAGTTCGGGATCAAGGTGCAGGACGAGGAGGTCGGGGTCCAGGCGTTCGCCTCGGTCGACGCCCTCTGCGACTTCATCCGGTCGAAGGCGGCCTGAACGGCTCGCGATGAGTCAGCCGCCCGAGGCCCTGCCCCACGTCTACCCGTTCCGATTCGCGGACCGGGTGCTGACGCGCACGGGTCCGGCGTCGGGACGGGTCCGGGCCGTTCTCACGGCGAACCAGCGCCGCATGGAGACGAGCGGCCTTCCACCCCTGACCCTCCTCGAGCTGATGGCACAGGCGGCGCTCCTCCTCCAGGGGGGCGACGCGGAGCTGGGGAAGACCGGCTTCCTGGCCGGCTTCTCCGACTTCGAGGTCGCTCGGGTCCCGGAGCCGGGTGACGTCCTCGACGTCGACGTGAGGATGGCGGCCCGGCTCGGGCCGGTCGTGAAGTTCGAAGGGCGCGTTTCGGACGACGGCGGGCGCCTCGTCGCGACGGGAGCCCTCACCGTGCGGACGGGCACCGAAGCTGGAAGCCCGTCGGGCGGGTTTCCAGACCTTCCCCTCGGCCGCGGAACGGCCTGCGGTACCGGAGGCGCGCCATGAACAAGGAGCCCCTCACGGAGAAGCGGGTGGTCCTGGCCGGCGCGCCGAACGGCCTCCTGCGGGGAGCCGCGGCGGCGCTCGAGCGGGCCGGGTTCGACATCGCCTCGGTCGAGGTCCTCGAGGTGCTCGAGGCCTTCGCGGCGGGAAGACCCCCCGACCTCGTCATCGTCGACGAGGCGTTCGGGCTGGACGGAGGGGTCGCCCTCTGCCGGCACCTCCGTGAGAACCCGTTCTGGCGGCCGGTCTCCCTGATGCTCGTGGTCGCCGCCGGCGAGCAGCACCTCGAGGAGTGCCTGGTCGCCGGCATCAACGACTTCATGCTGGCGCCGTTCCCCGAGGACGAGCTGCTCGACAAGGTCCGCCGCCTGACCGTGATCCCCGCGCGCCGAGAGATGAACACGCTGGTGCGCGTGAGAGAAGGGCGTCCCGACGGCCAGACCATCCTGGGGAAGACCCTGAACATCTCCATCAACGGGATCCTGGTCGAGATCGAGAGCCTCCTCGGGATCGGCCGCTCGGTGGAGATGGAGTTCTTCCTGCCGGACGACGCCGAGTCGATCCGCTCCACCGGGCGGGTCATCCGCCGTGCCCTGGAGCTGGACCTCTTCCATCCGGCGTTCGGGATCCGCTTCCTCGAGGTGAACGAGCACGACCGGAAGCGGATCGAGCGCTTCATCGCGCGCCGGGAGCAGTCCGCGAGCGGGAGCGCGGCATGACCATCGTCCGCGAGAGGCGCGGAAGCACCACCATCGTCCGCCTGCAGGGCGTCGTGAAGCTGGGGGAGAGCGCCCAGCAGTTCTCGGACTTCCTCGAGAAGGTCCTCGAGCAGGAAGAGGGCCCGGTGCTCCTGGACTTCGAGAAGATCGACCAGATCGACTCGACGGGGCTCGGCGAGCTGATCGGCTACCTGCAGCGCTTCGAGGAGAGGCGCCGGCGGATGGTGATCGTCAGGCCCAAGGACAAGATCGTCACCCTCCTCAAGCTGACCCGGCTCGACACGCTGATCCGGATCTTCGCGGACGACGAGGCCGGGCTCACGTACCTCGAGGGGTGAGCCCCCGGGCCACCCCGCCGGCTCAGTTGACGAACCCGAACGACCCCTTTATCCTCCGTCGTCCGCGCGAAAGTGGCGGAATTGGTAGACGCGCAAGGCTCAGGACCTTGTGGCTGTTACAAGCCGTGGGGGTTCGAGTCCCCCCTTTCGCACCATGATCCCGGCGGCCCCCGACGCGGGCGCGGCCGCCGACAAGCAGGAAGAAAGACGTGGCCTGGCCCTCCTGAGGGGCCGGCCCGCACTCACGTGAACAGACGAGAAATGAAGACACGGATCCTCGAGGCGCTCCGGCCTCGCGGATCGCGCATCCTTTCCCTTTCCGACCTCTCGAAGGCCGTGCTGCCCGACGCCGACCCGGCCGCCCACGACGAGCTGGCGGCTGTCGTCGGCGAGCTCGAGCGGAAGGGGGAGCTCGTCCGCGTGCGCGGCGAGAAGCTCTCCCTGCTCGAGAACACCGACTTCCTGGCCGGCTTCCTCGCCATCCGCGGCGAGGGGCGCGCCTGGCTCCTCTCCGGCGAGAGGGGCGTCCCCGACCTCCCGATCCAGAAGGGGGCGCTGGGCGGCTCCATGGACGGCGATTTCGTCCTCGTGCGCGTCGAGAAGCCGAAGAAGCCGGCGCGGGGTCGCGCTCCCGAGCGCGGCCGCGGGCGAGGTCCGGGCCGGGGCGGACCGCCGCCCCGTGAGCTGGGCCAGGTCGTCCGGATCCTGGTCCGCCGGCACGAGACGATCGTCGGCCGGATCGCGCGGGGCCCCGACGGAACGGTGCTCGTGCCGTTCGACCGGAAGGTCGACGCCCTGATCCGCATCCCGGACGGCTACGACCTCGAGGCTCCGACCGGTATCTACGTCGAGACCCGGCTCCTCTCGTATCCAGACGAGCAGCGCGCGGCCACCGCCGAGGTCACCGAGCTGATCGGCTTCGAGGGTGATCCGGGCGTCGACGTCGAGGTCGTGGCCCGGAAGTGGAAGATCCCGCGCGCCCACCCGGAGGCCGTGCTCGCCGAGGCGGCCGCCGCGGACGGGGCCGTGTCGCCCGAGGAGCGGGCCACGCGCTCGGACTTCACGGACCGGGTGATCGTCACCATCGACGGCGAGACCGCCCGCGACTTCGACGACGCCATCGAGGCCGAGGAGCTGCCGGACGGCGGGTTCCGGGTCGGCGTCCACATCGCCGACGTCTCGCACTACGTCCGCGAGGGGACGCTCCTCGACGCGGAGGCGTACGAGAGGGGAACGTCGGTCTACTTCCCCGACCGCGCCATCGCCATGCTCCCCGAGCGTCTCTCGAACGACCTCTGCTCGCTCCGCCCGGACGAGGAGCGGCGCACCGTCTCGGCGATCCTCACCATCGACCGGCACGGCGAGACGGTGAAGGCGGACTTCCACCGCAGCCTCATCCGCTCCCGGCGGCGCCTGACGTACACGATGGTCGCCGCGCTCTTCGACGGCGCGAAGCCGGAGGTGCTCGGCATCGGCGAGGACGTGGCCGGGATGCTCGCGGTCGCCCGCAAGGCGGGCCGCCTCATCCGGGAGCGGCGCGACGCGCGCGGCTCCCTCGACTTCGACCTCCCGAGCGCCGACGTCCTCCTCGGCGAGACGGGCGACGTCGTCTCCATCGTGACGGCGGTGCGCAACGAGGCGCACCGGCTGATCGAGGACCTGATGATCGCGGCCAACGAGGCGGTGGCCAAGCACCTCGACGGCGTCCCCGCGCCGGCGGTCTACCGCGTCCACGACAAGCCGGACGAGACCCGCCTCTCCGACCTGCGCGTGGTCCTCTCGCCGCTCGGCTACGACCTCCCCGAGGACCCCGAGGAGATCACCCCGGCCGTCTTCCAGGAGCTCCTCGCCGACGTGGAAGGGACGCCGGAGGAGCGCTTCGTCACCGAGCTGGTGCTCCGCTCCCAGAAGAAGGCTCTCTACTCGCCGGAGTGCCGCGGCCACTACGCCCTGGCGGCCCCGTACTACTGCCACTTCACCTCGCCCATCCGCCGCTACCCGGACCTCCTCGTCCATCGCGCCCTCTGCGCCTGGATCGAGACCCGGCGCGCGCCGGGCGCCGACGAGGCCGCGGCCCGGACGGCGTGGCTGGAGGACGCGGCGTCGCAGAGCGGCTCCCGCGAGCGGCGCGCCGAGTCGGCCGAGCGCGAGGCAGTCGCGTGGAAGAAGTTCACGTTCCTCTGCAAGCGCGTCGGCGAGGAGTTCGAGGCGTACGTCTCGGCCGTCGTCTCGTTCGGGCTCTTCATCACCCTCGACGACGTCTTCGTCGACGGCCTCGTCCCGATGAGCGCGTTCGAGGACGATTTCTACCGCTTCGAGGACGTGGAGCACCGCCTCGTCGGCGCGAACCACGGGCGGATCTACCGCCTCGGCGATCGCCTCCGGGTGCAGCTCGTGCAGGCCGACTTCGACAAGCGGGCGCTCAACTTCAAGCCGATCGGAGAATCCGCCGGGCCCCGCCGCATGAACCGCGTCGAGGCGATCGAGCGGCGCCGGCTCGGGCGCGGCGAGCGGAGGCGGCGCTGATGTCCGATCGCGCGCGCGTCGTCCTGGTGGGGCGCCCCAACGTCGGCAAGTCGGCGCTCTTCAACCGGCTCGCCGGGGCGCGCCGCGCGATCGTCCACGACCGTCCGGGCATGACCCGCGACGCCCTGGAGATGGACGTCACCTCGCACAACGGGCGGACCTACACCCTCGTCGACACCGGCGGCCTCGACCTCGACGCCGCCGGGGGCTTCGCCGCCTGGACCAGTGAGCGGGCGCTCGCCACGGTCGCCGATGCCGACGTGCTGCTCTTCGTCATCGACGGAGCCGCCGGCCTCCTGCCGGAGGACCGACGCATCGCCGGGAAGCTCCACGCGCTCGGCAAGCCCGTGATCGTCATCTGGAACAAGCTCGACACCAAGGACTCGGCCGAGGCCGAGTCCGAAGGGCACGAGCTCGGCTTCCCTGACGTCGTCGGCGTCTCGGCGCTGCACGGCCTGGGTGCGCTCGAGATGGACGAGGCGATCGAGTCCCGCCTGCCGGCCGACGCCGATCCCGAGACCCGCCCGAACCCGCTCGCGATCGCCATCGTGGGGCGGCCCAACGTCGGTAAGTCGTCGCTCGTGAACCGGATCCTCGGGGCCGATCGGGTGATGGTGTCGGAGATCGCCGGCACCACCCGCGACGCCATCGACGTCCCGCTCACCCGCAACGGACGCCACTACCTGCTCGTCGACACGGCGGGGATCCGCCGCAAGGGGAAGACGCACGACGCCCCGGAGATCCTGTCGATCGTCGCCGCGAAGAAGTCGATCGAGCGCTCGCGCGTCGCGATCGTCGTCTTCGACGCCAACGAGGGGATCACCGCCCAGGACGCCACCATCGCCGGCTACGCGGACGCGGCCGGTCGCGCGCTCCTCCTGGTCGCCAACAAGTGGGACCTCGTGGAGAAGGACCGGAAGCGGGCGGAGGCGCTGCGTGTCGACGTGAAGGACCGCTTCGCGTTCACGCGCCGCGCGCCGTTCCTCCAGGTGTCGGCCACGACCGGTCGCGGGGCGGGGAGGATCCTCGCCGAGGCGGACGAGCTGGCGCGCCGCTTCGCCACCAAGATCCCGACCGGCGAGCTGAACCGCCTCCTCCAGCGCTGGTTCCAGGCGCAGACGCCACGGGCGAAGTCGGGGCGCGACCTGAAGATCCGGTACGCGGTCCAGGTCGCCAGCGAGCCGCCCCTGATCCGCCTCTTCGCCGACCGCTCCGAGCCGCTCCACTTCTCGTTCGAGCGATACCTGCAGAACCGCATCCGCGAGCAGTGGAAGCTGGACGGCGTGCCCCTGCGGTTCGTGGTGAAGGCGACGGAGGACAGTCCGCGGGCCCACTGACCTACGATGGGGGTCAGGTACCAATTCTCCACTCTGGCTGGTATCGTACGAGCAGTACCATTCTCCGATGGACGGGTTCTCCAAGACGAATCGGGGCTTCACGATCGTGGAACGACCCGTCCACGACGGGGCGTCGGCCATGGCCGCCAGGTTCCAGGCAACCATGGATCTCTTCGAGGCCGCGGAGGTCATGGTGCGGCAGAACGCGCTTCGGCGGAACCCATCGGCGTCCGAGGAGGAGCTGGAAGCCGCCGTTTGCGAGTGGCTGTGCGATCGCCCGGGCGCCGAATTCGGGGATGCGGACGGACGTCCCGTGGCATGGCCCCGCCCCCGCTGAAGCCGAACTCGCTCCAGGGCGCCCTCCAGAGGATCTCGCTCCATCTCGACACGCATCGGTGGGCCCTCGTCGGGGGACTCGCGGTGGGCGTTCGAGCCGTGCCCCGGACCACCGCTGACGTGGACGTCTCCGTCTCCGTCGCGGACGATGCGGAGGCGGAGGCGCTCGTCCACCGGCTCGTGAGCGGCGGCTACGGAGTGCTCTCCGTTCTCGAGCAGAACGTCACCGGCCGGCTCGCGACCGTCAGGCTGCGTCCACCCGGTACGACGGGACGGGAAGTCGTGACCGACGTGCTCTTCGCGTCCTGCGGTATCGAGCCCGAAGTCTGTGCGGCCGCGGAGCCGATCGAGGTCTTCCCGGGGTTCGTCGTGCCGGTTGCGACGATCGCCCACCTGATGGCCATGAAGACGCTCTCGCGGGACCGCAAGCGGCGAGCCCGTGACTATGGCGACTTCTACGCGTTGCTCGATCGGGCGAGCGACGCGGACCTCGACTCGGCACGCGAGGCGCTTCGTCTGATCGAAGCGCGTGGCTACCACCGGGGCCGCCAGCTCGTCGAGGAGCTCGACGAGCTGATCACCGAACGCGGATAGACGCCGCGGACCGGAGCCCTACCGCAGACCCTCGGCCAGGTACAGATCGCAGAGCTGTCCGAACGTGGAGTAGGCGTAAGCGTCCCCGTCGGGCGCGACGAGGGCGACGATCACCTCGTTCACGCCGGCGGCCGAGAGCGCGGTCAGCTCGCGCACCGGCGTGCGCTGCCCCGACGTCAGGTCGATGCGGGTCAGCGGGGCGGGGATCCGGTTCCTCGCGTAGACGTAGAGCTGCTGGCCGGTCCGGTCGAGCCCGGCGGCGCTCTCTCCCGGCTCGACGCCCGGCACGGGCCGCGGTCGCGCGCCGGGTGGCTCCAGCGGGAACTGGGCGAGGCCACCGTCCGACCCGCGCCCGACGAACCACTGCCCGTCCGGCGAGATGGCCCGCGGGTAGAGGCGTGCTCCGTCCGAGCCGACGGGGCGCGGAGGGCCGCCGTCGATCGGCTGGAGGAACGCCTGCCGCCGGCCGGACGCCTCGGTGGCGGAGTAGAGGACTCGCTCGCCGTCGGGCATGAACCCGCACGGCTGCACGTTCGTCAGCGACGCCGTGTCGAGCATCCGAGCCGTTCCCGCGCCCGTCGGCAGGAGCATCAGCCGCTGCGGCGGCGCGAGCGTCACCACCAGAGCCCACTTCCCGTCGGGTGAGAGCGCGGCGCCGTTGCCCTCCCCGATCCGGACCGCGGGCGAGCCGTCCGTGCGGCGGACGTAGACCGCGTAGCCCGGACCGCCGCCGTCGCCCACCTCGTTCAGGAGCACCGTCCGCCCGTCCGGCGTGAGGTCCGCGAGCACGGTCGCGTCGAGCCAGGACAGGCTCCGCTCCGCGGCCGCGCCCGGCGCCTTCCCGACGACGCCGATCAGGTACGTCTCGCGGGCGAGGAGGAGCCGTCCGTCGCGCGTCACGTCGTGGAGCCGCAGCGCGGCCGGCACGCGAAAGATCAGGCGCGGCGCGCGTCCTTCTCGCACGGCCCGGAGCTCGCGCTGGGATCCGCTCGCGGCCGCCGTGAACCACACCTCGCGCCCGCCGGGCCCGAACGCGAGCCCTTGCACGCTCGTCCACGACGGCCCGAGGACCGTCCGTCTTCTCTTCCGGTCGACCAGGGTGACGACGCCTCCATCCTCCCCGTTGAGCGGGTGCTCCACGAACGCGACGGCGTTCCCGTCGGGGGAGGCGCGGAGGTCGCCGATCCAGCCCGACGTCTCGTGCACGGGAGTGCCGGCCGGCAGCTCCACGACCCGCCGGCCGTTCCTCAGGCGCACGACCGCGCAGCACGTCCCGTCGGGAAGGAAGTCGGCCGCCTCGACGTCCTCCAGCAGCTCGCGCGGCGCGCTCCCCGCGAGCGGGACCACCGCCAGGACGCCGGTCGTCGTGAAGCCGCCGTAGCTGCGGGGCCGCAGCTGCAGCGCGAGGTCGCCGCTCCTCGAGACGGCCAGGAGGTGCGCCCCGTCGAAGCCGAGCGTCCGGGCCTCGGGGCTGGACAGCCCGCCCGTGAAGACCGCGGGCGGGCCGCCGTCCCACGACGCGCCGTACGCCACGCCCGCGCCGTCCGGGGTGAAGCGCGCGGTCCAGACCGTGCCGCGGCGGAACGTGAGGCGGCGGAAGGCCGGCTCGCTCGAGGGACGGAGGAGGAGACCCGAGGCGAGCCCGACCGCCGCGGTGACGGCGAGGCAGGCGGCGAGGAGCGCGAACGCTCTTCCCCGCGCCGGGCGCGGCCGGGCGAGCGCTCCGATCGGCGACGTGTGGGCGAGGGCCTCGCGTGAGAGGCGGTCGCGCAGGTTCGCGAGGTCGCGGGCGAGGTCGCGCGTCGACGCGTACCGCTCGTCCGGGTCCTTGGCGAGGCACCGCTCCACCAGCCAGCAGAACGCCTGCGGCAGCTTCGGGTCCACCTGCAGGAGCGGCGTCGGCTCGTCGCGCAGGATCGCCGTCAGCGTCTCCACCGCGGTGGTGCGGACGAAGGCGCGCAGCCCGGTGGCCATCTCGTAGAGCACCAGGCCGAGCGCGAACTGGTCGGAGCGGTAGTCGGTGGCGTGCCCTGCCGCCTGCTCGGGCGACATGTAGCCGACCGTCCCGACGATGGCGCCGGGCTGGGTCTCGAGGTCCCGCGTCCGCATCGTCTCGTCGTCCGGTCCGCCGCCGGGGAGCGGCGCCATCAGCTTGGCGAGGCCGAAGTCGAGCACCTTGGCCATGCCGTCCCGCGTCACCAGGACGTTCTCCGGCTTCAGGTCCCGGTGCACGATGCCGCCGGCGTGGGCGGCCGCGAGGGCGTCGGCCACCTGGGCCCCGAGCGCGAGCGCCTTCCGGAGCGGCAGAGGACCGGACGACAGCAGCTCACGGACGCTCCGGCCGTCGATCAGCTCCATCGCGATGTACGGGATCGTGCCCTCCACGCCGGCGTCGTACACCGTGACGATCGAGGGGTGGTTCAGGCTGGAGGCGGCGCGCGCCTCCTGGTCGAAGCGGTCGAGGAGGTCCGGGTTGGCGGTGGCCGCCGCGGAGATCACCTTGAGCGCCACCTCGCGCGGGAGGTGACAGTCCCGGGCCCGGTACACCTCACCCATCCCGCCGGACCCCAGGAGCGAGACGACCTCGAACGGACCCAGGCGCGTGCCCGGAGCGAGCGGCATCGCTCCGTCGAGTCTAAGTCGTCAGGTCAGGTAGCGGCGCACCTCGTCGACGAAGGTGCGGGCGTCGATCGGCTTGGCCATGTAGCCCGTGCAGCCGCCCGCCAGGAAGCGCTCCCGGTCCCCGCGCATCGCGTGGGCCGTCAGCGCCACGATCGGGGTGCTGCCTCCCACCGGATCGAGCCGGAACTCGTGGACGATCGAGAGGCCGTCGCGGCCCGGCAGATGGATGTCCATGAGCACCAGGTCCGGTAGCTCCTGCCGGAAGAGGAGCCGCGCCGAGTCGGCGTCACGCGCGGCGAGGACGCGGAACCCCGCCCGCTCCAGCAGGAACTCGACGAGCTCGAGGTTCTGCTCGTTGTCCTCCACCACCAGCACCGTCCGTTGCCGCTCCTTCTGCGTCACGGCGTATATCCTAGCGGCTCGCGATGCTCCGCTCGACGCGTCCGGCCCGGTGGCTGCTGCTGGCGCTGGCGCTGGCCCGCCGGGAGGGTGCCGCCCAGGTCCCCGAATACCGGCTCAAGGCGGAATTCCTCGAGCGGTTCACCCGCTTCATCGAGTGGCCCGAGAAGACCGTACCGCCGTCGGCGCCGTTCTCGATCTGCCTCTACGGGGCGAACCCGTTCGAGGACGCGCTCGACGACCTGGCCGCCCACCGGAAGATCAAGGAGCGCGACGTGAAGGTCCGGGTCGTGAAGAGCCTCCCCGAGACGGACGGCTGCCAGGTGCTCTTCATCCCGGCCGCCCAGAAGGAGTCGCTGGAGCGGATCCTCCTCGCCACGGTCGGCCGGCCGATCCTCACGGTCGGGGACACCGAGGGCTTCGCGGAGCGGGGCGTCCTCGTCAACTTCTACCTGCAGGAGAGCAACGTGCGCTTCGAGGTGAACGACGCCGCGGCGCGTAGGTCCGGCCTCGAGATCAGCTCCCGGCTCCTGAAGCTGGCCCGGGTCATCAACCTCGGGGAGCCACGATGAGGCGGCTCGGGGACGTCTCGCTGC
Source organism: uncultured Holophagales bacterium (assembly GCA_964384675.1). GTDB lineage: Bacteria > Acidobacteriota > Thermoanaerobaculia > UBA5066 > UBA5066 > CAYLNK01. The sequence goes on along the minus strand of CAYLNK010000015.1, from coordinate 4,004 downwards.
GGACGAAGCTGATCGGCCTCGTCACGCTCGTCACGTTCGTCGCCCTCGGCGGCGCCTTCGCGTTCGTGGTGCTGCGCGACGTGAAGGCCTTGCGCGAGGAGATGGCCGAGCGGACCGTGCTGATCGCCCGTGTGGTCGGCGATTACAGCGCCCCGGACCTGGTCTTCCGCGACCGCAAGGCCTCGGAAGAGAGCCTCGCGCTGCTCCGGGCCATGCCCGACCTCCGGTACGCCGCCCTCTACGACGTCGAGGGGGCGCTCTTCTCGTCCTACCGGAGCGGCCCTGGAATCGCTCTGCCACCGTACTCCGCCCGGACCGCGGCGGAGTTCCGCGACGGCCTGCTGCACGTGAACGAGCGGATCGCGGTGCGTGGCGAGGGGATCGCCACCCTCGCCCTCGGCGTCTCCACCGCCGCGCTCGACGGGCGGATCCGCGCCCACCTCCTGGGGACCGCGGGGGCGGTGGCCTTGATCCTGGGAGTCGCCATCCTCCTGGCCCTCGGGCTCGGGAAGCTGATCTCGGAGCCGCTGACGCGGCTGGTGGAGACCGCGCGGCGCATCTCGCGCTCGCCCGACTACTCGGTCCGCGTGCTGAGCCCCGGCTCGGACGAGCTGGGCGCCCTGACCGACGCGTTCAACGAGATGCTGGGCGAGATCCAGCGCCGCGAGCAGGACCGCGAGAAGGCCGACCGCAGGAGCCGGGAGAAGAGTCTCTTCCTCGCGCACATGAGCCACGAGCTGCGCACGCCCCTCAACTCGATCATCGGCTTCTCCGACGTTCTCCTCGACAGCACCGGCGACCGTCTGTCCCCGAAGGAGCGGAGGTTCCTGGAGAACGTCGGGACGGCGGGGCGCCACCTCCTCCGGATCATCAACACCATCCTCGACCTCTCCAAGATCGAGAGCGGGCGGATGGAGGTGGAGCCCGAGACGTTCTCGCTGGGCGAGACCGTGGAGGGCGTGGCGAGCGTGCTCCGCGCGATCTCGGTGAAGCGCGGCGTCGCGCTCGACGTCGAGCTGGCCCCCGACGTCCCCCGCATCCGGTCCGACGAGATGAAGGTGAAGGAGATCCTCTACAACCTGATCTCGAACGCGGTGAAATTCTCGCCGGACGGCTCGACCGTGGTCGTCACGGCGCGTCCCGCCGCGGGTCCCGAGCCGGGTGTCGAGATCGCCGTACGCGACCAGGGGATCGGCATCGACCCGAAGCACCACGAGCTGATCTTCCAGGAGTTCCGGCAGGTGGACGCGGGGGAGGCCCGCCGCTTCGAGGGGACCGGCCTCGGCCTCGTGCTCGTGCGCCGGTACGCCGAGCTGCTCGGCGGGACCGTGCGGGTGGAGAGCGCTCTCGGGGCGGGTAGCACGTTCACGGTGCGTCTGCCCCTCCGCCTCGCGACGACCGCTCCCGAGACCGCCGGCTAGAGATCCAGCCGCATCGACAGCGTCACGCTCCGCCCCGGCTGCGGGAGGAGCGAGCTGTAGAAGCCGGCCGAGCCGTGCCAGGCGCCCGAGGCGTCGAAGGAGCCCGGCTCCGTGCCCGCGTTCGCGTCCCGCACGCCGGGCTGCGCGTAGCGCCGGTCGAGGAGGTTCGTCACGGCCAGCGTCAGCCCGAGCCCGCGGACGAGGAGGTCCGACCCGACCACCGAGAGGTCGAGCGTGACGTAGCCCGGCACCTCGCCGACCGGGTTCGTCGTCACCGTGGTCTGGCGAGCGACGGCCCGGCCGCGCAGCGTGGCGCTCAGCTCCGGAAAAGGGGTCGCCGTGACGCCGAGGAGGACCCGGTCCTCCGCGAGGTCGCCGATATCGCCTCTCCCGCCCGCGGACTCCTCGCGTGCGCGGAAGAGGTGCGAGTAGTAGCCCCAGACCCGCAGCGGGACCGGAGCCCGCAGCAGCGCCTGCAGGTGCAGGTCCGCGCCGATCACCTCGCGGTCGCCCAGGTTCCGCGCGCCGCTCGCCGTGTTGACGATCGTGTCGCGGTTCCGCACCAGGTAGAGGCTCACCAGGCCGCTCAGCGCCTTGCTCTTGTACGTGCCCGACACCTCCACGGTCCGCGAGCGCTCCGGGTCCAGGTTCGGATCGCTCCCCGAGCCGGTCCAGCCGCCGTACAGGAGGCGCGGGTTCGGCTCCTGGAACGCCTCGCCGTAGAGGGCCTTGGCGCCCCAGGCGCCGAAGTCGCCCACGTAGCCGGCGCGCACGGTCGTCGCGGCGCCGTACTTCGAGTTGCGGTCGAGGCGCACGCCGAGGTTCAGCTGGTGCGGGCCCCGCGGACGCCATTTCCCCTGCACGTAGCCGCCCACGTCGGACGTGATCGTCCGGTTCTGGTTGACGGTCGAGTCGACGGGCGGTGTGGGGTAGGGGTAGCGGCTGGCGTCGAGCTGCGCCACGGGGACCGCCGGGCCGGCCGCGATGTCGTACGCCTTCTGCAGGTCCTTCTGCTCGTACTTGAATCCGGCGTTCAGGCCGAGGGTGGGGGAGAGGCGTCCCTCGAAGTCCTGGATCAGCGACCAGCTCGAGTTGAGGGCCTGCCAGTACGTGAGCCGGGCGAGCTGGACCGGGCGCCCGGCGGCGTCGGTGCCCGGGAAGCTCTCGACGAAGTACGAGTCGTTCGAGACGCCGCTCGAGCGATATCGCAGCAGCGTCGAGGAGGAGACGGCCGGCGACAGCTTCTTCTGGAAGCGAAGAAACGCCGAGAGGTCGGGACGGGACCAGACCGCGTTCGTCTGGGCCTCGTCCCCCGCGTACTCCGTCCCGTAGCCGGACCGGAGCAGCTGGTACGTCACGCCTCCCTCCAGGCCGCCGAGGCCGACCCGCAGGTCGGCCGCCCGGTTGCGGTGCGCGGAGAGGAACGACCCGCCCAGGTTCGCGCTGTCGAGGAAGCCGCCCCAGAGCCGGCGGTCGGCGTAGTACCGGTCCTTCGTGTACTCGTACAGGTCGGCGTGGGAGCCGTCGAGCTCGCCGTCGTCGAAGCGCGCCGTGGCCCGCACCCACCAGTCGTCGCGGCGGTACTCGGCGGTCACGTCGGCGATGCGCGAGGCCGAGGACCCGATCGAGAGCGTGCCGCGGAACGACGTCCCGGCGCGGGCCTCCCCGCCGTGAGTGATGACGTTGATCACGCCCATGAACGCGTTCGGCCCGTAGATGGAGGAGGCCGGGCCGTACACCACCTCCACCCGCTCCACGCTCGAGAGCGGCAGCGTCGTCAGGACGTCCGCCGTGTCGAAGTAGAGGTGGTTCAGGACGATCCCGTCCAGGAGCAGCAGGTAAGGGTCGCCGATGGTGTTCCGGTAGCCGCGCCAGTAGTTCTTCGTGTACGTCGCGCCGTACGGCCGCACCGGCTGCATTCCCGGGAGGTCGTCGAGGAGCTGCGACAGGTCGGTGTAGCCACGCTGCTTCACGTCGTCGCGCGTGATCACCACGACGGTGGCCGGCGCCTCCGCGAGCTTCTCCTCGGCGTTCGAGGCGGAGACGACGGTCACCGAGAGGAGCTGCTCCAGGCTCATCTCGTCGAGCGCCGTCTTCTGCTGCCCCGCAGCGGGCCCGGCCACGAGCAGACCGGCGAAAACGGTCCCCAGCCACCGGCGCGCCATCACGTTCTCCTCGGCTCTTCGCGACGGAGTCTATCCTCGCCGGCCGCACGGATCGCCGGGTTAAGATCGGGCGTCGATGGGGGACGCTTCCGACACGGCAGAGGTCCGGTACAAGATCGGTGAGGTCTGCCGCCTCGCCGACGTGCAGCCGTACGTCCTGAGGTACTGGGAGTCGGAATTCGCGTCGCTCGCGGCGCCGCGCGGCGCCCAGGGTCCGCGCACCTACTCGATCCGCGAGCTGAGGGTCGTCGAGCGGATCAAGCAGCTCCTGTACGACGAGGGGTACACCATCGCGGGGGCGAAGAAGCGGCTCGAGGGCGAGATCCAGTCGGGCGCTCTGCCCGGCGCGGCCGAGCCGGCGGGCCCTGGCCCCGGCGAAGCCGCGACATTCAAACTCCCGGACCCGCGCATCGAGCAT
>CAYLNK010000014.1:0-42101 GCA_964384675.1 uncultured Holophagales bacterium | reverse complement strand
CGGGCTCGAGCAGCTCGCCGTACCGCGCCGCCGTCAATTCGGCGACGGTCCGGCCGTGGAAGACTGCCGCCGCCTCGTTGGCGGCGAGCACTTCCAGCGTCTCGACGTCGAAGACGACGACCGGGACGGGGCACCTCTCGAAGAGGACCCGCCAGGGGTTGTCGGGCACCGGCGAATGATAAGGAAGCCGCGGGCGGGGACTCACGGCTTTTCGACGGGGGTCCGCGCCCTTGCGCCCGGAGTCCTCTCGTCGTACACCTGCTCCGCGTGCCCGAGATCTCCCCCAGAGCCGGCCTCGTGGCCGTGGTCGCCGAGAAGCCCTCCGTGGCCCGCGACCTGGCGGCGGTGCTGGGCGCGACACGCAAGGGGAACGGGTGCCTCGTCGGGGACGGACACGTCGTGACCTGGGCGATCGGGCACCTCGTCGCGCTCCCCGAGCCGCACCAGATCCGGCCCGAGTGGAAGAGCTGGCGCCGCGACCTCCTCCCGATGCTGCCGGACGCCTGGCCGCTGGTCGTGACCGATCGCGTGAGGGACCAGTACGAGGCGGTCCGCAAGGTGATGAACGACCCGCGGGTCGTCGAGGTCGTCTGCGCGACGGACGCCGGGCGCGAAGGGGAGCTGATCTTCCGCCAGCTCTACGAGGCGGCGGGCTGCACCAAGCCGTTCCGCCGGCTCTGGATCTCGTCGCTCACGCCGGACGCCATCCGCGACGGGCTGGCCCGCCTGCGCCCGTCGAGGGACCTCGATGCGCTCGCCGACGCCGCCCGGGGCCGGAGCCGCGCCGACTGGCTCGTCGGGATGAACTTCTCGCGCGCCTTCACGCTCGCCAACGACGAGACGCTCTCGGTGGGTCGCGTCCAGACACCCACCCTGGCGATGCTCGTCGAGCGCGAGCTCGGGATCCGGGCTTTCGTCCCCGAGGAGTACCTCGAGGTCGTCGCCACGTTCGAGGGCGCGTCGGGCCGCTATCCGGGTACGTATTTCGATCCGGCCGCCAAGGAGAGCCCGAAGGACGACGGAGGGAAGCGGCTTCCGAAGGACGGAGCCGAGGCGTCACGCGTGGTGGAGCGCGCGCGGACGGGGAGCGCGGCGATCGAGTCGGTCACCTCCCAGACGCGCCGTATCCCTCCCCCCCTCCTGTTCGACCTGACCGAGCTGCAGCGCCACGCGAATCGGCTCCTCGGCTGGAGCGCGAAGAAGACGCTCGAGGTGGCCCAGCGTCTGTACGAGGAGAAGAAGGCGATCACGTATCCCCGCACCGACAGCCGGCACCTCTCGCGCGACGTCGCGGCGACGCTGCCCGCGGTCCTCCGCGCGCTCCAGCCGGCCTATGGCGCTCTCTTCGCCCCCGGCACGCCGGATCGACCGCTCGGCCCCCGCTTCGTGGACGACGCGAAGGTCACCGACCACCACGCCATCATCCCCACTCCCGTCGCTCCGAGGGACCTCGACCCGGAGGAGCGCGCGCTGTACGACCTCGTGGCGCGCCGCCTCGTCGCCTCCTGGCACGCCGACCACGTCGCGGCGACGACGACGGTCGTCACGTCGATCACCTCACCCGGTTTCGTCGACCGGTACCGCTCCAGCGGGACGATGGTCGTGGAGGCCGGGTGGAAGTCCGTGGAGCCCGAGGCGCCGTCGAAGCGAAAGCCGGTCAAGGACGGCGACGGCGCGGAGCCGGCGCTCCCGCCCGGCCTCGCCGCCGGCCAGCCGCAGCGGGTCGCGGACGTGAACGCCGTCGAGCGGAAGACGCGCCCGCCGAAGCGCTTCACCGACGCCACGCTCCTCACCGCGATGGAGACCGCGGGAAAGACGCTCGACGAGAAGGAGCTGGCCGACGCGATGAAGGAGAACGGGCTCGGCACCCCCGCGACGCGCGCCGAGATCCTGGAGACGCTCCTGTCGCGCGGCTACATCGAGCGGGACGGAAAGACGCTCGTCGCGACGGAGAAGGGGATCCGCCTGATCGCCCTCGTCCACCCTTCCGTGAAGAGCCCCGCGCTCACCGGTCGCTGGGAAGCGGAGCTCGCGCGGATCCAGCGCGGTGAGGGGCGCCTCGACACGTTCATGAAGGGGATCGAGGCCTACGTGAGGGAAGTCGTCGGCGCAGCGCTCGCCTCGAACCGGACCCCTTCGATCGGCGTCACGTCGACCGGGGCGTCGACCGGGGTCAGGTCCCAATTTCCCACTATAGCAGCCAAGGCGTCGACCGGGGTCAGGTCCCAATTTCCCACTATAGCAGCCAAGGCGTCGACCGGGGTCAGGTCCCAATTTCCCACTATAGCAGCCAAAGTAGAAAACGAAGACCTGACCCCAGCCAGAGTGGAAAACGAAGACCTGACCCCACGCAGCTCTCGCGGCTCGGTCCCCTCGAACGGCGCCGCCTCGATCGGCGCGTCTTCGACGGGGGTCAGGTCCCCAGTTTCCACTATGGCCGCCAGAGTAGAAAACATGGACCTGACCCCGAGGGTTCCCGTGCCGTCGACGCAGCTCGGTCCGCTGCTGAGTCGCGTCTTCGGACACGCCGCGTTCCGTCCGTTCCAGGAGGCGGTGTGCCGGGCCGTCACCGACGGGCGCGACGCCCTCCTGGTCATGCCGACCGGCGCCGGCAAGTCGCTCTGCTACCAGCTCCCGGGCCTGGCCCGTGCCGGGACGACGCTCGTCGTCTCCCCCCTGATCGCGCTCATGGAGGACCAGGTCGCGAAGCTGAAGGCGCTCGGCCTCGCCGCCGAGCGGATCCACTCCGGGCGCGACCGGCTGGCGTCCCGCCAGGTGTGCCGCGACTACCTCGACGGCAAGCTCGACTTCCTCTTCATCGCGCCGGAGCGGCTCTCCGTGCCCGGCTTCCCCGAGATGCTCGCGAAGCGGACGCCCGCCCTCGTCGCCGTCGACGAGGCGCACTGCATCTCGCACTGGGGACACGACTTCAGGCCCGACTACCGCCTCCTCGGCGGACGCCTGCCGTCGCTCCGGCCGGCGCCGGTGATCGCCCTCACCGCCACGGCGACCCCGCGCGTGCAGGACGACATCGCCGAGCAGCTCGGCCTCTCCCGACCGTCTCGCTTCATCCACGGTTTCCGGCGCGCCAACATCGCGGTGGAGGTGGCCGAGGCGCCGCCGAGCCGGCGCGCTGAGATCGTCCGCGAGGTGCTGAAGGACGCGGCCCGGCGCCCGGCGATCGTCTACACGCCGACCCGGCGCGAGGCGACGGCCCTGGCCTCCGAGCTGAAGGCCGACACCCGCGCGGTCGCGTACCACGCGGGGATGCCCGCGCGCGACCGCGACGACGTGCAGCGCCGCTTCCTGGAGAGCCGCGCCGACGTGATCGTGGCGACGATCGCGTTCGGGATGGGGATCGACAAGCCGGACGTCCGCACCGTGATCCACACCGGCCTCCCCGGCAGCGTGGAGGGGTACTACCAGGAGATCGGCCGCGCCGGACGGGACGGCCTGCCGTCGCGGGCGATCCTCCTCCACTCGTACGGCGACACGCGCACCCACGAGTTCTTCATGGAGCGCGACTACCCGCCGGCGAACGTCCTCGACGAGCTGTACCGGGCGCTGACCGAGAAGCCGGTGTCGTCCGACGACCTGCAAAACGTCGTGTCCGTCGACGCGGAGGTCTTCGAGAAGGCCCTCGAGAAGCTCTGGGTCTTCGGCGGCGCCATCGTCACGCCGGAGGGGGACGCCTCGCGCGGGAAGCCGGGGTGGAGGAGGCCGTACGAGGCCCAGCGCGAGCACCGCAAGACGCAGCTCGACCTGATGCGCCGCTTCGCCGAGGGGCCGAGCTGCCGGATGCTCCAGCTCGTCCGCCACTTCGGCGACCTCGAGGACTCCGGCGCGCCGTGCGGGATCTGCGACGTCTGCAAGCCGGCGGACGGCCTGGCGACCGAGCTGCGCCGCGCCAGCCCGATGGAGGAGGCGGCGCTCCGGCGCGCGCTGGAGCTGCTCCGCTACCGGGACGGGCAAGGCACCGGCCAGCTCCACCGCGAGGTGATCGCGCAGTTCCCGTCGATCGACCGGCGCTCGTTCGAGGACCTCCTCGGCGGCCTCGCGCGCGGGGGGCTGGTGCGGATCGACGACGACTCGTTCGAGAAGGACGGCCAGACGATCCGGTTCCGGCGCGTCTACCTCTCGTCGGCGGGACGCACGGCGACGAGCGCCGTCGAGGCGCAGATCGCCGTCGCGCATCCGTCCGCGAAGAGGTCGAAGCGCGGGAAGAAGCCGCTGCCGAAGCCGGTGAAGGCCGCGCGACCCGGGAAGGCGCCGCCGGCGGCGAAGGAGAGCCCTCCGCTCCTCGTGGAGGCCCTCCGCCAGTGGCGCCTCGAGGAGGCGCGGCGGAGCCGCGTCCCCGCGTTCCGGATCCTCACCGACGCGACGCTCCTCGACATCGCCGCGCGAAAGCCCCGGGACGGCGCGGAGCTCCTCGAGGTGGGCGGCATCGGACCGTCGCGCCTCGAGAAGTTCGGCGCGCGGATCCTGGCGATCGTCAAGGCGTCGGAGTAGCCCATTCCGAGAGGAGGCGCGACACGGTCGCCGCCGCCTCGAACGGGAAGCGGTCGATCCGCGGTCCCAGCTCCCGTACGGCGATCTCGACCAGCCGCCGCCCGGCCGCTGGTGCGGGGTGCGCGACGGCCGCGTCGAGCTCGGCGCCGAGCGCGGGCCAGGCGCGCTCGACACGGCGGAACGGATCGAGGTCGTCCAGGGCGGACGGCTCCTGGGCCGGGACGTGCCGAGCCAGCAGAACGAGGAGGTTCCGGAGTGCCCGCTCCGTCACGATCGCCGTCCCCGCCAGCCGCTCGCCCCGCGCATACCGGCCCGCCCCGACGAGGAGCGCCGTGAGGAGCTGACCGAGGAGGACCGCGTCGGCGGGAGGGTCCGCCGCCCGCGATGCGACCGTGGCCCGGTGCACCGCTTCCATCCGGCCTGTCACGTCCGTCCGGTCGAGGAGCACGCGGTACGCGTTCACCCGAGCGAGCCGGATCTCGTCGGGCTCGAAGACGGCGAACTCCACCAGGTGTCCGCTCCCGTAGAGCGCCTTCAGGCCGTGCGCCGTCTCGCGGAACGACAGGACGACGTCCGCGGCGTCGGGGAGCCACGACAGTTCCCGGCGCAGCCCCTCCGCCTCCCCCTCCGGGACGATCACGAAGAAGTCGTGATCGGAGAAGCGGTCGGGCCGGTGTCCGGTCGCCGCCATCGAGCCGAGGGCCACGAGCCCGGTCACGCGAGGATCCCGCCCGAGCCCGTCGACGAGACGCGCCGTGAATCGCTCGTAGTCGTCCGGTGTCATGCGCCCGGATGATGCCGGTCCCGTGACCCGGGACACAAACCGCGCGCCGGAGGCGCCGTATGGTGAGGATGCGGAGGATCGGAGGATCAATGGCTCTCGACGCGCGCGAGCTCCTGGCACGGATCGGCTCCTACATCCCCGGCTACACCGGCTACGCGGAACGCGAGTCCCGGCGCGCCACCGACCGGGCTCTCCGCGAGGGGATCGCCAAGCGCCTGGGCGAGGTGCGCGCCGCCGTCGACCGCAAGCTCTCCGACGCCGCCTCGGCGATGCGCTTCGACCTTCTCGAGCCCCTCGAACGGACGAAGCGCCGCATCGAGACGCTCGCCGACCGGATCCGCCTCGCCCCCGCCGGCTACTCCGCCCTCTTCGACGCGGCCACCATCGGGACGGCCGAGCTCGATCGCCTTCACGCCCTCGACCTCGAGCTTCGCGAGCACGTCGAGACGCTCGCCACGAGCGTCGCCGCCGGGGTCGAGGCCGGCACCTCGTTCGACCGCGTCGAGGAGACGCTCCGGCGGCGCGACGCCGCCCTGAAGGGAGCCGCCTGATGCCCGAGCTCGCCCAGATCCTCGAATGGAACGAACCGTCCGGCGAGCTCCTCGCCGCGCGCCTGACCGGCTCGGCGGACGGCACGATCGCCTGGGGCTCCCAGCTGATCGTGCGGGAAGGACAGACGGCCCTCTTCTTCCGCGACGGACAGGCGATGGCCGCGTTCGAGGCCGGACGTCACGTCCTGACGACGCAGACGGTCGGCGGACTGACGAAGCTCGTCACGGGTCTCGTCTACGGCAGCGGCGAGACGCCCTTTCGCGCCGAGGTGTACTTCGTCGCGCGACAGCTCTTCCGGGACCTGCGCTGGGGAACGCCGGAGCCGGTCTACCTGCCGGACCCGGTGCTCCTCCAGATCCCCGTCCGCGCCAACGGCCGCTTCGCGATCCGCGTGGCCGACCCGTCGGTCTTCGTGCCGAAGGTGATGGGGACGCGCCCGTACTTCCGCGCCCGCGACCTGGAGGACTACTTCCGCGGGCAGTACCTCGTCCCCGCGCTGACCGACGGCCTCGCGTCGCTCGGGAAGCCCTTCACCGAGCTCCCCCGCTACCTGCGCGAGCTGGGCGTCGGCGTGAAGGCGATCCTCGGCCCCGAGGTCGCGACCCTGGGGCTCGAGCTGACCGACCTCTCGGTGACGACGATCTCCACGACCGAGGAGATCCAGCAGCTCCTGACCCGCAACGCCGACGTCGCGTCCGAGGCGTACGCCCGCGCCCGCGGCACGCAGCTCGACCTGCAGGCCAAGGCCGCCGGCGCCGCTGCGCTGCGCGAGGCCGGAACCAGCTACCGCGAGGTGGGCCTCACCGACGCGGCGAAGACGATGGCGGACAACCTGGAGGGCGGCGAGACGGGAGGCGGCCTCCAGCAGGGCGTGAACCTCGGTCTCGCGCTGATGGTGCCGCAGATGATGAGCGGGATGCTCGGCGCCGGGGGCGCCGCCGCGGCCGGAGCCGCCGCCGTCGCCGGCGACGGGAAGCCGGAGAAGGTCGACCCGATCGCCCGCCTCAAGCAGCTCAAGGAGCTGCTCGACCTGGGGGCCATCTCCCAGGAGGAGTTCGACGGCAAGAAGGCGGAGCTGCTCGAGCGGATATGACCCAGGTCCTGCCGGAGGTCCTCTTCCAGACGAAGCGGGGCCTCTGCCCCGGATGCGGGACGCCGCTCCCCCTCGACGTCGACGCGCCGTCGCTCACCTGCCCGTTCTGCGGCCAGGAAGCCGTGCTGGAGCGGCGCCTGCGGAGGCTCGAGCCCGAGGTGGACGGCGCACCGCTCCGGATCTACTTCGACTCCCACCAGGCGGCCAGCGCCACGGCCGAGCCCGAGAAGGCCCCGTGGTTCCGCAGCCCCCGTCTCCGGCAGGCGGTCGTCGAGCGGACGGTCTGCCCCGGCTGCGGCGACGGGATCGAGCTCGGCGCCGACGACGTCACCGTCACCACCGTCCACTGCCGCTCCTGCGGCACCGACTCGCGCGTGGAGCGCCGGCTCTGGGCGCCGCCGCCCGATCCCGCCACCGAGGTCCCGCGCCCGCGCCACCCCGACGAGCACGACCCGACCCACGACGGCGCGCACGACCACGAGACCGAGCACCTGATCTACCGGATCGTCACCGAGAAGGACCCCGTGGCGCGCGTCAACCTCGCGCGGAGGTTCGACGAGTGGCGCTTCGTCAACAAGACGAGCGCGCGCCTCCTGCCGGCCCTCCTCCGGGCCGCCCGGGGCGCCGAGCCGGCGTTCCAGTGGACCGCCTGTCAGCTCGTCTGCAAGCTCCTCTGTCAGGGGAGCCCGGAGATCCGCAACACCACCCTGCGCGCCTGCGAGCGGTTCCTCTTCGACCTCGACGCGCCGCGCACGCTCGTCCTCGAGCTCGGGATGGGCGACGCCGCCGGGCTGAAGCTCCTCCTCGACGCGGCGGAGCTCGCGACGCGCCAGGGGGACATCGACTTCGCGGCGGCGGCGCTCCTCGCCGTCGACTGGATGTTCCAGCGCAACTACGGCCAGCACGAGGTGATGGGCCAGATCCTCCTCTACCGGATGCTCTACCTGAGCGGACCGGTCCTGGCGTACGCGTTCCTGATCGCTCAGCGCCAGCGGATCGGCTTCTACTACAGGGCCGAGGTCCTCCTGACGTTCATGGACGAGGCGGCGGTGGAGCGGCCCGGGCTGATCCCCGAGCTCGGCCGCTGCTTCTACGTCGGCCTCCCGAAGGACGAGGAGGAGTGCCGGCGCCGGATGGCGTTCTTCGGGACGCTGAAGACCGACGCCTCCCGCGCCGCGGCGCTGCGCGAGTGGGTGTGGCCGCCGGAGGAGGCGCCCCAGGACGTCTACCGCGACCTGGCGTCGCTCTTCCTCCGCCTCGTGGAGGAGCCGGCGCTCCGCGAGGCCGCCGAGGAGGCCCTCCGCAAGCTCGTCACCGAGCCCCGCGAGGTCCCGGCGGTGGTCCACGAGCTGATCGCCTCGCGCGGCGCGGCGCTGCCCGTCGAGATGCGCCGCGCCTACCGTCAGAGGCTCCCGGACAACCCGCACGTGAAATACGGCGACCCGACCATCCCGTACTGGGACTCGCCCCCGGCGCACCAGCTGACACCCGAGCTCGCGAGGGCGAAGGCGCAGTGGGACGAGGGGCTCGAGAGGGCCCACGCGCGGAACCAGGAGATCCAGCAGGCGGCGCGCGAGGTCCCCCGCATCGACATGACGATCTTCGACGGCCTCCACGACGGTCCGCCACCCGCGAGAGACGATCCACGTCCGCCCCAGCGCGCGAAGCCAGAGCCGTTCCGGGTGGTCGACGTGGACGAGCTAAACGCGATGATCCGGAAGCTCACCGGGCAGTAGCCGGTCCCGCACCCGCCAGGACAGCCAGGCGAGGAGGACCATCGAGGCCGGCACGCGCGCGACGTGCGGCATCGGACCCATCGCCACCAGCTCGATCCCGAGGACGACGGCGCCCAGCGCCAGGCAGAGCCAGAGCCCCCATCGGCGGCGGAGCCAGAGCGCCGCGAGCCCGGCGAGCGAGAGCGCCGGGGCGGCGACGTAGAGCGGGAAGACGGGACCGAGCCCGGGGAACTGCGCCACGAGCTCGGCCCGTTTCGTGATCCCGAGGCGCAGGCCGAAGAGCGTCATCGCCGCGAGGACGGCGATGAAGCCGCGGAGCGCGATCACGCCGGCTGCTTCCGGGCGAAGACACCGGTCAGGTTCCGGAGCACGCCCCCCCACGCCTTCTGGAAGTACGTATACGAGGCGTCCCAGAGCGCCCCGTGCTGGAAGCCGAGGTGCTGGAGCGTGACGCGCGTCCGTTTCCCGCCGTCCACGGGCGTCAGCCGCAGCTCGACCCACGTCGGGATCGGATCGGGCTTCCTCACCTCGGGCGGGGCGACGGGGGGACCGCCGGGGATGTCGGTGCGCGCGACGAAGACGATCCACTCGAACCAGAGCTCCCGGTCCGGCACGATCTTCAGCACCCGCGCGCCGCCGGTCCCGTGCGACAGACCCTCCGGGTCCTTCTCGGGGTTCATCAGCATCTCGAAGCGGCCGCCCGGAACGGCTTCTATCCTCGCCTTCGGGGCGAAGAACGTCGGGATGCCGTCCTCGGTCGTCCAGCGCCGGAAGACCTCGGCGGGCGGCGCGTCCACCGTCGTCTCCACCGAGATCGAGCGGTCGGTGCGGACCTTCCCCCTCATCAGGTCGGCCTCGGACGGGATCGCGGGGGAGGGTGCGGTGGCGAGCGCGAAGAGGAGGGCTGGGATCATCGGCGGCTCCTTTCGACGAGGCGTTCGAGCTGGGAGAGGTGGTGGCTCTCGTGCCCGCAACGAGCGGCGACGAGGCCCGCGAGCGGGACCGTGAGCGGGACGGCGGGATCGCCCGTCACCGCGAGGGGCAGGGCGACGTGCCGGGCGAAGGCGGCGTCGGGCAGCGAGAGGAGGAGGTCGTCGAAGCGGTCCGTCTCCGCCTCGTACTCGGCGAGCACCTCGGCGAGGCTTCGCTCGCGCCGAGCGTGAAGAGCCGCGTCGTTCCACTCGGTGGGACCGACCCCCGGGCGGAAGACGATCCGGTAGTCGAAGGCCTCGCCGCGCGCGATCGTCTCCAGCTCGCGCCGGAACTCCGCTGCCCAGGACGCCAGGTGCGCCAGGAGGTCGCGAGCGCTCCAGGCGGTCGTGGCGAGCCGCTCCGCCCCGCCCCCGACCTCCAGCGCCAGGGCGATCGCCCGCCAGCGGGCCCGGTTCTCGGCGACCAGGGCGGACAGGCCGGCCGGCGAGAACGCGCCTGGCACGAAGGGCTGGGCCTCGACGGCCGCCAGCGACCCGACCAGCGTGCCCCAGTCGGCGGCGAGGCGGCTCTCCACGCTCGTCGCGCTCACGACGGCTCCCTCCCGCGGGTCGCGTCGCGGAGACGCTCGACGGCGCTCCGGTACCGGTGATCGGCGGCCGCGGCCGTGATCCCGAGCGCGGACGCGATCTCGCGGCCGGAGAGCCCGCAGAGGCGCGCGAGGAGGACGTCCAGCTCCTCGGGCGGGCAGATCCGCCGCGCCAGCTCGAGGATCCGGCCCACGGCCAGCCGATCGTCCAGCGCCTCGGGCGAGGTCCGCTCGTCGGGCGGATCCGCGGACTCGAGCGGCTCACCCCCCAGCTCCCGGCGGCGGCGGTGCCCGCGCAAGACGAAGTGAGCGGTGCGATAGAGGAAGCTCAGCACGGGACGGCCGTCGTCCGGGCTCTCGGGGTCGTGCCGCCACGAGCCCCAGCGCCGGTGGAAGACCGTCCAGACGTCCTGCGCGAGGTCCTCGGCGGGCCCGCGCCCGGCCGTGACGACCAGCCAGCCGAGCACCGTGGGACGGTACAGGGCGTACAGCTCCTCGAAGCCCCGCTCCCGGGTCAGGGCCCCCCGTTCGCAGCCTTCGAGGATCGCGAGCTCCATCGATGGACTAATGTCCGCCACAGGAAAACTTCGCGGAGGATCCTCGCATGACGATCTCGTATCACGGACGCGTCTTCCGGCCGGTCTCGGGCACCGGCGAGGTGGACGCCGACACGCGCTTCCACTACGCCCAGGACGGCGACCTCGTCTTCGCCACCTACACCGGCGGCGCGATCCGGCTCGGCTCGCTCATCGCGATCGCCGATCCGGTCGGGAACCTGGAGATGCGGTACCAGCACCTCCACCGGGACGGCTTCCTGATGACGGGCGTCTGCCGCACCCGGCCGGAGCTGCTGCCCGACGGGCGGCTGCGGCTCCACGAGACGTGGCAATGGACGAGCGGCGACGGCGCGGCCGGGACGTCGGTCCTGGAGGAGGTCCGCTGACCGTGAACCTCGGCGGGCTCCTCGACGCCGTCCTCGACCGGTCGATCGTCTTCTCGTTCGACCGGACGGGGTATCTCCGCCACCGGGAGCGCTTCCGGCCCGCCGATCTCGACGTCGACCTGTCCGGCCGGATCGTCCTCGTCACCGGCGCGAACTCCGGCATCGGCCTCGCCACGGCCACCGCGCTCGCAAGCCTGAAGGCCGAGGTGTGGCTCCTCTGCCGGAACCGCGAGCGGGGCGAGCTGGCGGCCGAGGCGATCCGATCCGTCACCGGCTCGACCGCGGTGAACCTCGAGACCCTCGACGTTTCGAGCCTCGCGGACGTCCGGGCGTTCGCGGTCCGCTTCCGGCGGCCCCGCGTCGACATCCTGGTCAACAACGCCGGCGTCCTCCCCGACAGGCTGACCCGCACGGAGGAAGGGCTGGAGCTGACGCTCGCCACGAACCTCGTCGGCCCGTACCTCCTGACCGAGCTGCTGCGCGAGCGGCTCCACGCCTCGCCCGACCCGCGCGTCGTGACGGTCTCCTCCGGCGGGATGTACACGCAGCGCCTCGACGTCGCCGCGCTCGACCCCCCGGACGGCCAGCCCTTCGACGGCGTGGCGGCGTACGCCCGCACGAAGCGGGCGCAGGTGGTGCTGAACGAGCTCTGGGCCGCGGACGACCCGCGCGTCACCTATGCCGCGATGCACCCGGGCTGGGCCGACACCCCCGCCGTCCGGACCTCGCTGCCCCGCTTCCGGGCGGTGACGCAGTGGATCCTCCGGACCGCGACCGAGGGCGCCGACACGGTCACCTGGCTCGCGGCGGCGGTCTCCGTGAAGGGGCGCACCGGGCTCTTCTGGTTCGACCGGGAGCCGGCGCCGACGCACCTCCTCGCCGTCACGCGCGAGGATCCCGCGGAGCGCGCGGCGCTCGAGGCGGCCCTCGTCAGGTGGGCGGGATCGACGTCCCGAGCTTCCGGCAGAGCCGGCCCAGCTCCTCCTGCTCGGCGTCCGTCAGCGCCCGGAAGGCGTCGGCGATCCGGGCGGCGTGGTCCGGAAAGACCGTCTCGATCCTCTCGCGGCCCGCGGACGTGAGCGAGACCGTGACGAAACGCCGGTCGGCCCGGCCCCGGTCACGCCGCACGAGGCCCGCCTTCTCGAGGTTGTCGAGGACGGTCGTCATGTTGGCGGTGCTCCGGAGCACCTTCCGCGCGAGCTCGCAGGCGTGCATCGGACCGAGGTGGAGGAGAGCCTCCAGGACGGCCAGCTGACCGAACGTGAGGCCGGTCCCAGAGAGCCCCCGTGTCAGATCCGACGTCACGCTCTCCGAGGCGCGCATCAGCTTCACGAACGTGTCGAGCGCGCGGACCTCGCGCGGGCTCCCCGCATAGCGGACGGGCATCCGTCAGTCCCTGACCATTCGCGAACGGAGGGTAGGGATGGGAGAACGGCGGGTCAAGCGCGCGAGCGGCCGGCGCCGGGCTCTCAGGCCGCGGGCCCCGCCACCTCCACCGGGATCCGCGCCGTGAACGTCGCGCCGCGGCCCGGCACGCTGACCGCCTGGATGTCGCCCCCCATCATCTGGCAGAACCGTCGTGAAAGCGCCAGCCCCAGACCGGTGCCTCCGTAGCGGCGTGACGTCCCCGACGACGCCTGGACGAACGGCTGGAACACCCGCCCGAGCTGCTCCGCCGTCAAGCCGATGCCGGTGTCGGCCACACGGAACACCATGAACGGCTCGCCGCTCCCGGACGGCTCCCGCGAGACCTGGAGCGTCACGACGCCGTTCTCGGTGAACTTCAGCGCGTTCGAGAGGAGGTTCAGGAGGACCTGGCGGAGCCGCGTCGCGTCCGCCAGGACGCTTCCCGCCTCCGCCGCGCCCGTCACCTCCAGCCGGTTCCCGTGCCGCGCGGCCAGCGAACCGACCGTCGAGACGGCGTCGGCGACGAGGGCACCCACGTCGAACCGGGTCAGGTGGAGCTCCATGCGCCCCGCCTCGATCTTCGAGATGTCGAGGACGTCGTTCACCAGGCCGAGCTGGTGCTGGGCGGAGACGCGGATCTTCTCGAGGTCCGCCGACAGCTCCGGCACGGCGCGCTCCGACGCCAGCTCGAGCAGCAGCTCGCTGTAGCCGATGATCGCGTTCAGCGGCGTGCGCAGCTCGTGGCTCACGTTGGCGAGGAACTGACTCTTGGTACGGGTCGCCGCCAGCGCCTGATCGCGCGCGGCCGACAGCTCGGCGGTCCGCTCCTTCACCTTCGCCTCGAGCGCCTCGTTGCTGGCGTGGAGGGACCGCAGGCGCAGGCGGAGCGAACCGTACGCCGCCGCCGCCAGCAACGCCACGTAGCCGCCGTACGCCCACCAGGTCCGCCACGGCGCGGGCGTGACCCGGAACCCCACCTCCACCGGCCCCGAGACGTTGCCTGCGCCGTCCCGCCCCCAGACCCTCAGCGTGTACGGACCCGGGCTCAGGTTGGTCACCTCGCGGTACGGCTCCGCCGTCCAGCGGGTCCGGACGTCCTCGAAACCGACGAGGTGCGTCTGGAACCGGGTGGCGCGCTCTCCCAGATACGACAGCAGGGCGAAAGAGAAGCGGAGCCGCGTGTCGAGATGGCTCAGCGTCAGGCCCGGCACGACGGCGCGCGGCTCGCCGTTCACTTCCAGCCCCTCGAGGAGGAGCGGCTTCGGCACCGAGTCCGGCGCCAGGCGAGCCGGATCGACGACCCCGATTCCGGCCATCGTGCCGACCCAGAGCCTCCCCTTCCGGTCCAGCGCGGCCGCCCACGTGCAGGCGTTCGACGGCAGTCCGTCCTCCGTCCCGAAGAGCTGGAGGTCGAGCACGTCTCCCGGCTTCGGGCGGAGGCGTACGACGCCCTTGTTCGTGCCGAGCCAGATCGAGCCCTCGTGGTCCTGACGGATGGAGAACGCCGCGTTGCTGGGAAGGGCGGGGCTCGAGGCGTCCGAAAGCACCCTCCACGTCCCTGGCTCGCCACGGTCGACCGCATCGAAGTCGCGCCGCGCGATCCCTCCGCGCGTGCCGACCCACAGCTCCCGGCGTCCGCCCGGCAGGTCGATCCGCCCGAAGCCGAGGATGTCGTCGCTGGGGAGGCCGTCCGCGCGCCCGAACCGCCACATCGTCCCGTCGGCGCCGATGCGCACCGCGCCGGTCCGGGTCCCGGCCCAGAGGGCGCGGCCCGCGAGGCCCCGCGTCTCGAAGATGGTGTTGACCCCGTTGCCCGGAAGGCCCTGCTCCTTCGTGAAGCGGGTCCAGGCCCCGCGGTGGAGCCGTCCCAGCCCGCCTCCGTCGCTCGCGACCCAGAGGACGGGCTCGCCGTCGTCGTCGCTCGACGCGAGGAGCTGCGAGACGCGGTTGGTGAAGAGCCCGGTGGCGGGGTCGAGCGTGGTCCAGCGCGCGCCGTCGAAGCGGCCGATCCCGGACAGCGTGGTGCCGACCCACGTGGTCCCCCGACCGTCCCGCCCGACCGTCTCGACGATGCTCGAGACCTGGTTGCCGGGAAGCCCGCTCGAGGCGTCCACGACGGTCCACTGCCCCCCGGAGAGCCGGGCGGCACCCGCGCTCGTGCCGGCCCAGAGGACGGGGTCCGATTCGGGTCCCGTCTCCCGCAGCGAGTAGATCTGGTTGCCGGGAAGGCCGAGCCCCTTGTCGAACGCGACGAAGCGGTCCTCGTGGAGGCGCGCCAGGCCGCCGCCGCGGGTGCCGATCCAGAGCGGGCCAGCCGGGGTGCGGGCCGAGCGGAAGAGCGAGTAGACCTCCGTGGCCGGCAGCCCGCGCCGAGGGCCGAGGACGGACCACCGGCCGCCGGCCAGACGAGCCGCCCCCTCCGTCGTGCCGACCCAGAGGATCGGCGCGCCATCGCCAGCGACCGTGGCCGCGAGGCTCGTCACGAACGGGCTCGGAAGCCCGCCCGACGTGTCGATCCGCGTCGCGAGGCCGCCCCGGATCCGGTAGATCCCCACCCCGAAGACACCGACCCAGAGCGTGTGGCCTTCCGGTCCGTCCGTCTCGAGGAGGCTGTTGACCGAGCCACCGGGCGGCACGAGACCCTCGAGGAACGGCTTCCAGCCGGCGCCGTCGAGCTCGGCCAGCCCCGCCTCGGTTCCCGCGACCAGGTGCGTGACGCCGTCACCCGTCTTCACTTCCGAGAGCTTCCAGACCCGATCGTCCGGGAGGCCCTCGGTCTTCCGGTAGACCGTCCACTTCCCGGCTTTCAGCCGGGCGACGCCCGACCCGTGCGTCCCCGCCCAGAGGGTCAGCGCTCCGTCCGGGCCGACCGTCTCCATCAGCGTGTTGACGCGGACCACGGGCAAGTCGCCGTTCGCGTCGACCGCGGTCGTTGCGCCGGGAAGGAGGCGCGCGAGCCCGCCCTCCTGGCGCCCGAACCAGACCCCGCCGTCCCGCGAGGGCAGGACCGTCCGGACGTAGTTCGAGACGGAGCGGCCCGGCATGTCGACGACGGTCCAGGCGTGGCCGTCGTACCGGGCCGCGCCGTCCTGGGTGGCGACCCAGAGCCTCCCGGCAGCGTCCTCGGAGATCCCCTGGACGATGGCGTGGGGAAGGCCGTCGGCGTCGGTGAAGACGCGGAGCGCCGGACGGCCGAGGTCTCCGGGCGCGGGCGCCTCGGCCGCCCGCGCCGTGCCCGGCAGAACGAGCGCCAGGGCCAGGAAGAGGGTGCGGGTGCGGAGCTTGGTCCCTACGCGAGCCTCCCGGTCTCCGGCTCGGGAAGCGGGCGACACATCTCGCGAGTCTACCGGCGATCGGGCACGATCCCCGGGTGAGGAATCCCGGTCACGTCACTCTCTTCGCCGCCGTCCCGGTGACGGACCCGCGGCGGCGAACGGAGCTGGAACGCCTGCTCTCTCGAGACGAGCGCACCCGGCTCGCCCGGTTCCGGGTGGAGCCCGCCCGAGTCCTCTACCTCTCCGCGCACGCGCTCCTCCGGCTCGGGCTGTCCCGCCTGACCGGTGGTCCTCCGGACGGATGGGAGTTCGCTCCGGACCCGCTCGGAAAGCCGACGGTGGCGGCTCCGAGCGGCGCTCCGGCGCTCCACTTCAGCCTCACCCACACGGACGGGCTCGTGGCCTGCGCGATCGCGAGAGAGCCCGAGATCGGTGTCGATGCCGAGAGCCTCGGGCGGAGCGGCGGCTTCGAAGGCCTGGCGCGGCGCTTCTACTCCCCCGACGAGCAGCGGCTGCTGGCGGAGACTCCGGCCGAACGGTATCGAGAGACGTTCCTGGACCTCTGGACGCTGAAGGAGGCGTACCTGAAGGCGCGGGGCCTGGGCCTCACGGTGCCGACCGCCGCCGTCTCGTTCCGGCCCGATCGCGGGCGCTCGGCCGGCGTCTCGTTCGCCCCTCCGATCCACGACTCGCCGCCCTCCTGGCGCTTCCACCGGACCCGCCTCGGCGATCACCGCGTGGCGGTCGCCCTGCGCGCCGATAGGCTCGAGGTCGAGCTCGTGGAGGGTGCCCCGCTGCTCGGCGCCTGATACATCCGGCTCCCCGGCATTGATTCATCTGAATTCTTCCGGGTAGCCCCTCGCTTCTCTAAATTGGCTGACGAGGAGGACCCCCGGGTGGCAGGCCAGCCGAGTGGCTCGTGTCGCCCGGTGTCCTAGAAGGAAACAGGAGGAGCGTTCATGCCCGCTCTCAAGGAGAGGCCCAAGCCCTTCCTCTTCCCGCAGCTCTGCAAGGGGTGCGGCCGATGCGTGGAAGCGTGCTCTCACGGCTGCATCGAGAAGGGGACGGAGATCGATCCGGCGACGGGTCTGGTGCCGGTGGTGCTGCACCTCGCGGACTGCACCGCGTGCGGGCTCTGCTTCGACGCCTGCCCCGAGCCGTACGGCCTGAACCCGATGCCGGCCGGCGGCGAGTTCGAGCTCGAGGATCCGGCGAAGCTGTTCGGCCAGCCGGCAAAGCTGCGGCCGGTCCCGGAACGGATCCCCGACGAGGTCCTGCCGCTTCCGCGCTCGGAGCCCGCCGTCCTCAAGGGGACGTACGCCTCGGCGATCGGCGCCTTGCTCGCCGGCTGCCGGCACGTCTTCGGCTACCCGATCACGCCGTCGACCGAGGGCGCCGAGCTGATGGCCAAGCTCCTGCCCGAGCTGTCCGGCGTCTTCCTGCAGGCCGTCAGCGAGGTCGCCACGGTCAACATGATGTACGGCTGCGGCGGCTCCGGGCTGCCCTGCATGACGTTCACTTCGTCCCCGGGCTTCAGCCTGATGCTGGAGGGCGTCTCCTACATGGTCGGCGCCGAGGTCCCCGGCGTCTTCGTCAACGTGATGCGCGGCGGACCCGGCCTCGGGAACATCGGCCCCGAGCAGTCCGACATCAAGCTCGCCTGCCGCGGACTCGGCCACGGCAACACGCACGCCATCGTCCTCGCACCGTCCACGCCCCAGGAGATGCTCGACCTGACGATCCGCGCCTTCGCACTCTCCTTCACGTACCGGAACCCGGTCGTGATCCTGGCCGACGGCTACCTCGGACAGATGACCGGCAAGGTGACCCTCCCGACGTCGATGATGAAGCCGGGCGTCCCCGAGTGGGCGGTCAACGGAGACGCCGCGCACCGCGGCAACCTGATCAACTCGATCTACCTCTCCGAGCCCGACCTCGAGGCCCACAACCTCTACCTCAACGAGAAGTACCGGCGGATGGCGGTCGAGGCGCTCGCCGAGACGTACCGCTGCGACGACGCCGAGGTGCTCCTGGTCGCGTGCAACACGCCGGCCCGGATGGCCAAGGGCGCCGTCGAGGCGCTGCGCCGCCAGGGCGTCAAGGCCGGCCTCTTCCGGCCGATCACGATCTGGCCGTTCCCGATCGACTTCCTCGCGCCGCTCCTCCCCAAGGTGCGGCGCCTCATCGTCGTGGAGGCGAGCCCCGGCCAGCTCGAGGACGAGCTGAGGCTCGCGGTTTCCCGCCGGGGCCTGAAGCTGCCGGAGATGGGCTCCGTGCACCGGCTCGGCGGCGTCCTGCCCCAGCAGAAGGAGATCGTCGACGCGGTCCTCGCGGGCCAGGAGGTGGCGGCATGAGCGTCTTCTACGAGCGCTTCGAGCGCCACTCCCACGGCGAGGGCCTGAAGGGCCACTCCACCCACTACTGTCCCGGCTGCGGGCACGGGCTCGTCCACAAGTACCTCGCCGAGGCGATCGACGAGCTCGGCATCGCCGACCGCACCATCGCCATCTCGCCCGTCGGCTGCTCGGTCTTCCTCTACTACTACTTCGACGTCGGCAACTCGCAGGCGGCGCACGGACGCGCGCCCGCCGTCGCGCTCGGCCACAAGATGTCGAGCCCCGAGTCGATCGTCGTGAGCTACCAGGGCGACGGCGACCTGGCGTCGATCGGGCTCGCCGAGATCGTCTCGGCCGTCCAGCTCGGCGTGCCGATCAGCTTCCTCTTCGTGAACAACGCGACGTACGGGATGACGGGCGGCCAGATGGCCCCGACCACCCTGATGGGCCAGAAGACGTCGACCAGCCCCACCGGACGGACGGCGCTCATGGGCCAGCCGATGAAGGTGGCCGAGCTGATGGCGCAGCTGGACGGACCGGTCTACGTCGAGCGCGTCGCGCTCTTCGACGCCAAGCAGCGGATGAAGGCGAAGAAGGCGATCAAGAAGGCGCTCCAGCTCCAGGTGGAGAAGAAGGGCCTGGCGTTCGTCGAGATCCTGGCCGAGTGCCCGACCCACCTGAAGATGAGCCCCGAGGAGACCGAGAAGTGGGTGAAGGAGCAGATGCTCCCGATCTACCCGCTCGGCGTGAAGAAGGACGTGGTCAAGGAGCCGTGGTTCCACATGGACCCGCCCACGTTCGACCCGGCGCGCCTCGGCCAGGTGGTCGGCGCGGCCCGCGAGGCCGCTCCCCGCTTCGCGAGCGGCTTCCCGACGCATCTCGACCCGACCGACATCTCCTTCAAGCTCGCGGGCGCGGGCGGCGACGGAGCCCAGACGGCCGCGATGCTGATCGCGCGGGCCGCCGTGAACGAGGGCTTCGACGCCACCCACATCCCGAGCTACGGGCCCGAGTCGCGCGGCGGCACGTCGTACGCCGACGTCCACGTCGCCCTCGACGAGGTGCTCTCGCCCGCGGCGCCGCATCCGAACGTCCTGATCGCGTTCAACGCGCCGAGCCTCGCCAAGTTCGGGCCCGACGTGGCGCCGGGAGGATTCGTCCTCTACGACAGCTCGGTCATCCACGAGGCGCCGGTCCTGCGCGAGGGCGTCACGGTCCACGGCGTGCCGTTCACCGAGATCGCCGTCGGCCTCGGCAAGCCGATGGTGAAGAACATCGTCGCGCTCGGCGCGCTCCAGGCCGCCACAGGCGTCTTCCCGAAGGAGACGCTCCTGGCCGCGGTGCGGCAGGCCCTGAAGGACAAGTGCGCGCTCATCCCCCTCAACGAGGAAGCGTTCGGCTGGGGCGTGAAGGCCGTCGAGCCTCCCGTCCACTGAAGGAGCCGTCATGAGAGAAGAGAAGGTCGACGTCAGCCTCACCCTTCCGGAATGGCACCTCGTCACCGCCCTGCGGGACATCCCGGAGTCGGCGCTGAAGGCGAGGGCGAACGAGCTGATCGACGCCGTCCTCGCCTACGCCCGCGAGCCGAAGTGCCCGGAGATGCAGGGGGACGGCGTGCCGTGCGGCACCGTCCACGCCAACTGCGACCAGTGCGTCCACGTCACACAGCTCCTCGAAGGGCTGAAGGCGCGGGTCTGAAGACGGAGCGCGCATGATCCGCTGGACTCTCCTCGCGGCCCTCCTCGCGGCGCGGACCGCGATCGGAGGCGGCCCCCCGACCGACGAGGTCGACACCTGCCTCTCGTGCCACGGCGACGCCGCGCTCGAGATGAAGCTCCCGAGCGGCGAGACCGAGAAGCTCTTCGTCGACCGGGCGGTGTTCGAGAAGTCGGTCCACGGGGCCAAGCTCGGCTGCGTCGGCTGCCACGTGGGCCACGAGGAATACCCGCACCCGGAGCTGAAGGCGAAGGACCGGGCGCAGCTGGTCGCGTCGTTCCGCGACGCCTGCCGCAGCTGCCACTTCGACAACTACGCCAAGGCCCTCGACGGCGTCCACTACAAGCTGGCCGCCAAGGGCGACTCGAGCGCGCCGGGCTGCGTCGACTGCCACGGCTCGCACGACATCGCCCGGCCCGGGAGACCGCGCGCCAAGGTCTCCGAGACCTGCTCGGCCTGCCACTCGGAGGTGGCCGAGAAGTACGGCACCTCGGTCCACGGCCTCGCGCTCGCCGAGGGGAGCCAGGACGTCCCCGTCTGCACCGACTGCCACCGGTCGCACGACATCGCCAACCCGCACCAGACCGTCTGGAAGGTGCGGGCCATGGACGCCTGCGCCCGCTGCCACGGGGACGCGAAGAGGATGGAGAAGTACGGGCTCTCCACGGCGGTCATGAAGACGTACCTGGCGGACTTCCACGGGATGAGCGCGTCGTTCTCCGGCAGCCAGAGCCAGGCGACCCAGGTCCCGACGGCGCTCTGCATGGACTGCCACGGCGTCCACGACATCCAGAAGGTGCGCGGCGGCGAGAAGGCGCTCCAGGCGAACCTGGTCGCCACCTGCCGCAAGTGCCACAAGGACGCCAGCGAGAGCTTCCCGGCCGCGTGGCTCTCCCACTACGAGCCGAGCCCCAAGCGGGCCCCGCTGGTCTGGGCCGTGGGCGTCTTCTACAAGGTCTTCATCCCCTTCGTCATCGGAGGGCTCATCCTGCAGATCCTGCTCAGCCTCTGGCGCGTGATGGTGAACAGATGAGTACGGCGGCCACGTTCGTCCGATTCTCCAGGCGGCAGCGGATCGAGCACTTCCTGGTCATGTCGGTGTTCCTCATCCTGGCGCTCACCGGCTTCCCGCAGAAGTTCTTCGAGACCGGCTGGGCCCGGTCCGTCGTCGACCTCCTGGGCGGGATCGAGCGGGTCCGGTTCATCCACCGGGTCGCCGGCTTCGTCTTCTCGTTCCTCACCATCGTCCACCTCGCCACCGCGGCGGCGATGGTGGTCCTCGGGCGCGCGCGCCTCTCGGTGCTGCCAGACCGGAAGGACTTCACCGACGCCATCCTCCAGATCCGCTACTACCTCGGGCTGACCGAGACGCAGGCCCGGTTCGACCGCTTCGACTACCGCCAGAAGTTCGAGTACTGGGGTCTCGTCCTGGGCGGCCTCGTCATGGTCGTGACCGGGCTGGTCCTCTACTTCCCCATCCTGGTGACGCGCTTCCTGCCCGGCCAGCTGATCCCGGCGGCCAAGGTCGCGCACAGCAACGAAGGGCTGATGGCGTTCCTCGTCGTGCTGACGTGGCACATCTTCAACGCTCACCTCGCCCCCGGGATCTTCCCGTACGACAAGAGCATCTTCACCGGTGAGATCAGCGCCGAGCGGATGCGTCACGAGCACCCGCTCGAGTACGAGCGCCTGACGGGCGAGCCGGTGCCGGCCCACGGACCGTCCCATCCCCCCGTTCCCGCCCCCGCGGCAGAGCCGAAAGAGCCGCAAGAGCCGAGGGATGGCGGGTGACCTTCTCCGCCAGTCGATCCTCCACGCGGGAGTGGCCCTCCTCGTAACGGCCCTCCTGCTCGCCTTCTGGCGCGTCCGGTGCCCCACGCTCCGGGCCCGCCTCCAGCTCCTCGCTCTCGGGCCCCCGGTCCTGGCTTCGCCCCTCCTGGTCCTCCTCCTTCCCTCCCGGGATGGCGACCTCTTCCAGGACCGGTGGGCCCTCTTCACCCTCGAGCGGTGGAGGGTCCTCTCGGTGGGCGGCTGGCGCGTCGACCACGTGGCGCTCGGCGTCTGCGCGGCTGCCGGCCTCGTCCTCTACCTGCGGGACCTGGTCCCGCTGCTGAAGGCGCTCCGGGCACGGCGGGTCCCGCTGCTTTCGCCGGACGACGCCCTGCGCGGCACGCTGGCCCGTCTGTCCGGCCGGCTCGGGATCTCCCCTCCGGGCTGCGTCGTTCGCGACGAGCCCGCTCCGGCCCTTCGCTGCGAGGGCTTCGCCCGGCCCGTCGTGGTCCTTTCCCGCCGGGCCCTCGACCTCCTCGACGAGCAGGAGCGCGAGGCCGCTCTGGCGCACGAGCTGGCGCACCTCGCGCGGCACGACCTCGCGATCGGCTGGGTGCTGATGCTCGTCCGCACGCTCCACCTCTTCAACCCGGCCCTCCAGCTGCTCGCGCGCTCCGCGGTCCACGAGGCGGAGGGCGCCGCCGACCGCGAGGCCTCGCGCCTGACGGGCCGTCCCGTGGCGCTCGCGAGCGGCCTCCTGAAGCTGGCGCGGGGAGGCGGCTCCGGTCCGGAGGCGCTGCCCTCCGCCGTGCCGGCCCCGAACGGCCTCGTGAGGATCACCAGGCGCTCGCAGGAGCGGGCGCTCGCGCGCCGGGTCGAGGCGCTCCTGGGTGACGACCCGGGCGCGCCGACGTGGCCCGCGCTCCGGGCCGCTCTCCTCCTCGTCGCCGTCATCGTCCTTTCGGTGCTGGTCGTATGAGCGAACCCACGTCCCCGCCCTCCGTTGCGTCCGGATCGATGAGCCGGCTCTTCCGGGGCTGGCTCCTCGCGGTGCTCTCCATCGCCGGCGTCCTCCGCGCGATCGACGAGGTCCCGGGGCTCCTCACCGGCACGTCACGAGGCGTCGTGCGCCACGCCAGCGTCGAGAGCGCCGAGCACCAGCTGCGCGTCCAGCTGCTCGTTCCCGCCTATTTCCCCGACCGCCTCGCCTGGCCCCCGGCCGAGGTGAAGACCGCGACCGGACCGCCCCGCGCGGCCGCCCTCTCCTTCGAGGGGCGGGGCGGGTCGGTCGACCGCCTCCTCCTCGTCCAGACGCTCGCCCCTGGCGCCGCTACCCGCACGCTCCTCCCACGCGGGGAGGAGTTCGACCCGCGCCAGATCGAGGTGAAAGGGCGGCCGGCCCTCCTCCGCGACGTGCGTCTGCCGTCCGGCGAGGTGTGGCAGGAGCTGTCGCTCGCCGTTGGAGATCGCCACGTCACGCTCCGTTACGAGGGCCCCGGGGGCGAGCTCCTCCGGATGGCCGGGAGCCTCCTGCCATGACGTCCTCTCCGCTCGGCCGACGCGGCCTCCGGACGAGAGCCTTTCACCTCGTCGCGCTCGGGATGCTCTTCCCCGCCGCGCTCCTCGGCTGGGCGAGCGAGCGGGCGGTGACGCGCCTCACCGGCCAGCTGGTCGGAGAGCGGCTCCTTCTGGCCCGGAGCGCCGCGGAGCACGTGGACGACGCGCTTCGCCGGGACCTGCGCGGACTCTACGGCGTGCGCAGCCGGCCCGACGGTCCCCAGGACCTGCTCGAGGTGGAGCGCGGAACGCTTCACTCGACCCGGCTCGGCTCCCGGCTTCTTTCGGGCGTCTTCCTCGCGGACGCCACCGGCGCCATCGTGTGGGAGGAGCCGGCCGGATCCGCCCCGTCCACGCCCGAGCCTCTCGAGACGCTGGCCGACGCCCTCCGGTCCGGGGCGCCCGCCGTATCGCATCCGGAGGGCGACCGGCTCTGGCTCTTCGTCCCGCTGCGCGACGGCGCCGGCGGCGTCCACGGCTCCGCCGGTGGGCTGGTCCGCGCGGGATCGGAGTCGCTCTCCGCGCTCCTCCGGCCGTATCGGCTCGGCGAGAGCGGCGTCGTCGAGCTGCTGGACGGCAACGGGCGGATCGTCGCGTCCGCCGGCACCCCGCCGCCGGAGAATGCCGAGGTGCTCACCTCGGCGCCCCTCTCCCTCCTCCCGTGGACGCTCCGTCTCCGCCAGGCGCGGAGCGAGGCTTTCGGAGCGGCGCTCCAGCTGCGCACGCGCCTCCTCTTCGCGATCCCCGCGCTCCTCGGCGTCACGCTGCTCTTCGCCTGGGGCACGGCGCGGAGCGTCCTCTCGCCGATCGCGGTCCTCACCGGCGCCGCCGAGAGGATCGCCGGCGGAGACCTCGCGAGCCCCGTCCCGTCTCTCCCCGACGACGAGGTGGGGCGGCTCGGACGCTCCCTGGAATCGATGCGTTCGGCCCTCGCCGCCTCGAACGAGGCCCTCGAAGGCAAGGTCGCCGAGAGGACGAGGCAGCTCCAGGCGCTCTACGGAGAGCTCGCCGAGAAGGACGCCCGCCGCCTCCTGCTGCTGCGCAAGGTGATCGGCGCCCAGGAGGAGGAGCGCCGCCGCATCGCCCGCGAGCTGCACGACGAGACCTGCCAGACCGTGGCCGCGCTGGTGGTCGGCGTCGAGACCGCGCTCGCCCAGAGCCGCGAGGAGACCGAGCGCCGCCTCGTGGAGCTGAAGGGCGTGGGCAGCCGCGCGCTCGACGAGCTGCACCGCATCATCTACGACCTGCGCCCGTCCGTCCTCGACGACCTCGGCCTCGTCGCCGCGCTCCAGTGGTGGGTCGCCCGCCACCTGGAGGCCCGCGGCGTCGCGGTGCGGATGGAGTTCGAGGGGCTGGACGACCGCCTCTTGCCGGAGGTGGAGACGACCGTCTTTCGCGTGGCGCAGGAAGCCCTCACCAACGTCGAGCGGCACGCCGGGGCCGAGACCGTGCTCCTCCAGGCGTCCCACAAGGACGGGCGGGTGTCGGTGGAGATCGAGGACGACGGCGCCGGCTTCGACTCGGCCGACCTGACCGCGCCGAAGGACTCGGGCCGCGGGCTCGGCCTCCTCGGCATGCGCGAGCGCGTGGAGCTCCTGGGCGGGACTCTGACGCTCGAGTCCGCTCCCGGCCGAGGCACCCGCGTCGCCTTCGAGGTGCCCGCGTGACGGCCGGCCGCATCCGGGTCCTCATCGCCGACGACCACGCGCTCCTGCGCGAGGGGATCCGCGCCCTCCTCTCCCTGGCCGCCGACATCGAGATCGTCGGCGACGCCTCCGACGGGCGCGAGGCGATCGAGAAGTGCGTGGCGCTCGACCCGGACGTCGTGCTGATGGACGTCGCCATGCCCGGCCTCGGCGGGCTCGAGGCGACGCTCGAGATCCGCAAGAGGTGCCCGAGGACGCTCATCCTCGTCCTGACCCAGTACGACGACCGCGAGTACGTGACGCGGTTCCTGAAGGCGGGCGTGTCGGGCTACGTGCTGAAGAAGGCGGCCGGCTCCGAGCTGGCGTCGGCCATCCGCAACGTCTTCCGCGGCGGCCTGGTGCTGGACCCCGCCATCGCCCGCGACGCGCTGCGCGAGCCCTCCCCCCAGGCCGGCGGCTCGGAGGACCCGTACGAGTCGCTCACCGACCGCGAGAAGCAGGTCCTGAAGCTCGTGGCCGAGGGCCGCACCAACAAGGAGGTCGCGGACGAGCTGGACGTGAGCGTCAAGACCGCGATGTCCCACCGCGAGCACGTGATGCAGAAGCTCGACCTCCACAACCGCACGGACCTGATCCGCTACGCGCTGAAGAGGGGCGTCCTGACGGGGTGAGGGCGGTCAGTCGGGAGCGCGCCACTTCAGGCCAGGGAAGCGCGCGTAGTCGCGGTCCAGGGTGACCCACTCGCATCCCGCCTCGATCGCCATCGCGGCGAACCAGGCGTCGGGGACGAGGTTGCCCCTCGCGTCGGCCTCCCGGCAGAGACGGCTGAAGATCCGCCAGTGACCGTCCGACGGCTGGATCACCACGCAATGGGGCTGGCCCAGCAGCAGCTCGCCGAACCGGAGCACCTCCGCGAGAGCGCTGGGCCGCTTCCAGACCTTCGCATGGGTGGTGACGCGAACCACTCCGCTCAGGACCTGAGGCGACATCCCGTATCGGGATTCGCCGTTCAGCACGCGCCCGAGCCAGGAGTGGCAGAGATCGTGGTCCGCAGCGTCCCTCCGGAACGCGTGGACCAGGACGTTCACGTCGGGGAGGATCAAGCGTCTTCCAGCAGCGCTTCGAGATCCGTGGATCGGTTGAGGTCGACGCCGGGCATGACGCCGCCGGACGCTCGGGACACCGGCACCTCGACCCGGCCCCGGCGCGGCCTCGCCGGACCCGCCAGGACGAGGGTGACGCCCTCCTCCACGAGCGAAGCCAGGGTCCGGCGCTCCTCGGCGGCGCGCTTCTTCATCCTCTCGAGCAGATCGTCGCGGAGCCGAACCGTGGTCCTCATGGCACCAAAGCGTGCCCCTGGGGCATCAATATGTCAATCGACCGGGCCTACCGCCCGCCGGTGTCCGTCACGATTCTCCGGTTCGGAGGCGGCGGGATGATGGATGATTGCGGACCTCCCCGAGGTCGAACGCGTAGGATGGAGGCGCGATCCCATGTTCGAGATGCGAGCCATCGGGCACGTGAGGAGCCCGTTCCAGGACGTCGGGCAGGTCCCCAAGGGGCCCGGCGCGAAGCACGACGCGGAGGGCGTCCTCGAGATCCTCCCGGAGCTCGAGGAAGGGCTGACCGACATCGAGGGCTTCTCCCACCTCTTCGTCATCTGGGCGTTCCATCGTTCGGAGGGGTTCGCCCTCGTCGGCACGCCGCCGTGCGACGACCGGCCTCACGGCGTCTTCGCGACGCGCTCCCCGTGGCGTCCGAACCCCATCGGCCTCACCGTGGTCGAGCTCCTCCGTCGCGACGGGCCACGCCTTTTCGTGCGCGGGGTCGACATGCTGGACGGAACGCCGGTTCTGGACCTCAAGCCGTACCTGTCGGGGATCCCCGCGGAGTCGTTGCGGCTCGGGTGGCACGGCGACGCGGCCGCGCGCCGCTCGGGAGAGGCAGCCTCGTCATGATCCTCCGTCGAGCCGGCGTCGGCGCCGCCCTGGTCCTCGCGGCACTCTCCTTCGCGTGCGCGGGGAAGCCCTCGATCACCGTCGGCTCCGGGACCTCCACCGAGCAGACGATCCTCGGCGAGATCGCCGCGCAGCACCTCGAGCGGCGGCTCGGCGTCACCGTCGCCCGCAGGCTGGACCTCGGCGGGACGCTCCCGGCGCACGAAGCGCTGGTGGCGGGACAGATCGACCTCGTCCCCGAGTACACCGGCACCGCTCTGACCGCCGTCCTGAAGCTGCCTGTCGCGACCGACCCGCGGGCCGTCTACGACCAGGTCGCGGCCGAGTACCGGTCGCGCTGGAAGCTCGTCTGGATGCCTGCCCTCGGCTTCAGCCGCTCCTTCAAGCTGGCGATCCGCGGCAGCGAATCGCGTGCGACGGGGATCACCACGCTGAGCGAGGCCGCGCAGCGAAAGGATGCCTGGACACTCGGAGTCGACGGGGAGTTCGCCGAGAGGCCCGACGGCCTCCCGGGCCTGCAGAAGACCTACTCCCTGCCCCTCTTCGGGGCTCCGCGGTCGATGGACCGCGAGCTCCTCTACAAGGCGCTCCACCAGAAGCAGGTCGACATGGTGGCCGTGCGCTCCACGGACGGCCTCCTTTCGACCAACGAGATCGACGTGAAGCTCCTCGAGGACGACCGGCGTTGCTTCCCGCCGTACGAGGCGGCGTTCGTCGTGCGGGACGCGTGCCTGGTGAAGGAGCCGCGCCTGCGCGAGGCGCTCCAGGAGCTCTCCGGCAAGCTGACCGAGGTCACGATGCAGAAGCTCGACCACCAGGTCGACCGGGTGCACCGGCGCGCGGCGAGCGTGGCGAAGGAGTTCCTGGACGGCCTCGGAGAGGGGAAGAGCGCTCGCTAGTGGCGTGTTAGCGAGGAAGGCGAAGTGGAAGCGACGGCGATCGGCGCCGAGAGCCAGGCGCGCAGACCGAGGGCTGAAAGGGGCTCTTCGCCGAGCGTCCGCGCGACGCCGCTATCGGCGTCGAGGGCCGGGCAGGCGAGGCGGCGACGTACGTCGGGTCGTTGGTGCCGTTGTCGATGAGCGTCGCATACGCGGCCAGGTTCCCCGAGAACGGGGTGATCCGGAGGAGCGCCGCGGCCGGGCCGTCGCCGAGACCGCGGGACCGGAGAGGTCGTCGTTCTGCAGCCCGCCCGCCAGCGGGATCGACATCTCGAAGAAGTCGAGCACGACGCCCTTCTCGTCCAGGAAGATGATCCCTGGCGACACACGGGACGGGCCGGTCGAGCCGGCCCGTCCTCCAATCCGCGCCTAAGCCGCATCACGTCACGGCTCACGCGCGGCGAGCGAGGCGCCGAAGTAGGTCGGATCGTTGGTCCCGTTGTCGAGCAGCGTCGCGTAGGCGGCGACGTTCCCCATGTCCGGTTTGATCCGGAGGAGGGCGGCGGTCGGCCCGTCGCCGAGGCCGCGAGCCCGGAAGAGGTCGTCGATCTGGAGCCCGCCCGCCCACGGAAGCGACACCACGAAGGTGTCCACGAGCGCTCCCTTCTCGTTCACGACCTCGATCGTCACGGCGATGGGCGTCCCTCCGGCCCGCGCGGTCAGCTCGACCAGGGACAGGTTCGTCCGGAAGCCCCGTCCTCCCACCGGCCCGAGGATCTCGAGGGTCTCCCCGGTCCCGCCGGATTGGAGCGCGTTGAGGGCCGGGACCAGCAGGCCGTAGGTCCCGCCCTCGGGTGTCACCGTGTACGTGCGGGACGTGACACGCACGCCGTCGGACGCGAAGGGGACGCCGACGGGGAACGACTGGTACCGGAGACGGGCGACACCCTCGATTCCGAAGCCCGCCGAGAGGGCGTCCTGGATGGTCCTCGACTCACGCGGCTGAAGCGTGACGCCCAGAGCCTTCTCGTCTTCGTTCCGGTCCCATCGTTTCGCCAGCAGCAGCACGGTCCGGGCCTGGTCCGTGACGTTCACGAGGAAGAGGTCGCTCCGGAAGCGGGCACCGTTCGCGCCGTCCTGGTGGACGATCGCGGGGATCGTCCGGAAGGTCGAGGCCGGGAGGTCGGGCGGAAAGTAGGTGGGGTCGTTCGTGCGTTCGTCGATGGCGATGACGCCGGCGACCGCTTGCCCGGAGACCGGCTGGAAGATCACGGCTCCACTCCGCGACGCCGGGACCCCGAAGAAGGACGAGAGGCCCGTCAGCTGGATCTGACCCGATACCGGCGCCGTGATCCCGGACTCGACGCCCTCGACCCCCGCCTCGCAGAGGAGGCTCAGGGTCGCCGCCGCTCCCCTCCCCGCGGTGTCGGCCACGACGAAGTTGGAGCGGAAGCCCCCGCCCCGGATCGCGGCCGAGAAGGTGAACGGGAAGCGGGCGGAGGCCGCGGCCAGGACGTCGACCGCCGCGACACCCATCCCATAAGACCCCTCGGGCGAGGACGTGTAGGTGCGCGTGGTCGCCCGGATCGCCCCGTCGCCCTCCGGCGTCAGGAACAGCGCCCCGGAGCCGGATTCGAGGCCGAAGATCCCGCGCAGCAGGTCCGGCTCCACACGGAGCTCACGCGGATCCAGGCGCAGGGTCCGGACGATCGGGGCGACGGTCCCTTCGCCGCTCGGCACGAACCTCAGGGAGACCGATTGGGAGACGGCGAGAGCGTTCTGGAGGACGAGGTCGGTCCGCCAGAAGGTGCCGTGCGCCCCCTCGGCTCGCGCCACCGCGGGGACCACGAGCCGCTGACGCAGGGAGCCGCGGACCACGCCCCACTCCTGCGTCACGTCACCCCCTCCCGAGCCCCCGCTGGACGGCTGTCCCCCGCCGCTGGCGAGGGTCGTATCGAAGCCCGAGTCGAAGACGAAAGAGCTTCCGGAGCCGACGCTCTCCACGTCGAGGTGAACGAAGCCCTTGGAGGGGGACTCGACGACGTACAGCTCGTCGTACTGCGTCGGAGCGGGCTGCCCCACCTCCCAGACGGCGATCGCCGGGTCGGTCGGCACGTTCCTGAGCGCCGATGCGATCAGGCGCGGCCTGTGCACCTGGACGAGGAGCCTATTGCCGGAGGCGCCGGCGTGCAGAGCCTCCACCTCGGGACCCGAGACGTCGCGCCAGGCCTCGGCGACGCTCCCGCCCGGCGCGTGGGCGTAGAGGATCGTGGGAGCGCCCGTCTCGCGCTTCGCGATCCAGGCTCCCGCGAAGTCGGCGGTCGGGACCGCGAATGCCTGTCCGGTCCAGGGCGCCCGCGCCAGCACGGTGAAGGGCGATCCGTTCCGATGGAGCCCGACGGACGTTCCCCCGTCCGCGTCCCCAAGGTTGACGTAGACGTCCCCCTCAGGGGTCAGGAAGCCGTCCAGGACGCCCGACCCGGCAGGCACGACGAAGAGCCTGGGGATCGCGCCCGAGGGCTCGATGCGGAAGACCTCGTCCCCCGCGCTCCCCAGTACGGCGACCAGGTGCACCGCGCCCGCCCGATCCGAGCCCACCAGCTGCAGAGGGAAGCCGGAGGCCATGAGATGGAGCGTCTGGCCGTCCTTCGTGACCGCATAGACGGATCGGACTCCGGGGGCCAGGAAACGGCTGGGGCTGTCGGTGAAGGCGAAAGGTCGCTCCGCGTCGCCGATCTGGATCGGGGCGGCGCGTGCCCGGGCAATCGGTCCTCCCCGGTCGGGCCTCCACGTCGAGCCGACGACGGACTGGCTTGCCGGCACGGCGAGGACGCGCCAGGTGGCCCCGCCGTCGGGGCTGTAAACCCATCGCCAGCTCGACGTCGGGTTGTCCCCCCCGAAGCGGGCGTCCGTCAGGGCGAGGATCCGGAGCGTCCCGTCGGGCTCTTCCCGTACCGCGACCGCCGCCAGGCCGACCGGATCCGATCCGATCGACCGGACCACGCGAGGATCCTCCTCCCCTTGCGAGTCGTGAACGACCAGGCGCCCCCGGATCGCGCTGAACGGCGCCTCGTGCTCGATCAGGAGGTATCGCCGGTTCGTCCGACGCTGAATGGCCGGCGTCGCGAGCTTCTCGGTGACCGGCGCGTACGACAGGACCCGGGCCTCGAGGCTCGCGGAGAAGACGACGAGAGACAGGCCGAATGCCACCCGGCACGCGATCGACATACGCATCACACCCCTCTCGCCGGAGTGACCGGGCCGCGACCATTCCAACGCGCCAAAGAAACGAACGAAGCCGGGTCCTTCGACCCGGCTCCGTTCACCCGGAGGTCGTCGAGCGCTACGACTCGGTGCGGCGCCGCTCCTCGACCTTCTCCTCGAGCGCGGACAGCTCGCTCGGCTCGGAGGTCTTCTCGGCCGTCTCCTTCTTCTCCGTCTCCTTGCCGCCGGTCAGGTGCGCGACGCCAGGCTGCCAGGAAGGGGCGAGCCGCACCGCCACCTCGTCGCCGGCCGACTTGAAGGCCATGCCGGTCCGACGCGCGAGCTCCCGGAGCGCCAGGAAGATCCCGATGAAGGGGAGGAACATGACGAAGAGCCCGCCGAGGACCGGAGCGCCCACCACCAGGAGCGCCGCGGGGACCCGGATGTACCGCGCGCTGGAGTCGCCCGGGAGCACGCCCGACTCGCCGTTCACCGGGACGATCTCCCAGGTGCCCTTGTTCCAGTAGAAGCCGCCGGGAACCGTCTGGTTTGCCTTGTGCTCTCTCATGATGTCCTCCTTCGCGTCCTGTCTCGTTTCCCTGTCCGGTATCAATGTGGATCCCGGGCCGGCCGGCGACCTCGGGAGTCGAGTCCCCTTCAAGGGAAAGTGCACCCGAGACGTGAGGGAAAAAGTCCCGAGACGATTGCCTCCGGTACCCGAGGTCCGATAGCATAGCTATACAAAGTCGATAGAGATTTAGATGAAACTCTCCCAGCGCGGCCTCTACGCCATCAAGGCGCTCCTCTTCCTGGCCGACTCGTGGGACGACGGACTGGTGACGACCCACCAGATCGCCGAGGCCGAGGAGATCCCCGAGAAGTTCCTGGAGGCGATCCTGGCCGCTCTCAAGACGGCGCGCTTCGTGACCAGCCACCGCGGCCGGGACGGTGGCTATCGGCTGCGCCGGCCGCCAGCGGAGATCGTCGTCGGCGACGTGATCCGCGCCCTGGACGGACCCCTCGCCCCGCTGGGCGACGCCGCGGAGCTGGCGGAGCGGGTCCGGACCGAGCCGCGCCACGCCGGCCTCTTCGAGCTCCTCCTGGACGTGCGCAACGCCGCGGCCGCCATCCTCGACAGGACCAGCCTCGAGGACCTCCGGACGAGGGACCGCCGGATCGCCCGCCGGCGCGAATCCCCTGCTGTCGAGTAGAGATTGGAGCTGTCATGAGGAACCTACGGATCGTCGCCTTCGGCCTGGCGCTCCTCCCGGGCCCGGTCTCCGCCCAGGAGCTCCTCAACGTGTCGTACGACCCGACCCGCGAGCTGTACCAGGAGGTGAACGCGGCGTTCGCCGCCGACTGGAAGGCGAAGACCGGGAAGGCGATCGCGATCCGGCAGTCGCACGGCGGCTCGGGCAAGCAGGCCCGGGCCGTCCTCGATGGCCTCGAGGCCGATGTGGTGACCCTCGCGCTCGCCTACGACATCGACGCGCTCGCGAGGAAGGGCGGGCTCCTGCCGGCCACGTGGCAGGCGCGCCTCCCCCACAACAGCTGCCCCTACACGTCCACCATCGTCTTCCTGGTCCGAAAGGGGAACCCGAAGGGGATCCGCGACTGGAGCGATCTCGTGAAGCCCGGGATCTCCGTGGTCACGCCGAACCCGAAGACGTCCGGCGGCGCGCGCTGGAACTACCTGGCGGCCTGGGCGTGGGCCCTGAAGCAGCCGGGGGGAACCGAGGCCAAGGCCCGGGATTTCGTTTCGAGGCTCTTCCGGAACGTGGCCGTCCTCGACAGCGGGGCGCGCGGCTCCACCACGACGTTCGTGCAGCGGGGCATCGGGGACGTCCTCCTGGCGTGGGAGAACGAGGCGTACCTGGCCCGGCAGGAGCTCGGGGCCGACGGCCTCCAGATCGTCACGCCGACGCTGAGCATCCTCGCCGAGCCGCCCGTCGCCGTCGTGGACAAGGTCGCCGACCGCCGCGGGACGCGCGCCGTGGCCCAGGCGTACCTCGAGTTCCTCTACGGCGCCAAGGGGCAGGAGATCGCCGCGAAGCACCACTACCGGCCGCGCGTCGCGACGTTTGCGCGGACGTTTCCCTCGATCCCGCTCGTCACGATCGACGAGGTGTTCGGCGGCTGGCAGAAGGCCCAGGCGACGCACTTCGACGACGGCGGCGTCTTCGACCAGATCTACGGGGCGAAGTGAAGGAGGCCTCGACGTGGCGGTGAGGCGAAGGCTCCCGGGCTTCGGCCTGACGCTCGGCTTCACGCTCCTCTACCTCGGCCTGGTCGTGCTGCTGCCGCTCTCGGCGCTCGTCCTGAAGTCCGCCTCGATGACGTGGGCCGCGTTCCTCGCGGTCGTCACGTCGCCGCGCGTCCTGGCTTCCTGCCGGATCAGCCTCCTCGCGGCGCTCGCGGCCGCGCTCCTGAACGGCGTCTTCGGCCTCGCCGTGGCGTGGGTGCTGGCCCGCTACCGCTTCCCGGGACGCCGCCTCGTCGACACGCTCGTCGACCTGCCGTTCGCCCTGCCGACGGCCGTCGCCGGCATCGCGCTGACGACCCTCTACGCGCCGAACGGCTGGCTCGGGAAGCCGCTCGCGGCGCTCGGCGTCAAGGTCGCCTTCGCGCCGCTCGGCATCGTGGTGGCGCTCACGTTCATCGGTCTGCCGTTCGTGGTGCGGACGCTGCAGCCGGTCCTCGAGACGCTCGACCCCGAGATCGAGGAGGCGGCGGCGAGCCTCGGGGCGACGCGGGCGCAGACGTTCCGTCGCGTGCTCGCGCCCGCGCTGCTCCCGGCCTGGCTGACCGGCTTCGCGCTGGCCTTCGCGCGCGGCCTCGGCGAGTACGGCTCCGTCGTCTTCATCGCCGGTAACCTCCCGATGAAGACCGAGATCGCGCCGCTCCTGGTGATGGGAAAGCTGGAGCAATACGACTACACCGGCGCGACCGCCCTCGCCACCGTTCTGCTGGCCGCCTCGTTTCTCCTGCTCCTTTCGCTGAACCGCCTCCAGGCGTGGTCGTCACGCGGGATGGCCGAGTGACTCGGGCCCCCGGCGTCGCCGCCGCCGAGCCTGCCTGGATGCGGCGGACGCTGATCGGCATCGCCGTGGGGTTCCTCGGCCTGTTCCTGGTCGTCCCGCTGATCACGGTCTTCGTCGAGGCGCTCTCCCACGGTCTCGGCCCGTACGTGGCGGCCCTGGGCGAGCCCGATGCCCTCGCGGCCCTTCGCCTGACGCTCGTCGTCGCCGCCATCGCCGTGCCGTCGAACCTGGTCTTCGGGCTCGCCGCGAGCTGGGCGATCGCGAAGTTCGACTTCCCGGGCAAGGCGGTCCTCACGGCCCTGATCGACCTGCCGGTCGCCGTCTCCCCCGTCGTCTCCGGGCTCGTCTTCGTGCTGGTCTTCGGCCGTCAGGGTTGGATCGGCCCGTGGCTCGCGGAGCGCGGCATCAAGGTGATCTTCGCGGTCCCCGGCATGGTGCTGGCCACGCTCTTCATCACCTTCCCGTACGTCGCGCGCGAGCTGATCCCGGTGATGCAGTCCCTCGGGAGCGACGAGGAGGAGGCGGCGCTGATGCTCGGCGCGAGCGGCTGGCAGACCTTCTGGCGGGTGACCCTGCCGAACGTGAGATGGGGGCTCCTGTACGGCGTCCTCCTGTGCAACGCACGGGCGATGGGCGAGTTCGGCGCGGTCTCGGTGGTCTCGGGCCACATCCGCGGCGTGACGAACACGCTGCCGCTCCACGTGGAGATCCTCTACAACGAGTACCGGTTCCAGGCCGCGTTCGCCGTGGCCTCGCTGCTGGCGCTGCTCTCGCTCCTGACGCTGGTGGTCAAGAGCGTGATCGAGCGCCGCTCCCGGGAGGCGCGATGAGCATCGAGGTGCGCGAGATCCGCAAGGTGTACGGCGACTTCACCGCCGTCGACGGCGTCAGCTTCGAGGTGCCGTCCGGCGAGCTGGTGGCGCTCCTGGGGCCGTCCGGCTCCGGGAAGACCAGCCTCCTGCGGATCATCGCGGGGCTCGACAGGCCGGACGGAGGCACCGTCCTCTTCGAGGGGGAGGACGCCACCCGCCGGCAGGCGCGCGATCGGCGGGTCGGCTTCGTCTTCCAGCACTACGCGCTCTTCCGGCACATGACCGTCTTCGAGAACGTCGCCTTCGGGCTGAGGGTGCGACCGCGGACCCTCCGCCCCGCGGAGGCGGAGATCAGGACCCGGGTGAGCGAGCTCCTGAAGCTCGTGCAGCTCGACTGGCTGGCGGCGCGCCTGCCGTCGGAGCTGTCCGGCGGCCAGCGGCAGCGCGTCGCCCTGGCGCGGGCGCTCGCCGTCGAGCCCCGCGTCCTCCTCCTGGACGAGCCGTTCGGCTCCCTGGACGCCACGGTGCGCCAGGAGCTGCGGCGCTGGCTGCGGCGCCTCCACGACGAGATCAAGCTGACGAGCGTCTTCGTCACCCACGACCAGGAGGAGGCGCTGGAGGTGGCGGACCGGATCGTGGTGATGAACCGCGGCCGGGTGGAGCAGATCGGCTCGCCGCACGAGGTCTTCGAGCGCCCGGCGACGCCGTTCGTGATGCGTTTCCTGGGCAGCGCCAACGTCTTCTCGGGACACGTCGACGCGAACGGGAGGGCGGTGCTCGGGACGATCACCGTCGACTCCCCCGGCGCCGCGCCGGGCCCCGCGTCCGGCTACGCGCGCCCGCACGAGCTGGAGCTGTCCCGCGACGAGCGCGACGGCGGCCTCTGGGCGACGCTCCGGCGGGTCCACGCCGCGGGAGCCCTGGTGCAGCTGGAGCTGGTCGACGTGGACGGGCGGACGCTCCACGTCCAGCTCTCCCGCGAGCGGCACCACGAGCTGACGCCAGTGGCCGGCGAGCGCCTCTACGTCCGTCCCGCCAGGCTCCGGATCTTCCCGGCGGAGTAGCCCACCGCCCCGATTAGTGCGCCTGCTCCATGGCGAAGCCGGCCCGGCGGGACACACTCATCACCATGGAAACTCCCACCGCCCCGCGGGTCGTGAGCCGCCCCTTCGCCATCCGGCGCCTCCGCGAGCACCTCGTCGCCCTGACCGACGACGACCACTCGATGTGCCGTGTGGCGGCCGAGAAGGGGATCCTCTGCCGGGGCTTCGCCCGTTTCAGCGACGAGGAGCTCCGGAAGCGGTTCTCGACCCTGACCGCCCGGCGCCCCGGCATGAACCGGTGGCAGCTCGAGGCGATGGCCAATCAGTGGGAGCTGGCGCGGCAGATCGTGGACCGGGTCCCGATCGCCTGCGACGCCCAGGCGATGGAGCACGACACCTGCCGGGGATGGGACGACTTCTCCAACGACGATCTGGGGCGCTTCTGCGCCGATCTGCTCGGGATCCAGGTCGTCGTGGCCGACCACGTGCCGGCGGAGGATCTCGGGGGCTAGCCGGCTTTCTCCAGCCAGGCGGAGCGGATCTCCTCGGCCCTCTCCCGCCCCCCCTCGCCCTTGGACACGACCTTCCGCACGAGCGGCAGGTACCAGTCCCAGCGGGAGAGGATCTCGGCGGCACGGGGGCTGCCCG
Organism: uncultured Holophagales bacterium; assembly: GCA_964384675.1. Taxonomy (GTDB): domain Bacteria; phylum Acidobacteriota; class Thermoanaerobaculia; order UBA5066; family UBA5066; genus CAYLNK01. The sequence continues at coordinate 5,674 of CAYLNK010000014.1, read as the reverse complement.
TCCGGCGCTGGTGCTCCTTCACGAGGAGGTGGAGCAGGCGCTCGTCGTCGACGGTGATCCCGGCCGGCTCGGCCATCTCGCGGTTGATCCGCGCCTCCAGCGTCTCGTCCTCGTCCAGCACGTAGGCGACGCCATTCGACATCCCGGCGGCGAAGTTCCGACCCGTCCGCCCCAGGATCACGACCACGCCGCCGGTCATGTACTCGCAGGCGTGATTGCCGGCCCCCTCGATCACCGCGAGAGCTCCCGAGTTCCGCACGGCGAAGCGGATGCCGGCCTGGCCCGCGGCGAAGAGCCGGCCCGACGTGGCGCCGTAGAGCGCGGCGTTGCCGAGGATCTGGTTCTCGTGGCTGGCCGCCGCATACGCCGCCTGCCGGAACGGCCGGATCGCGATCTCCCCGCCCGAGAGCCCCTTGCCGACGTAGTCGTTCGCCTCCCCCTCGAGGTCGAGCTGCACGCCGCGCACCGCGAACGCGCCGAAGCTCTGTCCGGCGCTCCCGACGAAGCGGAGCCGCACCTGGCCCGGACGGAGGCCGTCCGGGAACCGCTCGGCGATCGCTCCCGAGACCCGCGCCCCGACCGAGAGGTGGTGGCTCCTTATCGAGAAGCTGCCGGAGAACGGCAGCTCGCCGTCCAGGCAGAGCTCCAGGTCCTGCAGGATCTCGCGGTCGAGCGCGTAGAGCCCGGGCCGGTCGTTGCGGGCGGTGACCCGCCGGCGCGGCCCCTCGGCCGGCAGCGGACGGAGGAGGCGGCTCAGATCGACGCGCGGGGCGCGCGGCGCCTCGGGCCGCTCCAGGCGCGACAGCAGCTCCGAGTGCCCGATCAGCTCGTCGAGGCTCCTGGCCCCGAGCGACGCCACGAGCCTCCGGACCTCCTCGGCCAGGCCGTGGAAGAACGTCATCACCCGGTCGGGTGTCCCCTTGAAGCGCGAGCGCAGCTCTTCCTTCTGGGTGGCGATCCCGGTGGGACAGTTGTTCGTGTGGCACTGGCGCGCCATGACGCAGCCCATCGAGACGAGCGCGGCGGTGCCGAAGCCGTACCGCTCGGCGCCCAGCAGCGCGGCGACGACGACGTCCCGGGCCGACATCAGGCCGCCGTCGGTGCGGACCTCGATCCTGTGCCGCAGCCCCTGCTCCATCAGCCGGTGCTGCGCCTCCGCGAGGCCGATCTCCCACGGCAGCCCCGTGTGCTTGATCGACGACAGGGGCGACGCGCCGGTCCCGCCGCTGTGCCCCGCGATCAGCACGTAGTCGGCGTACGCCTTGGCGACGCCCGCGGCGATCGTCCCGACGCCCGTCGAGGAGACGAGCTTGACGCCCACCCGCGCGCGCGGGTTGACGGTCTTCAGATCGGTGATCAGCTGGGCCAGGTCCTCGATCGAGTAGATGTCGTGGTGCGGCGGCGGGGACAGGAGCGCGACTCCGGGCACCGAATGGCGGAGGCGCGCGATCAGACCGGTGACCTTGTGCGCGGGGAGCTGGCCGCCCTCTCCGGGCTTGGCCCCCTGCACGATCTTGATCTCCAGCTCCTCGGCCCGCACCAGGTACGCCGCCGTGACGCCGAAGCGCGCCGAGGCGACCTGCTTGATCCGGTTGTCCCGGCGCTCCACGCCCTGCCCCCCGTCGAAGCGGGCCGGGTCCTCTCCCCCTTCTCCCGAGTTCGAGAAGGCCCCGAGCCGGTTCATCGCCTCCGTCAGCGTGTCGTGCGCCTCGGGCGAGAGGGCGCCGAGCGACATCGCCGAGGAGACGAAGCGACCGAGGATCTTCTCCACCGCCTCCACCTCGTCGAGCGGGACCGGCTCGCCCATCGGCCGGATCGACATCAGGTCCCGCGGGGTGCGGGGGACGTGGGCCTCGGCCTTCGCCTCGAACGCGGCGAACGCCTCGGTGCCGCCCTCTTTCGACGCCTTCTGGAGCGCCTGGACGATCGGGGGCGCCCAGGCGTGGTCCTCGCCGTCGCGGCGGAACTTGACCCGCCCCGCCTCGGCGAGCGCCGGCTCCACGCCGTAGGCCGCCGCGTGCCACGCCGCCACGTCCTCGGCGATCTCGGCGAAGCCGATTCCCAGGACCGGCGAGGCGGTGCCCGAGAAGCAGGTCTCCAGCACCTCCGTCCCGAGGCCGAGGGCCTCGAAGATCTGCGCGCCGCAGTACGACGAGAGCGTCGAGATCCCCATCTTCGAGAGGACCTTCAGCAGTCCCTTCTCGGCCACGTTCCGGTAGCGGGTCACCGCCTCCGGATCGCCCTCGGCGACCGTCTCCATGGCGAGCCACGGATGGACGGCCTCGGCCCCGTAGCCGAAGAGGACCGCGAGGTGGTGCACGTCGAACGCGTCGGACGCCTCCACCACGAGCCCCGTCCGCGCGCGGAGCCCCTCGCGCACCAGGTGCTGGCGCACGGCCCCGAGGGCGAGCGGCATGGGGATTCCGGGACGCCCGCGGCCAGCCGCGCGATCCGACAGGACCAGGATCCGCGTCCCCTCGCGAACGAGCGCCTCGGCCCGGAGCGCGAGCGCCGCCAGCGCCGCCGGGAGGCCGTCGCCATCCCACACCGCGTCGAGGGTCACGGTCGAGAAGCGCGTCTGGCCCCGCAGACCGGCCATCTCGGCGGGCAGGAGGACCGGCCGCTCCAGGCGGAGCATCTCGGCCGAGCCGGCCTCCTCGACGAGCGGCGAGCCGCGCCGCCCCAGGTGCATCCGGAGCGACATCACCATCTCCTCGCGGAGCGGGTCGATCGGCGGGTTCGTCACCTGGGCGAAGCGCTGCCGGAAGTACGAGTAGAGCGGACGCGGGATCCGGGCCAGCGGCGGGATCGGCGTGTCGTCTCCCATGCTCCAGACCGCGTCGGCCCCGCCCGCCATCGGCGCCAGGACCATCGAAACGTCCTCCGCCGACCAGCCGGCGGCGATCTGCCGCGCCAGGCGGTCCTCCGGGGCGAGGGGCGGGGGCTCGGCACCGGGCGCGGGCGCGAGCGTCACCATCCGCTTCCCCACCCAGTCCGCGTACGGCTTGCGGGTCGCGACCTCGCGCTTGGCCTGCCGGTTCCGCACGAAGAGCCGCCGCTTCAGGTCGACGAGGAGCACCTCGCCGGGCCCGACGCCGCCGCTCTCGACCACGTCCCGCGGGTCGAGGTCGACGACGCCCACCTCGGAGCCGGCGACGACGAGCCCGTCGCGGCGCAGCTTGTAGCGGCAGGGCCGGAGCCCGTTCCGATCGACGGCCGCGCCGACGAGGACGCCGTCCGTGAAGGCGAGGGCGGCCGGCCCGTCCCACGGCTCGAGCAGGCACTGCTGGTACTCGTAGAACGCCTTCACCGCGGGGTCGACGTCCGGGTACTTCTCCCACGCCTGCGGCAGCAGCATCATCGCCGCCTCGAGCGGATCGCGGCCCGAGCGCACCAGGAGCTCGAGCGCGTTGTCGAGGCTCGCCGAGTCGCTCCCCCCCTGCCAGATCACGTCCCGCAGCCGCTCGCCCAGCGCGCCGAAGAGCGGCGAGTCGAGGATCGGCCGCCGCATCGCCATCGCGTTGCGGTTCCCCCAGAGCGTGTTGATCTCGCCGTTGTGCGCGAGGAGGTGGAACGGCTGCGCGAGCGCCCAGGCCGGCAGCGTGTTCGTGGAGAAGCGCGAGTGGAAGACGGCGGCGGCGGTCTCGTAGTCGGAGGCGTGGAAGTCGAGGAAGAACGCCGGGATCTGGCGCCCGGTGACCAGCGCCTTGTAGACGACGGTGCGGCACGACAGGGAGATGATGTGGAGCCCCGGGATCCCCTCGGCCTCGGCCCGCATCTCGATGAGCCGGCGCGCCAGATAGAGCGCCCGCTCCCAGCCGTCCTCGTCGGCCCGGGACGTCGGTCTCCCGACGAAGACGTGCCGGATGACGGGGCACGAGGCCCGCGCGGTCGGCCCCAGCGCCGCCGGGTCGATCGGCACGTCGCGCCAGCCCAGGAACGGCAGCCCGTCGCCGGCCAGGACCTCCTCGACCAGGGCGATCGCCCGCGCGAGCAGGCTCGGTTCGGTCGGCAGGAACAGCGCGCCCAGAGCGAACGGCTCGCCCGGGGCCAAGGGTAGGCCGAGACGCGTCGCCTCACGATGGAGGAGCTGCCGAGGGATCTGGGTGAGGAGGCCCGCGCCGTCCCCCGAGTTGTCCGTGGAGGCGGCCCCGCGATGCGCCAGGCGCGCCAGCGCCTCGACCGCGAGCTGGAGGACGTCGTTGGCCGACTCGCCGGTCGACCGGGCCACGAAGCCGACGCCGCAGGCATCGTGCTCCCGCCACGGATCGAGGGCGGGCCAGCTCCCGGGACCCCGGGTGTTCCGGGTGGTGGCCATGGCCCGGAGCATAGGCCGAATCGAGACGACCGGCGAGCCTCGCGCAAGGGGACCGGAGTCCGGGCACCGATCGTGCATCCGCGTCGCGAAAGCGTGGGTCGCGATATCGTCCCGGGACCGTTCGGAGGTCTCATGTCCACACGGTCCGTCGCCGTCGTCGTCGCCGCGCTGCTCGCCGGAGCTGCCCTTTCCGCCGATGGCCCCTCCGTCCCGGAAAGCTGGTCGTTCGCGGTCTCCGGCGACTCGCGCGACTGCGGCGACCTGGTGATGCCCAAGATCGCCCGCGCGGTGCTGGAGGAGAAGGACCCGGCGGTCGACTTCTACTGGCACCTCGGGGACTTCCGTCGGATCTACGACGTGGACTGCGACATGGTGAAGCGGGCCGTCCCGGGCTTCGACTGCAAGTCGCGTCCCCTCGGCTCGCTGCCCGACGACGCCATGGGCGACTACCTGGACAACGCCTGGCCGGACTTCCTGCAGCATCAGATCCGTCCCTTCGGCGCGCTTCCGGTCCTCCTGGGGATCGGCAACCACGAGCTGTACGGTCGCAGCCGCGACGACTTCCGGAAGGCGTTCCGGCCATGGCTCCACCAGGGGCGCCTCCACCGCCAGCGCGTGGCCGACACGACCGGGGGGATCCCCAAGGTGGTCGAGACGAGCTACCGGCTCGTCCACAAGGGAGTCGACCTGATCTACCTGGACAACGCCGACGAGGAGGCCTTCACGACGGAGCAGCTCGTCTGGCTCTCGCGGGTCCTCAGGGACGACGCCCGCAACGACTCCGTGCGCGCCATCGTGGTGGGGATGCACGAGTCGCTGCCGTACAGCATCTCGAGGAACCACGCCATGGACGCCTCGTGCCAGGGGCTCTGCTCGGGCCAGCAGGCGTACGACCTCCTCTACCGGGCCCAGAACCTCGCCGGCCCGCCCGAGAAGCAGAAGCGCGTCTACGTGCTCTCGAGCCACTCCCACTTCTTCGCCGGGAACATCTACGACACGCCCGAGCACGCCGGCCAGGTGCTTCCGGGCTGGATCATCGGGACGGCGGGCGCGGTGCAGACCCAGGTGGCGATCTCGTACGGCTACGTCCGCATCGACGTCCACCCGGACGGCAGCCTGACGCCGCGCTTCCGCGAGGTGACGCGCACCTCACCTCCCCTCGCCACCGGCCCCGGCGCCGACTCGCTCACCGAGTTCTGCTTCACGGAGAACTGGCGCAAGGCGTCGAACGACGCGTTCCGGGGTGATTGCGCCTGCGGCGCCGCCCGGCCGTAGCCGACGCCTACGGGGCGTGGTGGTGGGCGTCGGGGTCGCCGCCCTCGGGGACCGGGGCCGACGAAGGGCTCGCGTGGCCGC
>CAYLNK010000013.1:0-43516 GCA_964384675.1 uncultured Holophagales bacterium | reverse complement strand
CAGCGGCCCCTCGCCGCAGTCCGAGTAATAGACGCGCGCTCCGGGGCGCTCCACCTCGTCGCGCTGGGAGACTCCCTCACCCGGGGCGCGGGGGACGGCGAGGGCGGCGGCTACCCGGCGCGCGTCGCGGCCGAGCTCCGGAAGGGCGGGACGACGGTCGACGTGCGGAACCTGGCCGTCGACGGCGCCGAGACGGCCGACCTCCTGAAGAAGCTCGACGATCCGGGCGTGGTGTCGGCGGTCCGGTCGGCGGACCTCATCCTCCTGTCGATCGGCGGCAACGACCTGACCCACTCGATGCCGGCGATGACGGGCGGTGACCTGGGCACGGCGGCCCTCCCCCGCACCCGCGAGCGGCTGCTCGAGATCCTGAAGCGGCTGCGCGACGCCAACCCGTCGGCCCCGATCCGCCTCCTCGGGCTCTACAACCCGTTCCGGGCCGATGGCGACGCCCGCGCCTACACCCGCCAGGTGCTGCTCCTCTGGAACGTCGCGATCGAGGAGGCGAGCCTCTCCGCGAAGGGTACCGTCGTCGTCCCCACGTCCGACCTCTTCGAGGAGCGGCCCGAGCGCCTCTCGGCGGACCGTTTCCATCCCGGTCCGGACGGCTACGTCGAGATCGCCTCGCGGGTCGTCTCGTCGCTCCCTTCGGCGCTCTCGAAACCCGCCGAGGCGCGGGCCTCGCGGTGAAGCCGAAGGCCGAGGTCGGGCTCGACCTGGGGGCGACGCTCTGGAAGGCGGTCGCCGTGCCCGCCGACGCCCCGCTGTCCGAGCTGACCGGCTTCGTCTGCCCGCGTGGTGAGACGGCTGCCCTCGCCGGGTTCGTCTCGCGCTACGAGGTGCTCCGGGTCGGCGCGACCGGGGCCGGCGCCCACCGCGACGCCGAGCCGGCCGGGCTCTCTCCCGTCCTCGTGAACGAGTTCGAGGCGTGGGGCCGCGGCGAGAAGGCGCTCATCGAGCGCTCGGGGCTCACCACGACGTTCCCGCACCTCCTCGTGAGCCTCGGCACCGGTACGTCGATCCTGAGGGTCGACGCCGACGGGCGTGTGACGCGCGTCGGCGGGACGGCGCTCGGCGGCGGGACGATCCGCGGCCTCTCGAGGCTCCTGGTCGGCAGCGACGAGCACGAGCATCTCGCGGCCCTCGCGGCCGCCGGGAACCGCGCGCACGTCGACCTCCTCGTCTCCGACCTGTATCGCGCCGGCGAGATCGCGCTCGGTGAGGAGCTGACGGCGTCCAACTTCGGGAGGGTCGAGTCGCACGAGCCGGCCGACCTCGCCCATTCGATCGCGCGGCTCGTGGCCGAGAACGTCGCGCTCCTCTCGGGCGCGCTCGCCGTGGGGATCGCGCGCGAGAGGGGTCTCGCCACGCCGCTCGACGTGCTTTACGCCGGCTCCACGCTGCGCGGACACGAGGCGCTCCGGAAGATCCTCGCCTCGACGACGCGTCTCGCCGGCGCCCACGCCCGGTTCCTGCCGGACGGCGAGCTGGCCGGCGCGCTCGGAGCGCTCGCCTCGGCCCGCGCGGTCCGTCAGAAGTAGAACGTCAGGCCGGCGTTCACCGTCCAGTAGTCGGCCTTCGAGTCCTGCACGTACCGGTCGTTCAGCGCCTTCACCGAGTCGACGCCGAGGAAGACGTAGCGGACGTCGGTCGTGAGCGCGGTCTTCTTCGAGAGCATGATGTCGACGCCGGCGCCGACGTGCGCGCCCACCTGGCTCTCGGTGGTCCGCTCCCCCTCCACCCCGAGAACGTAGGGCGTCGAGCGGATGTAGTAGTAGCCGCCTCCCCCGAGGACGCAGACCTGCACCGCGCCGCCAGACACGAGGTAGAGCTGCGCCGAGACCTGCACCGGGACGTACTCCAGCTGGAGGACGCGCTGGCCACCGACCTCGAGGTCGTCCTTCCGGTACGACGCGAGGCCCTCGACGCCCAGGATCCCGAGCAGCCGGAACCGGGCCTGGACGCCGCCGGAGAAGACACCGTCCGTGGCATCGCGGCCCTTCGAGTACGCCGCGTGGACGCCGAGGCCGAAGCGGAGCGAGTCGGCGGCGTGCGCGGCCGGCGAGGCGAGGAGCGCGAGGGCGCCGAGGGCCAGCAGGGAACGTCTCATCGGGACCTCCGCACGGCATGGTAGAGGACAATCCGGGCATGAGCACGACGGACCTCACCGGCCGGGTCGCCCTCGTCACCGGAGCCTCCCGCGGCATCGGCGCGCGCGTCGCCGTCACGCTGGCGAGAGCGGGGGCCGCGGTGGCCGTCCACTACGGTCGCTCGCTCGACGGTGCCGCGGCCGTCGCCGAGGAGATCCGCGTGTCGGGCGGGCCACGGCCGTTCGTGGTCGGCGGCGACCTCGGTGACCTGGAGTCGCGCCGCCGCGTCTACGCGCTCGTCGCCGAGGAGCTCGGCTCGCCCGGGATCCTCGTCCACAACGCCGCCATCTACGAGCGGAACCCGTGGGACGGGGACGACGGAGCCTTCGTGGCGCGCTGGCGCCGCACGCTCGACGTCAACCTCGAGGCCGCGGCGCACCTCACCTTCCTCGCGCTCCCGGCGATGCGTCGCAACGGCTTCGGCCGCATCGTCATGGTCTCCTCGAGAGCGGCGTTCCGCGGTGAGACCGACTGTGCCGACTACGCGGTCTCGAAGGCGGGGATGGTGAACCTCGCCCGCTGCCTCGCCCGCTCCGAGGGCAAGTACGGCATCACCGCCAACTCCGTCTGTCCCGGCTGGGTCGCGACCGAGATGGCGCGTGCGGACCTCGACGCGCACGGCGACGAGATCCGCGCCGAGATCCCGCTCGGCCGGGTGGCGACGCCGGAAGACGTCGCGAGCGCCGTCCTCTTCTTCGCGTCATCCCTCGGCGAGTACGCCAACGGGACGGCGCTGGCGCTGAACGGCGGCTCGTTCCTTCATTAGTGCTCGCCTTCCTCGCTGACACGCCACGAGAGGCGCGCTTCCATCGCCGAGATCACGTCGCGGCGCGCGGCGTCGGGCGGCTCCCCGCCGGCGAGGGCTCCGAGCAGCACGTCGAGCGGAAGCCCGTCCGCCACCTCGCGGCTCCAGTACGCCCGGCCCTCCCGATCCGCCTCCAGCCCTCGGATGGCGCGGTAGGCGGCGTCGACGAGAGCTCCCCAGGCGGGCGGGCCTTCCGCGTCGCTCACTTCCAGCGGGATCGAGGCGGGCGCCGAGCCACGCTCCGAGAACCAGCAGACGCCTTCTTCCACCAGGTCGACGGTGACCTCGTACGAGCCCGGCGTCGGCGGCGCGGCTACATCGAGGAGTACGGAGCCTGTCCCTCCCGGCGCTCGCGCGCTCGCCGGCACCGGGATCCGTCTCCCTTCGCGGCAGGCCTGCCCAGCCAGGCTCCGGAGACGCGTCCCGACGGTGACGGCCGCGGCCGCCTCCGGCCAGGACGAGCTTCCGAGGTTCGTGACACGAAGGAGGGCAGGCGCCCGCCCCCCGGCCGGCGCGCGAAGCGTCTGGCGATCGAGCTCGAGATGGGCGAGGTACCGTCCCTCCACGGCGCCCCCGTGCTTCCAGAGATGGGCCATCCTCGCATCGCAGGTGAGCGCCTCGAACGTGTCACCCCCCTCGAAAAGGCGGCGAAGCGCGGGAGTGCCGTCCCGGTAGGTACGGGACGCGCCCGGCGTGTGCGTCACGACCCATTTGAGGGGAACGCCCAGCGCCGCAGCTCTCTCCCGAGCCTCCATCAGCTCGCGGGTCGAGTCGTTCCAGCGGAAGAGGATGTACTGCCAGACCGGCTCCACCCGTCCCCGCGTGCCGTGGCGTTCGAGCGCGACCAGCAGGCGCTCCAGAGCCTCGAGAGCCGCGGCCAGCGAACCGCCCACGCGGTAGCGCCGGTAGCTTCGCTCGCGCGCTCCGTCGATCGAGAAGACGATCCGGTCCACCAGCGCCTCGGCGGCGAGCGCGTCGATCACCTCGGGTGTCAGCGCGAGCCCGTTCGTGCTCGTGTGGAGGACGACGCCGGGTCGACGCCGCCTCACTTCCCGTAGGAACGGAACCGCGTCCCGGTGCAGGAACGGCTCCCCGAAGTTGTAGAAGAGGACCTTCTCCAGATGAGGCAACTGGTCGACGACGTCGAGCATCACCGGGAGGGGGAGGCGGTTCAGACGGTCGGAGGCGTACGCCGGGTCGCGCGCCTTCAGCTTCGTGGCCGGACATCCGGGGCACGAGACGTTGCAGGCCGAGATCGGCTCCAGCTGGAGGACGCGGACGCGCCTTCCTTCGGGCCGGTCGGCGCGCGACGCGCGAGAGACGCGCCCGCCGCAGCGCGTCCCGATCACCGGGCAGAACGACCCGGGCGGAGCCGCCAGCTGCCACTCGCGCATCTCCCGATAGCGGGGGCCGTCGAAGACGTCGGCGATGCGGTCCGTCCGGACGTTGCCATACACGCGGAGGCCCGCCGGATCGCCGCAGGAGCAGACGAGGTCACCGTTCGCGAGGACGCAGAGCTCGTCGAAGATCATCCGGCAGACCATGGAGGGGCCGTCCTTCGACCTGGCCGGCAGAACGGGAAGAGACACCACCTCGGGGAAGTGTCTCGGGAGCGCCCGGGATCACGTCACCGGCGACGAGGCTCCCCGGTGGGCGGATAATGGGAGCGTGGGGGGGCATCGGGCGGTCTGGGCGGTCTCGCTCCTGCTGGCGGCGCCGGCAGCGGCCGAGGAGAGCCTCGGCCCCGCTCCGTCGCCGGTGCCGGCTCCGGTTCCTGTTCCCGCGGCCCGCCCCACACCGAAGGTCTCGAAGCTCTCGCGAGCCACCCGCCTTCTCGAGCGGTTCCACCTCTTCCGCGAGCTGCTCGACACGCGGCCCGCGCTCCTGGCTTCGCGGCTCGACCCGGGCCGGCTCTTTCACGAGCCGGGCGATCCGGACGCGCGCTTCAGCCTCGGTGGCCCCACGCCGCAGGGACAGCTGCATCTCAAGGCCTCGTTCGAGGTGAACGACGTCGTCCTGCGGGCACTGGGACCCGACCTGCGCATCGACCCCAACGACCCCCGGGGCCGGGCGCAGGGCGACTACCGGTGGCTCGACTCGCAAGGGCGCCCCTACCAGCTGCGGCTCGGCGCTCGACTCGTCTGGTAGCCGGGCTCCACGCGTGACGGCCCGCCGCAGGCTCCTGCTCCTAGCGCTCCTCGTCTTCCTCGGGCTCGCCGCCACGACCGAGGAACGGCTCGTGGGTACCTCCACGGACGACCAGCAGATGCTGGAGACGTCGGTCGCGATCGCGGAATTCGGCGAGGTCGGCCTGCCGCGGGGCGGCGTGCTGGCGATCGATCGACTGGCCGGAGACGCCGTAGCCCCGTTCGGTATGGGCCTCCCCATCCTGGAGACGCTTCCGTCGCTCGCGGCGCCTCTCCTGGAGCGCCGCCTCGGAGTCGGCTCCTCGCAGTCGCTCTATGCCTTCCTGCAGGTCCTGCTCGTGACGCTCGCCGCGGTCCTCGCGGCGCTGCTCGCACGGAAGCTCGGCGCCCCGGCGTGGGGCGAGGCGATCGCCGTGCTCGGCACCGCCTTCGGATCACCGCTCTGGGCCTATCCCGCGGCTGCTTACTCCGAGCCGCTTCAGGCGGTCCTTCTGGCGGCCGGCGCCCTGCTCGCCGCCGGCGGGGCCTCGCGCCGACGCGACGCCGCGTCGGGCTTCTGCCTCGGGCTCGCGGTTTTCGTGAAACCCCCGAACCTGCTGCTGGCGCCGCTGCTCGTGCTCCCTCCCCTTCTGGGAGGTTCCCGGTCCCGGCGCCTTTCGCACGCCGTCGCGACGCTGGCCGGTGCCCTGCCTCCTCTCGCGGCCTGGCTCGCGTTCGACCTCGCCCGCTTCGGACGTCCCTTCGCGTCGTACGGCGGTCACGCGTTCTCGTTCCCTCCTCTCGAAGGGCTGTGGCGGCTGCTGGTCGGGCCGAGCAAGGGGCTCCTCGTCTACTTCCCTCTCGTCGCCCTGTCCGTGCTCGCGATCCTCCGCTGGAGACGGCGTGGCCCGATCCCGGCAGCCGGCCCCGGGATCGCGATCTTCACGTCCGGGCTCCTCGCTCTGACCTGCGCGTGGTGGGCGTGGGACGGCACCGTGGGCTGGGGTCCCCGGCTCCTGGTCCCGGCGATCCCTCTCCTCGCCGCCGTGGCCGCGACCGCCGTGACGAGCCGGGCGACGGCGCTGGCGGGCGCGCTCCTCCTCTCGGCGGGCGTCGCGGTGAACGTCTTGGGGGCGCTGCAGCCCGAGTCCGCGACGAACGCCTATCTCGCGGCGACGGCCCCCGTCCGGCTGAGCGCCGAGGAGGCGCGGCGGCTCCCGGCCTACTACGTGGCGTCCGACCGTGAGGGGCTCCGGATCGACCGGAACCTCGTCGCCGCGCGCGACGACGTCATTTCCCCGATCCGCCTCCACGCGTTCTTCCTCCGCGCACGCCTGGCGACGAGCCGGACCGAGATCGACCGGAGGCTCGCCACGCCGCCCTGGGCTGAAGCTCGCCCGGGGGCGGTAGCGGCACTGGGCCGCGTGCCGGGTTTCCTTCGCGAGCCGTTCCGCTGGCCTCACCTCGGCTCGACGTGGACCGCCGCCGGCCGGCGCGAGGGGCGCGCCGCCTGGTATCAGGCCATGGTCGCGCAGGCATACCGCGCGCTCGACCTGGGCCTCCACGCCCGCGCGCTCTCGATCACGGCCGAGCTCCACGCGCTCGACGCGACGGGCTTCTCGGCGGCGCTGAGGGCCGAGGCGCTCCGTGCCGCGGGAGACATGGACGGGCTCGAGGCCTTCCGGAACGGGCTGCCGGCGGCCCAGCGCGACACGCTCGCGATGGGGATCGTGAGCGCCCTTTCGGCGCGCGACCGCGGCGACGAGCCGACGGCGCGGTCCATCCTCGCGCGCGTGGCCGAGAGGGCGCCGCGCGAGCCCATCCGGAAGGCCCTGGAGCGCCCCCTGGCCGAATGGCCCTCCGGCCTCCGCGGCATGCTGGCCGAGCCCCGGGCCGGGCGGACGCTGGCCCTCCCCGGCGCGGGGCGCTGAGTCCTACTTCGCCGCCGCCGGAGCGGCAGCCGCCGGCTTGGGCGGGGGGGGAGGCGGCATCCGGTTGATCGCCTCGCTCCGCGACGCCAGGGCCGGGAGGAGCGGGACGCCGGACGGCTGGAACTCCCCGGCCTTCTTCATCAGGCTCTCCCCGTAGTAGGGGCGGTAGCCGTAGCCCGGCCCGTCCGCTCCGGTGTCGGACGGTTTCTCGGTCAGCTGCGGGATCCCGTAGATCGCGCTCTTCCGGTCGAAGAACGCGAGCTCGTAGTCCTTGGTCATCCATATCGCGTCCTTCGGGCACGCGTCGACGCAGTAGCCGCACATCACGCAGCGGAGCATGTCGATCTCGAACTTGACCGGGTACTTCTCGTACGCGAGGTTCGGATGCTCGCCCGCCTCGATCTTGATGCAGTCGGCCGGGCAGGCCGTCTGGCACATGTAGCAGGCGACGCACTTCAGCGTGCCGTCCTCGCGCGCCTTCAGGATGTGGCGCCCGCGGAACCGCTCCGAGTACTTCCGGCGCTGCTCCGGATAGAGGATCGTGGGCAGGTCCTTGATGTGGGTCAGGTTCCTCGCGAAGTGGCCCAGGGTCTTCGCCATCCCCTTGAGGATGGCCGGGAAGTAGAGGCGACCGGCGAGCGAGGGCTCCTCGACGGAGAGCGTGACGACGCGTGCAGCCATGTATTTACCTCTGCCCCGAATAGAGTTGCGATTCGCCCGGAGGGGGTAAGGGGGTAACCGCTGGCTCGAGCCTGCTCGAGCCAAGGTCTCTGGCGGGGGCCAAACGGGCCCCGCAGTAGCCGGCGTCTGGGTTCCCCCTCATCGATCCAGCTCGCCCGCGATGATGTTCAGGAGGCCGATCGTGGCGACCGCGTCGGACATCATCCCGCCGATGATGATCTTCTCGAACGCGGCGAAGAGAGGGAAGCACGGCGGCCGCACCTTGACGCGATACGGCGAGCCGCTGCCGTCGGAGACGATCGAGAAGCCCAGCTCCCCGTTCCCCCCCTCGGTGGACGAGTAGATCTCGCCCGCCGGCACCTTGATCCCCTCGAACACCACCTTGAAGTGGTAGATCAGGGCTTCCATCTCGTTGTAGACCATCTCCTTGGGGGGCAGGACGACGCGGTAGTCGTCCGAGACGATCGGGCCGCCCGGGAGCTTCGCGATCACCTGCTCGATGATCCGGAGCGACTGCCGCATCTCCTCCATCCGGACGAGGTAGCGGGCGTAGTTGTCGCCGTCGGTCATGATCGGCACGTCGAAGTCGACCTCGCCGTACCACTCGTACGGCTTGTCCTTCCGGACGTCGTACGGCACGCCGGACGCGCGGAGGCTCGGGCCCGTGAAGCCCCACGCCAGCGCCTGCGCCCTGGTGACGAGGCCCGTTCCCCGGAGCCTCTTGTGGATGATCCGGTTGTTGGTGACGAGCACGTGCACGTCGTCGATCTGCTTGCCGACCGACTTCACGAGCGTGCGGCACCACTCCACGAAGTTCACCGGAACGTCGTTGGAGAGGCCACCGATCCGGGCGTACGACGAGGTGAGCCGCGCCCCGCAGCACGCCTCCAGGAGCGAGTAGATCTGCTCCCGTCCCTGGAACGCGTACCAGAAGTTCGTCAGGCCGCCCAGGTCCACCAGGTTGGCGCCGATGCAGACCAGGTGATCCATGATGCGGCTGAACTCGGACAGCACCGTCCGCACCGCCTTGGCCCGCGGCGGGATCTCCACGCCGAGCATCAGCTCCACCGCCCGCGCGTAGCCGTTCCCGTTGATCATCGGCGAGCAGTAGTTGAGCCGGTCGGTGTACGGGATGACCTGCGAGTAGGTGTGGCTCTCCGACATCTTCTCGAAGCAGCGGTGCAGGTACCCGCACTCCGACTCGGCCGCCACGATCGTCTCGCCGTCGAGGCGCAGGACCGTGCGCAGGGTGCCGTGCATCGCGGGGTGCGACGGGCCCATGTTCAACGTGACGGTCTCGAAGACGTCTTCGGGGACGTCGGTCTGCCCGGCGAGGTCGGTCTGGAGGAGGTCCTCCTCGGTGCAGAGCCAGCGCTGCCCCGCCTGGTAGTCCTTGCGGAGAGCATGGCCTACGAAGCCGTTGTGGGTGAGGAGCCGCTTGAGGTTCGGGTGCCCGTCGAAACGGATCCCCATCAGGTCCCACGCCTCGCGCTCGAACCAGTTGACCGCGGGCCAGACCGAGACGAGAGAGGGCAGAGACGGCTCGGACTCCGGCACGTTCGCGCGGAGGCGGAGGTGCTGGTTGCGCTTCGTCGAGTAGAGGACGTAGCTCGCCTGAAAGCGCTTGCCGTCACGCGGGGCGAGGGGGCCCGTCAGCCTCGAGCGGTCGACGGCGACGAGGTCGAGGAGGAGGTCGAACGCGGTCGACGGATCGTCCCTGAGGAAGCGCGCCACCTCGACGAGAGCGGAAGGCTGGACGCCGATCGTCGGGATGTCGCTCGACGGGCGCGGCTCGACCCAGAACTTGCCGGGGAGGCGGCGCTCGAGCACCGAGGCCTCGGCCGGGAGGATGGCGGTGTCCGCGCTCACGAGCGGGCTCCCCCGTCCTTCTTGACGGGCTCGGCCTCGGCGCTTTCCGGCATCACGGTGAACTCGCCGTGCCCGGTCCGATGGGGAGCCATGATCGCGTCGGAGTAGGCGGGGATCGAGAGCTGCGGGTCGGTCCCGACGCGGATCGGGACGAAGCTCCTGCTTCCGTCGCGGTGCCGGGCCAGCTCGCCCGACTGGATCCGCTTCTGCAGCTCGATGATCCCGTGCATCAGGTTCTCCGGGGTGGGCGGGCAGCCGGCGACGTAGACGTCGACGGGCACGATCTCGTCGATCCCCTGGACCACGTGATACGCGCGGTAGAAGCCGCCGGTGCAGGCGCAGACGCCCATCGAGATGACCCACTTCGGCTCGGCCATCTGGTCGTAGATCTTTCGCAGGATCGGCGCCAGCTTGTCGGTCACGGTGCCGGCCACGATCATCAGGTCGGACTGTCGGGGCGAGAACCTCACGACCTCCGCCCCGAAGCGAGCGAGGTCGTAGTGGGACGACACGACCGACATGAACTCGATGGCGCAGCAGGCGGTGCCGAACGGCATCGGCCAGAGGGAGTTGGAGTGCGCCCACTGCACCAGGAAGTCGAGCTTCGTCGTCAGGAAGTCGGCGCCCGACGTGGACGGGACTCCCGGCGCGATCGGGGGCTGGATCGCTCCCGCGACGGGAAGCGAGGAGCTGGGACCTTTACTCATCGACGCTGTTCCTCCGGGTCGGAGCCGACGCTTGTGAAAAAGTTCACAGACGGATTCTAGTTGCTTGTAACGGTTGTAGCGACAGTGGATGCGACGGCTATCGGCTGGCGTTGGCAAGGCGCGCCGACGCAGGCTGTAGTTGGCTCTACGCCCAGTCGGCGCAACGCCGCCAGCGCCGCCGAGAGCCGAGCAGGCACTGTCGATTCAGCCGTTACATGCAACCAGATTCTATCCGCGCCGCTCCGCGGCCAGCATCTCGACGATGACCGGGCGGCACCGCTCGCCCTGGCACTCCCCCGTCGTGCAGCCGGTGGCGCGGGCGACCTCTTCGAGGGTGGTCGCACCGGCGTCGATCGCCGCCTTCACCTTCGGGTACCGGATGGTGTTGCAGATGCAGACCGGCCTGTACTTCAGGAGGGCCAGCGCGCGCTTCTCGGCGGAGGCCTCCATCGGCCGACCTAGCCGAGGTCCACGGTGTACTTGAGCGAGGTCCTGTCCTTCACGCGGTCGAGATAGACGACCCCGTCCAGGTGATCGCTCTCGTGCAGCACCACCCGGGCGTGGAAGTCCTCCGCGACGAAGTTCAGGGGCTTTCCCGAGATATCGAGCGCGCGAACGCGGATCTGCCTCGGACGGGGCACCTTCGCGGCCAGGAACGGGACCGACAGGCAGGCCTCGAAATCCTCGACCTCGGTCGGGTCGAGGACCTCGAAGGTCGGGTTCACGAGGATCGTGGGCGGGATCTCGATCTTGCCCCGGCTCTCCGGCTGCACCTCGTAAAGGACCACCCGGAGCGACGTGTTGACCTGGGGGGCGGCGAGGCCGGTCCCGTTGTACTCGACCATCGTCTCCATCAGGTCCTCGAAGAAGCCGCGCAGGCGGCCCTTCTTCAGGTCGATGGTCTCGATCTCGGAGGCCCGGGCCCGGAGTACCGGAGAGCCGAGCTTGGCTACGCGGAGGATCGCCACGGATCACCTCGCAGGGTCCGTCACGGGACCCTCTAGGAGAGCATTGTAGGGGGAGGCCGAGGTCGTCACGGTCGTCACGGTCGTCACGGTCACGTCGTCCTGGTGGACCGTGGTGCCCAGGGGCGGAGTTGAACCGCCGACACCGCGCTTTTCAGGCGCGTGCTCTACCAGCTGAGCTACCTGGGCGTCCCGGGCGTCCGGTTGCCGGGAAGGCACGCTCCTTGCGGATGCCACGCCGTTCCGTGCCCGGCGTTATAAGTGGCACGAATAGAATAGTCAATCCTAGCGTTTCCCGTTCCCGGGAGGCGCGCCTCCCGAAAGGACCTGGATGACGCCACTCTCGTTTGCTCTGCTCGCCCTGCTCGCCACTCCCGCCGTTCCGACCCCCGCTGCCGCGCCTCACAAGGACGCCACCGAGGGGCACGAGCTGAGGTGGACACGCACCTGGGACGACGCCGTCGCCGCCGCGAAGAAGCTGCCCGAAGGGCGCATCCTGATCGAGTTCGTGGAGGAGGGCTGCGCGGACTGCCGCCGCATGGAGGGCCTCGTGGTCCCGTCGGTCTCGTTCGCGTCCTTCTGTCGCGACAAGGTGCCGCTGCAGGTCATCCGGTCCTCGCCGGAAGGGACCAGGCTGGCCGAGCGCCTCGCCGTCAAGGTGGTGCCGTCCTGGGTCGTCGTCACGCCCGAGATGATCGTCTCCGGCATGCAGACGGGGCCGACCTCGCAGTTCGGCTGGTTCGAAGCCTTCCGCCAGTCGGAAGAGGGCTGGGCGGCGTACCGGAAGCTCCTGGCCGACGAGCAGGCGCAGCCGGAGAACCTGGACACCGTGATGGAGGTGGCGCGCCAGACGTATCAGCGGCGCGGCGACCTGATCGCCGAGGGGCGCTTCAGGCGGATCGGGTACGACGAGAAAGCGCCCCAGCTCCTGCGGGAGGAGAGCCTGACCTTCCTCGCGTCGATCCGGCTCGACTCGAACCGCGTGGAGGAAGCCGGCAAGGACCTCGAGACCCTGCTCGCCCTGACCAAGAGCGACGCTCTTCGCGAGCGCGTCGAGCTGCGCCTCGCCGACGTCGAGATCGGCAAGGGTCGGCCCGACAAGGCGGTCGCCCGGCTACGGGATTTCAAGGCGGCGCACCCGAAGTCTCCGCTCGTCGCCGAGGCGGACGAGCTCCTGAAGGCGATCGAGGCCCGGGGCGGAGGCGCCGCGGAGGGGAAGCGATGACGCGCCGCGCGCTCCCCTCGCTCCTCGCGCTCCTCGCGCTCGGCCGCACCTCCGGGGCCGAGGCCCAGCCCGGCGGATCGCCACAGGTCGTCACCGCCCGGCTCGTCGCCGACACGGCACCCCTGGTGGCCGGCCAGACGTTCCGGCTGGCGGTGGTGGCCGAGATCGCCCCGGGCTTCCACGTCAACAGCCACACCCCGAAGGAGGACTACCTGATCCCGACGGAGGCGGCGGTCGCGCCGGCGCCCGGGATCACGCTGAAGGCCCCCGCCTACCCGAAGCACGTGGAACGGAAGTTCGCGTTCGCCGAGGGCCTCGTCGCCGTCTACGAGGGCCGCCTCGTCATCTCGTTCGAGGGCTCCGTCGACGCGGCCGCGTCACCCGGCGCCCGCACCCTCTCGGCGACGCTCGACTACCAGGCCTGCAACGACCAGCAGTGCCTCGCGCCGGCTCAGGCGACGGCCACGCTCGCGGTGAACCTCGCCGCGGCCGGGACGCCGTCCGTAGCGCAGAACGCCGAGCTCTTCGCGGCCGGAGCCGCGGCGACACCGTCGTCTCCCGGAGCCGAGCCCCCCGCGGGCGGGCCGGCCGCCGCGGCCCCCCCCCTCGGGAACGGCGCGCTCCGCGAGAAGTGGGCGGTCAAGGGCGTCCCGACGCTGATCTTCCTGGGCGCCGACGGAACGGAGCGGGGGGCGCGTGTCCTCGGCTTCGAGCCTCCCGCCACGTTCCTCGACTACGTCAGGGGCGGAAAGGAGTCGGCCTCGGCCGACCTTTTCGCCGGCAAGTCCCTGCCGCTCGTTCTGCTCGTCGTCTTCTTGTCCGGCCTGGCCCTGAACCTGACCCCGTGCGTCTACCCGCTGATCCCGATCACGCTCGGCTTCTTCAGCCGGCAGAGCGCCGGCAAGACGTCACGCACGTTCGGGCTCGCGCTCGCGTACGTGCTCGGGATGAGCGTGACGTACTCGGCCCTCGGCGTCTTCGCGGCGCTCTCGGGCTCGCTGTTCGGGAGCTGGCTCCAGAAGCCGGGCGCCCTGATCGCCGTCTCCGCCATCGTCCTGGCGCTCGCGCTGTCGATGTTCGGGCTCTTCGAGATCCAGGCGCCCGCGTTCATCCGCGACAAGACCGGCTCGAAGTCGGGCCTACTCGGCGCCGCCACGATGGGACTCTTCGTGGGCTTCGTGGCGGCTCCGTGCATCGGACCGTTCGTACTGTCGCTCCTGACCTATGTCGCGGCGAAGGGCTCCGTCGTCCTGGGCTTCGGCCTCTTCTTCACGCTCGCCATGGGGCTCGGCTTGCCGTACCTCGTCCTCGGGACCGTCTCCGGCAGCCTGAAGAAGCTCCCCCGCTCCGGCGACTGGATGGTCGCGGTCAAGAAGGCGTTCGGCTTCATCCTGGTCTCGCTCGCCGTCTACTTCCTGCGCGCTCTGGTTCCGGAGCGTGCGTACGAGGTCGCGCTCGCGCTGCCGCTCGTCGTCGGCGGGATCTACTTCCTCGCATTCGAGAAGACGGCGGAAACCGTGCCGTGGTGGAGGCCGGTGAGGTTCGTCCTGGCTGCGCTCTTCGTGGGCGCGGGCATCTGGCTCGCCCTCCCGGAGCGATCCACCCACGAGCTGGCGTTCCAGCCGTACTCGGATGCGGCCGTCGAAGCCGCGAAGAGGGATGGGAAGCCGGTGATGATCGACTTCTACGCGGACTGGTGCCTGCCCTGCAAGGAGCTCGACAAGAAGACCTTCACCGATCCGAAGGTGGTCGAGGCGATGAAGGGGTGGGTGCTCCTCAAGGCGGACCTGACGAGAAGCTAGGCGGAACCCGTCACGCGGGTTCCGCGCCTCCCCTCGGCCGCTCCGCGGCCTGTGGCGGGGAGCTCCCTCCGAGCTTGAGCGCCAGGAGGGCCTTGGCCGCCTGCCGCTGCGCCTCCTTCTTCGTCGCTCCCGCGCCGCGGGCGGAGAGCGTCTCGTCGAAGACGACCTCGAAGACGAAGACCTTCAGGTGCGACGGTCCGCTCTCCTCGACCAGACGGTAGGCGGGCAGAGGCTTGCCTTCCCCCTGGGCGAGCTCCTGCAGGGCCGTCTTGTAGTCGTGGAACGACAGCTCGCCCGGATCGAGCGCCGCGACGTCCGCCTCGAACGTGCGCCGGACGATGGCGCGGACCGCCGTCAGCCCGGCATCCAGGTACACCGCCGCGAGCAGGGCCTCGAACGCGTCGGCCAGGAGCGAGTCCTTGACGCGGCCCCCGGACCTCGACTCACCCACGGCGAGACGCAGGAGGGGGCCGAGCCCGAGGTCCCGAGCCTTCCGGGCGAAGGTGTCCTCCGAGACCAGGTGCCCTTTGGCCTTCGAGAGCATCCCCTCGCGAAAGCCGGGATGCGCCTCGAACAGCATCTCGGCCACGAGGAACCCGACGATGCTGTCCCCGAGGAACTCGAGACGCTCGTTGTCCTCCCGCGCCGGCGCGCTCTTGCCGGCCTCGTTCGCGAACGACGAGTGAGTGAGGGCGCGCTCCGCGAGCGAAGGGTCGCGGAAGGAGTGGCCGAGCCTCTGCTCGAGGTCGTCGAACGAGCCCATCCCCTCACGATAGACCACGCGGCACGATCCAGCGGCTCTCGCTCAGCGCGCGTCGGGCGGCGGGCCCTTCATCACCTCGAGGAGGTCGGTCAGGATGCGCGCCGTGGCGCCCCAGATCGCGTGGCCCCGGTAGTGGTAGACGAGCGTCATCACCTTCCGGCCCTTCCACTCGATCGGGCGCTCCTCCACCACGGCCGGCTCCAGGAGGTACGCCATCGGGACCTCCAGCACCGACTCGACCTCGCCCTCGGCGAGGGTCAGCTGGAGCGGGTACGGCACGGCCCCGACGAACGGGGTGACCCGGAAGTCGGTGACGGTCACGAGGGGCGGGAGAGTCCCGAGGAGCCGCGCGCTCGCCGCGGGGATCCCGATCTCCTCCTCCGTCTCGCGGCGCGCGGTGGCCCAGAGGTTCTCGTCTCCGTCGTGACGCTTCCCGCCCGGGAACGAGATCTGGCCCTTGTGGTGCTCGACCTGGTCGGTCCGCTTCGTGAAGAGCGTGAAGAGGGTCTTGTCCCGCACGTACAGCGGGACGAGGACCGCGGCCTCGCGGAGCGGACCACCGGTCCCGATCGCCTCGTTCTGGGCGGTCCGGTCGGGCCAGGGACGGTCGAGCCGGCTCCGGATCTCCTCGAACCAGCTCACACGTCGTCCGGGAGCGAGAGGGAGGTGGCGGCCTGGCGCTCCTTCGCCTTCTCCCCCTTCTTCACGAAGTGCTGCAGGAACGCCTCGATGTAGCCCTCGATGTCGCCGTCGAGCACGCGGTCGACGTCCCCCATCTCGAACCCGGTCCGGTGGTCCTTCACCAGCCGGTACGGCGCCAGCACGTACGAGCGGATCTGGGAGCCGAAGCCGATCTCCATCTTCACGCCGCCTCGCGCCTCGTCCTTGGCGCGCCGCTCCTCCACCGCCCGCTGGTAGAGGCGCGAGCGGAGCACCTTCATGCCCGACGCGCGGTTCTTCTGCTGGGACCGTTCGTTCTGGCAGCTCACCACGAGGCCCGTCGGGAGGTGGGTGATCCGGATCGCCGACTCGGTCTTGTTGACGTGCTGGCCGCCCTTGCCGCCCGCGCGGAAGGTGTCGATCCGCAGGTCCTTGTCGTTGATCTCGATCACGATCGAGTCGTCGATCTCCGGCGAGACGTAGACCGCGGCGAACGCGGTCTGCCGTCGGGCGTTGGCGTCGAACGGGGAGATCCGGACCAGCCGGTGCACGCCGTGCTCGGCCTTCATGTGGCCGTACGCGTACTCCCCCTCGAAACGCAGAGTCGCCGTCTTGATCCCCGCGTCGTCGGCGTAAGAGACGTCGAGCACGTCGGTCTTCCAGCCGCGCCGCTCGCCGAAGCGCAGGTACATCCTCATCAGCATCTCGGCCCAGTCCTGGGCGTCGGTGCCTCCCGCCCCGGCGTGGATCTCGAGGAGCGCCGGCATCGGGTCCTCGGGATCGGTCAGCTTGAAGACCAGCTCCCGTTCCCGCGCCCAGGCGCCGATCGTCCGGAGCGCCTCGTCGGCGTCCCTCTCTACCGCCTCGCCCTCGCGCAGGAGCTCCGCGAGGACCTCCAGCTCCTCCCTCTTCTCCAGGAGAGTCCGGTCGTCCACGAGTACGGTGTCGGCCCGCTTCAGCTTGCGGAGCGTCTCCTGGGCGAGCGCGGCGTCGTTCCAGAAGGCGGGATCGCCCGATCGGCGCTCCAGGTCGGCCTTCTCCTTCTCGGCCCGGGGGACGTCAAAGGTACCCCCGGAGGGCCTGGACCGACGAGGCGAGCTCGAGCAGGCGCTCGATCCTCTCTTCGTTCATGTTCGTGCTTCCTCTCCGCGACGCTCAGGCCGCGGCACCCGTGGCTATTGCCGCGGCGGCCGTCCGGGGCGGGACGGCCCGACGGCGGAGGATAGCGATCAAGACGCCGGCGGCGCAAACCCAGAGGCAGCCGTCGCCGACGGTGCTCACGTACGCCGTCTCCCGAACGCTTCCGTCGAGCGTGACCGTGAAGGCACCGCGCTTCCCAGCGGCCAGGAGAGGGTAGCTCCGGCCGTCCGGCAGGACGTAGCCGCTGATGCCGGTGATCGCGGCCCGGACGAGGGGCCGCCCCGTCTCCACGGCCCGGAAGACGGCCGCCTGCCAGTGCTGGGCCTGCGCCCCGCCCGTGCCGTACCAGGCGTCATTGGTGAGGGTGAAGAGGACGTCCGCCCCGGCCCGCACCTGCGCCCGCAGGATCCACGGGTAGACCACCTCGTAGCAGACCGCCCCACCCAGTCTCCGTCCGGCCCACGGGATCGGCCGGGCCTCGGTCCCTGGCGAGAACGACGACGGCACCGCCCGGCTGATCGGCCGGATCCGGGAGAGGATCGACGACAGCGGGACGTACTCGCCGAACGGCACGAGGCGCAGCTTGAAATAGGGCGGCAGCACCGGCCCGGCGGGACCGACGAGGAGCGCCGCGTTGTAGAACGGCGCGTCGTCGTCCCCGGGCCTCTCGGTCCAGACGGTGCTCAGGAGGATCCCGGTCCCGAGCTGCTGGGCCCGCGCCACGAGGTCCTGGCGGTAGCCTGGGGACCACGGCCACGAGTAGGGCGAGGCGCTCTCGGGCCAGAGCACGACGTCGGGCCGCGGAGCCGAGAACGCGACGAGCGTCGCGCTCTGATCGACCAGGTCGCGGTAGAGCCGCTCGCGCACCTCGGGCGTCCAGCGCTGCAGCTGCGGCGTGTTCGGCTGGACGATCCCGACGTGGAGCGCCGGCAGGGGGCCCGGCACCGCCGGCGTCGCGAGGCGGACGCGTCCGTACAGCGCGATCGCCCCGACGAGGACCAGGGCCGAAAGCGTCCAGACGGCGCGGAGGGAGCGGTCGCGGGCGGTGATGCCCGCATGGAGGAGCCCGGCGACGGCCGCGACGAGTCCCGACGTCAGGAGGGCGCTCCCGATCGACGCGCTCTGGATCAGCTCCGGCGTCCCGGCGAGCGGGTAGCAGAGGAGGGCCCACGGGAAGCCGCCGAAGAGGTAGACGCGGATCCCCTCCTGCACCACCCAGGCGGCCGCGAAGACGAGGGCCAGGCCGGCCGCCGTCGACGGGCGCGCGAGCCCGACCAGGGCACCGAGAGCCGCGAACGGCGGGGTGAGGATCAGCGCGGAGAGACAGAGCGCCAGGACCGCGAGCGGCCACGAGAGACCGCCGAACGTGTGGACGGTGAAAGCGATCCAGGGGACCGTCCCGAGCCAGAAGACGAACCCGAACGCGCCGCCCGCGAGCGCCGCCTCGCGGGGCGGCGCACCGTCGAGCGCGGCCAGCAGCCCCATCACGCCCGGCAGCATCAGGGGAACGAGAGAGGCATTCGGGAACGCCAGCGCCAGGAGAAGCCCCCCGGCGGCCGCGGCGACGACGCGCCCGCGCCGGCGCGACGGCAGGACGGCGAGCGGCCCGGTCAAACGCCGGTCCGCTCGAGGAGCGCCTCCTCGGCGCGATAGCTCGACCGGACGAAAGGCCCCGAGAAGACGTGCGAGAAGCCGAGGCGTTCCCCGTCCCGGCGAAGCGCCTCGAACCGCTCCGGCGTGGCGTACGCGGCGACCGGGAGGTTCCAGGCCGACGGACGGAGGTACTGCCCGATCGTCACGATGTCGACGGACGCGGCACGGAGCGCGGTGAGGACGTCGAGCACCTCGCCGTCGCTCTCGCCGAGCCCCAGCATCAGACCCGATTTCGTGAGGACCCCGGGCTGCCGCTCCTTCACGCGGGCCAGCAGGGCGACGGATCGCTCGAAGACGGAGCGCGGCCGGACGGTCTCGTAGAGCCGCGGCACCGTCTCGACGTTGTGGTTGAAGACGTCGGGCCGCGTCGCGGCCACCTCGTCGATCTGCTCGGCGATCCCCTGGAAATCGGGCGTCAGGACCTCCACCGTCCGTACCGGGTCGTCCTCCTTGAGCGCGCTCACGACTCGGGCCCAGTGGGCCGATCCGCCGTCCGGCAGGTCGTCCCGGTCGACGGACGTCACGACGACGTGCGCGAGACCCAGCTCGCGGGCGGCCTCCACGAGACGCTCCGGCTCTTTCGGGTCGAGCGGCAACGGCCGTCCCGAGGTGATGTGACAGAAGCCGCAGGCGCGGGTACAGACGTCGCCCGCGATCAGGAACGTCGCCGTGCGCCGCTCGAAGCACTCCGTTCGGTTCGGGCAGCGGGCCTCCTCGCAGACCGTGGAGAGGCCCCTCGAGCGCATCACCTTCTTGACGTCGTGCAGCTCCCCCACCCGCAGCTTCCGCTCGCGGATCCAGGGGGGGAGCGCGGGCTCCCCTCGAACGGGCAGCGGGCGCGTCACGGGTGGACGAGCTTCGCGTCCTTGAGCGACCGGTCGATCTCGAGGACCTTCTTCTTCGCGGACTCCGCCTGTGCCTTCTCGGCGTACGGACCGACCCTCACCCGGTAGACGCCGGAGCCGCTCGGGTCCGTGCTGACGTCGCACCGGAGCTTCGCCTGCTTCAGCCGCTCGGAGAGCTTCTCGGCGGCGGCGATGCTCTTGGTGGCGAAGACCTGGAGGTACCAGGCCTCTTTCCGAGGAGCGGCGGGCCTGTCGGCGGCCACCTTCTCCGCGGCGGGCTTCTCGACGAGGGGTTTCTCGGCCGGAGGCTTCGCCGCCGCCTTTTCGGCGGGCTTCTCGGCTGCCGGCTTCTCGGCCTTCGTCGGCTTCGGCTCGGGCGTCGGCTTCGGGGGGACCGGGATCGCCGTCGGCTGCTCCTGGGGCTCGATCCGAGGCGGCGCCGAGACGCTCGCCGTCTCGGCGGGGGTCGGCCTCGTCTTTTCGAACCCGAGCTTGCGGTCCTCGTCCGGCTTCTCGGCCGGCTCCTCGATCGGGACCGCGGTCGGGACGGGGAGGTCCGTGGCGACCGCGAGCCGCGTGGCCGGATCACCGGCTCGCTTCGCTGCGGCGCCGGTCTTCATCCCGAAGAAGAACGCCAGCCCCAGGGAGAAGAGCAGCACCACGAAGAAGGCCGCGGCCTGCCGCGCCGTGATCGAGATCTGGTAGTGAACGGCCCCGTCCGGGCCAGTCTCCGGCGCCTCCGGGATCACTCCTTCTCCTTCTTCGCCAGGAACGCGGAGACGAGGTCCATGGGAAGCGGGAAGATGATGGTGGAGTTCTTCTCGGTGGCGATCTCGGTCAGGGTCTGGAGGTACCGGAGCTGCAGCGTCGCCGGCTGGCGCCCGATGATCTCGGCAGCCTCGGCCAGCTGCTTGGAGGCCTCGAACTCACCCGACGCGTGGATGATCTTGGCCCGCTTCTCGCGCTCGGCCTCGGCCTGCTTGGCCATCGCCCGCTGCATCTCGATCGGAAGGTCGACCGCCTTCACCTCGACCATCGTCACCTTGATCCCCCACGGGTCGGTGTGCCGGTCGAGGATCTCCTGGAGGCTGTCGTTCAGCTTCTCGCGCTCGGCCAGGAGAGCGTCGAGGCTGGCCTGCCCGAGCACGGAGCGGAGCGTGGTCTGCGCGAGCTGCGAGGTCGCGTACATGTAGTTCGCGACCTTCACGATCGCCTTGGCCGGGTCGACGACCTGGAAGTAGATGACGGCGTTCACCTTGACCGAGACGTTGTCCTTCGTGATGACGTCCTGCGGCGGCACGTCGAAGGTGATCGTCCGGAGGTCGACACGGACCATCTTCTCGAACGGCCAGAAGATCAGCGTGAGCCCCGGGCCCTTCGGCTGGGGGGCGAGCCGGCCCAGCCAGAACGTGACCGCCCGCTCGTACTCGTTCAGGATGTTGATCCACTTCGACAGGAAGACCACCACCACGGCGGCCGCGACGATGAAGAGCTGGAAGGGCATGGCTACGCGCTCCTGACTTTCGGCCGGACGATAACCGATAGACCGTCCATCCCGACGATCTCGACCATCTCGCCCTCGGCCACCGGGAGCGCCGAGCGCGCGGACCAGAGCGCTCCGTCGGCGAAGACCTTCAGGCCGCCGTCGGCCCCCGACCGTGCCGCCACGACTTGCCCGATCAGCACGCTCGCGCCCGTGCGCTGAGGGAGACGCATCAACGAGAGGGCCTTCCACGACAGGACCGCGAGCACCCCGGCCGTCATCACCGCGCCGGCGATCACGATCCAGAGCTCGTTCCTCGGGGCGAGCGGATCCTGGTGGAACAGAAGCGCCGCCCCCAGCACGATCGCGATCGCCCCGCCGACGGCGAAGAGCCCATGGCCGGCGAGCTGCACCTCCAGGAAGAAGAAGAGGATGCCGAGGAGGACGAGCGCCACACCGGCATAGCTCGTGGGGAGGACCGACATGGCGAACAGGGCCAGGAGGAGCGCGATCCCGCCGAGGACGCCCGGGAAGATCGCTCCTGGGTGCTGCATCTCGGCGTAGAGGCCGGCGAGCCCGATCAGGAAGAGGATCCCCGCCAGCGCCGGGTTCGCGACGACCCCAAGCGCCTTCTGCAGGCCCGTCATCTCGACGACCCGGAACGACACGCCGGCCGTCTTCAGCGTCGAATCGGGCTTCCCGACCCGCTTGATCGTCCGGCCGTCCAGCTGCCGGAACAGGTCGGGGAGGTCCCGGGCGACGATCTCGATCAGCTTCTTCTCACCGGCCTCGACCTCCGAGTACGAGACCGCCTCCGTGATCGTCAGCACGGCCGGCTCGACCGGGCGTCCCCGTGGACCCACCACCGACCGCAGGAGCGCCGAGGCGTCCTCGGTGACCTTCTTGCCGATGGTCTTCGGGAGGTCCTCTCCGCTACCTCCCACCGGCGACGCGGCGCCGGCGTTCGTTCCCGGCGCCATCGCGGCGACGTCGCACGCCATCAGCACCAGGAATCCGGCCGAGGCGGCCTGTGCGCCCGGGGGGGTGACGAAGCCGACCACCGGGACCTTGGAGCCGAGGATCGCCTGGGTGATCTCGCGGGTCGAGTCGAGCCGTCCGCCGGGCGTGTTGATCCGGAGGACCACGAAGGGGGCGCGCGCCGTCCCGGCGTCCCTGATCGTCCGGGCGACGAAGTCGGCCGAGACCGCGTGGACCTCCGTGTCCAGGTCGGCGACGACGGCCCTGGGCGGCGTTCCGTTCTGGCCTGCCGCGAGGGCGGCCTGGAGGAGCGGCAGAGCGATCCACCGGCGCCACATCTCGACATCATTATAGGAGCGGCGTCCCGGGTCGGCGGCGGGATCGCCAGAACGTGTCCTGTCTCACGGAATCCGCCCCGGCGCGTGGTGTACATTCAGGCCAAATGAGCACGGGCAGGGCCACCTCGATCCTCCTCCTCGCCGGCCTCGGCCTGGCTTTCCCGGCCGTGGGCCTGGACGACGTGTCCGGGACCATCCGAAAGGTAGAGCCAGGGGCGCGCCGGGGTCTCTTCCCCTCCTCGGGAGCGGCCCGGCCCGCCGCTCCGGCCGTCGACTCCGTCGCCGACTTCGCCGTCTATCCGGCCCGGCCCCGGGCCGGGAACGTGGTCAGCTTCCTGGATCGGTCGACAGGCGCGCCCACCTCGTGGGAGTGGCTGTTCGGGGACGGCGGCACGTCCACCGATCGCCACCCGAGCCACACGTACGCGAAGGCCGGCGCCTACAACGTCACGCTCCGGATCCGCGGTCCCGGCGGGGCGCTCGAGGTCGAGAGGCTGACCACCGTCTCCGCGAAGGACACGGGCACCGGCAGCACGATGACGTACCTCCTCCCGGTCGTGCTGACGGCCTCCGGACAGGGCGGCACACGCTTCTCGACAGAGCTCACCCTGACCAACCAGTCGGCCGCCGCTCTTTCCGCCACCTTCACCGCCAGGGGGCGGTCCGGCGACACGGACTTCGAGGAGAGCGCCACGTTCTCCGTCCCTCCGGGCCAGACGATCCAGCCGGACGTCTGGGTGTTCCTGAAGTCGATCGGGATGAAGGTACCGGCGGGCGATCCGATCGGGACGCTCCGGGTGGCCGTCCAGGCCCTCGCCGACCTGTCCCAGTTCGGTGCGCAGGTCCGGGTCACGACGCCCCCGAACCAGGCCCTCCTGGACGCGGGAATCCGCGGCCGCTTCGGCCTCGCCTTCACGGCCACACCGCTGACGTACTCCGCGGACGGCGTCGCCGTCCTGTACGGCCTGCAGCAGTCGTCGGCGGCCGGGGTGCGTTCCAACGTGGCGTGCGTGAACGCCGCGGCGGGCGTCGCCAAGACCGACCCTGACGGCAACCCGCTTCCCCTCGTCCCCAACGACACCCTCGAGATCACCTACGTCAACGGGGAGACCGGAGCCGAGCATCCCGAGAAGGACGTCCTCGCGGATCTCGCGCCGTTCGAATGGCGGCAGATCGCGAGGCCGCTCGAGCCGCGCGGGATCACGAACGGCTACGCCGTGGTGCGGAAGACCAGCGGCGACTCGCAGTTCCTCTGCTATGCCGTCCTCAACGACGACGTCAACGGGGACGGGTCGTTCGTTCCGATGTTCGTGGACGACGCCCCGGCTCCGGGGAGCCGCTCGTTCGTCCCGGTGGTCCTGCAAGCCGCCGGCTATCAGACCGAGGTCACGTTCACGAACCGGTCGGCGAGGCCGCTCGACGCCCTCGTCACCCTGGTCCTCACGACCCAGCCGGACCTGCCGCAATACGCCTCGATCAGCCTGAAGCCGGGCCAGCAGATCGTCGCCGACGACATCATGGCGCGGCTCCGGAGCGCGGGCCTGACCATCCCGCCCGACTCGATCGGCAGCCTGTTCGTGCAGTTCGAGGAAGGGGCGGCGGCGGCCCGGGCCACGGCGGGCGCGCCCGTCCCGTTCGACCTCGCCTCCCTGACGGCACGCACGTTCACCGTCCGGCAGGGCGGCAAGTTCGGCCTCTCGTACCGGTCCGTCCCGCTCGGCGAGGCCGCCGAGTCCCGGGCCTTCGTCTTCGGCCTCCAGCAGACGGGAGAGCGCGGCAAGACCGAGGGGACTCGCTCGAACCTCGCGGTCGTGAACGTGGCGGGGAAGGACGAGGCCGACGTGGATCTCGAGATCACCTATTTCGGACCGGACGGCAAGCAGCTCGGAAAGCAGAAGGACTGCGCTCCCTGCCGCCTGAAGCCCGGTGAGTGGCGACAGTTCAACGCGGTGCTGGACGGCGGCAACGGGTTCACGGCGGCGAACGCCTACGCCCGGATCGATCGGAAGCTCGGCGCCGACCAGCTGTTCGCTTACGGCATCCTCAACGACCAGCTCAACGACGACGGCAGCTACGTTCCGATGGTGCTCCCGTAGACGCGATCTCAAGGCGACCCACTTCGCGTATCATCTAACTCAGGGTCACTCCGACGGAGGTGCAGGTACATGGAGAGCGTGGTGAGAGAAGCATTCGATTCGACCAAGGGAGCGGCGAGCCCGTCCCCATACGAGCCGCCCCGGATCACCTTCGACGAGATCCTCGAGGTCGTCGCGGCGACCTGCACGGGCGCGGGCGCCAAGTTCGACGCCGGCACCTGCCCCAGCGGCGTCAAGAAGACCTGAGGCCGGAGCTCGGACGCGGCAAGAGGAGTGCATCGCGGCGTGGAGGAGATCGGCGACAGGGCGAACCCGTTCACCGAGGGCGACTGCGTGTCGCACCTCGTGCGTGCCGCGTTCCTGCGCTCGGTCGGTGACGTCTCGCGAGTACCGGACCCGCCGCGGCTCGAGCGGATGTCCGAGGACTTTTCCCTGACACCGAGGATCGCCTCCCGGCTCCTTCGCCCGGCGCTCGATGCGCTCGTGGGCCCCGAGATCGCGGCCCGGTTCCACCACCGCAGGCTCCTGGCCGTCGCCGCCGACGTCGCCTACCTCGAGCTGATGCGGAAGATCTCCGGCCTCGGCGCC
This sequence comes from uncultured Holophagales bacterium, assembly GCA_964384675.1. Taxonomy (GTDB): domain Bacteria; phylum Acidobacteriota; class Thermoanaerobaculia; order UBA5066; family UBA5066; genus CAYLNK01. Next base: position 18,711 of record CAYLNK010000013.1, on the reverse strand, counting down.
GCGCACGGCATAGAGCTGGCGTTCCTCAAGCACGGAGCCCTCCTCCTGGAAGGCGTCACCAGCCCGGGGTCGCGCCAGGCGTGCGACATCGACGTACTGGTCCGCGAGGACGCGGTCGACGCCCTCTTCGAGCTCCTGGTGGCCGAGGGTTTCCGTCCGTCGCCCGGGGGTCTGTGCGATCACCAGGCGCCGGCGCTCCATCACCCGGCCTACGGGACCGTCGAGATCCACAGGTTCCTCCCCGGCGTCCGGCGGCAGGCGACCGGGAGGTTCGTCCGGCTGGAGGACCTGCAGCATCACGGCGCGCTTCGACGAGTGACCCGGGAGGGCGTGACGTCCCTGGCCCTCGACCGGACGGTGCTCGCCGCCCACCTCGTCTCCCACGGGATCGCCCAGCACGGTGATCGGCCCGACACCTATCCGATCTTCCGGATGTTCGGCGACCTGAGCGATCTCGGTCTGTTCTCGAAGGGCGCGACCGAGGAACGCGAGCGGGTCTGGAGCTGGTGCCGCGCCGACGTCACCCGGCGCCGCTTCGACTCCGCGATGGCCCTGGGCCGGGCGCTCGAGGACGGGCTCGATCCCGCCGGGATGCCCACGAACGCGCGCCGCCTGCTCCACCACGTCGTGGCCGGGACCCTGGATCCCGACTACGTCGCCATGATGCGGCTCGCCCTCTTCAAGAAGCCCCTCTCGGACGCGCCTCGCCGGGCACGCCTGGCCTGGCTCGCCTGGACGGTCTTCCCCGGAAGGGGAAGCTCGGCCCTGGAAAAGACCGCGAACGCCCCGGGGCTGGCCCGCCTGCTCCGGAATCCGTTCCTCCGTCCGTTCGCACTCGCGGCCCGCCTCGGTTCCTCGCTGGCCGCGACCTACCGGGTCCACCGGCGCGGTGGACGGCTGGCCTGGGGATGAGCGCCGTCCTCCAGCCCGCGGCGGCCGCGACGGCTTTCGGCGAACGGTTCCTCGCCCTCCCGGACCTGTTCCCGGCCCGGCTGAGCGGGGAGGTCTGGGGGGACGAGGAGATCCTGGTCGACTTCCCGGGCGGCCCGTACCTGATCCACGGTCTCACGGCTCGCCAGAAGGCGGCGCTCGGGGCCCGGTTCGGGTCGTTCGCCTCGACACCTGCTCCCGGCGGCGCCGCACCGTTCGTGGCGGTGGCCTACCGGGCGCCCGCGTCGGACTTCCTTCCGTTCGACCTGACGTCCGAGGACTACACCTTCGAGCTGGACTTCACCCGCGGCGGCGTGCGGCTGGCCGGCCCGTCGTGGATGGCCCTGTACGTCCTCGCGCCACGCGCGGGGGGCGGCTTCTGGGTCCCCGAGGAGATTCCCGGCCTCTTCACGATGGTGGTCGAGAACTTCCTGCGGGTCCTGGCGGCCTACCGCGCTTTCGAGACGGGCGGGGCGATGCTCCACAGCTCGTGTGCGGTCAAGGACGGACGAGCGCACCTTTTCTTCGGCCGCTCCGGGGCCGGCAAGACCACGATCTCCCGCCTCTGCGAACGCGCCGGGCTCGAGGTGCTCTCCGACGACATGAACGTCGTCTCGCGCCGGAGCGAGGACGGCAGCTTCGTGGTCGAGCGCCTGCCGTTCGCCGGCGAGCTGTGCTCCCGGAAGACCGCCGAGGAGCAGCCGCGGCGGCTCCATCCGCTGGGCGCCGTCTACCGGCTCCAGAAGGGGACCCCGGACGCTCGCGCGCCGATCGCCCGGTCCGCCATCGCCTCGCAGATGTTCGTCTGCTCGACGTTCCTCAACGCGGACCCGCTCCGCCGCGACGCCGTGCTCTCGAGGATCGACGACGTCCTCTCGGCCGTCCCCGCGTTCGCGCTGACGTTCGGGAAGGACTCCCCCGTCTCCGAGCACCTCCTCGGAGGGACGCCGTGATCGACACCGGCACCGTTCTCGCCCGCCGCCCCGACGTCCGGTTCCGCTGGGTCGACCGGGAGGGTGTCGTGCTGCTGCAGGAGCAGGCGCGCGTCCTCGGGCTGAACGAGACCGGGATGAAAGTGCTGGAGCGCCTCGACGGGACGGCCTCGGTGGGATCGATCCTCCGCGGCCTGGCGACGGACCTGGCGGTACCGACCGAGACCCTCGAGAAGGACATCCTTCCGTTCCTCGAGATCCTGAAGGAAAAGGGGGCCCTCGAGGACCTGACCCGGCGGGAGGCGCGATGAGCTTCGCCGCGATCAACCAGCGGGCCTGGTCCGAGCACCGGCTCTTCCTCGTCCTGATCGAGCTGACCTACCGCTGCAACCTCGACTGCTTCTTCTGCTACAACGACACGAAGCTGAAGGGGAAGCCCCTCACCCGGGACCAGTACTTCGCGGCGCTCGAGGAGATGGCCGCGATGCAGGTCTGGACGGTCGTCCTGTCTGGCGGCGAGCCGCTCTCCCACCCGGACTTCCTGGCCATCGGCGCCAGGGCGCGGGAGCTGGGCTTCGTGGTCCGGATCAAGTCGAACGGCGACGCGTTCCGGGGCCGGCTGGCGGAGCGGATCCGGAAAGAAGTCGACCCGTTCATGGTCGAGGTCAGCCTCCACGGCGCGACGGCGGAGACTCACGAGAAGCAGACCCGGGTACCCGGCAGCTTCGGGCGTCTCCTGGCGAACCTGGAAGAGATGAAAGCGCTCGGGTTCCGTGTCCGGATCAACTCCACCCTGACCCGCTGGAACCAGGACGAGCTGGACGCGATGTTCGAGCTGACCGACCGGCTGGGGCTCCCCCTCTACGTGGACTCCGAGGTCACCCAGCGGGACGACGGCAGCAAGGACGTGCTCGACATCTCCCCCTCCCGGGAGGCGCTGACCAAGCTCTTCCGGTACGTGCGGGAGCGCGCCGAGCGGACCGCGCCTTCCGAGCCCCAGGTCGAGGCCGGGCGCCTCGCGGACGAGGGAGCCGGGGGCGGCGGCGGGGAAAAGCACTGTGGCGCCGGAAACTCCACGCTGACGATCGACCCTTATGGGAATATCTACCCATGTGTCCAGTGGCGCGTCCCGGTCGGCAATCTGCACGCGCAGTCGATCCGGGACGTCTGGACCCGTTCGACCGGCCTGGGGGCCATCCGGGACCTGAGCCCCGAGATCAAGAGGTCGGTGGCGGCCCTCGGGGATTCGGCGGAGTTCCTCGGCTTCTGTCCCGGGGCCGCGTGGTCGCAGACGGGCAGCCCCTTCGCGGTCCTTCCCACGCAGAAGGACCGGGCGGTCGCGATGGCAGAGGCGTTCCGCCCGGGAGCGGGACCGAGCCTGCCCGCGTATCTGCCGGGGAGGGCGCCGTGAGGCGCCACGCGCCGTTTCCACGATCCGGCCCGGCCCGGAGCCCCAGCGAGAGAATGACGACGAGACGGAATCAGATGATCAGGAAGACGAAGGATCAGGAGGCAGTCGTGGAGAAAACGAACAGGCGGACCGGGAAGCTCCTCGGGCTCGGCGTCCTGATGGCGCTGGTGTTCCTCGTGGCAGGCACCGCGCGAGCGCAGTGCCCGTCCAGCTGGACGCTACAGACCTACGATTTCAACGGCACGGTGTATCCGGGGAGCGGCGGGTCGGCGGTCGTGGGCGGCACGACCATCAACTTCACCAACAACGCCGCCTACAGCGCCGGGACGCCCGCCGTGACCAGCGCGATCCAGGGGGGCACGGGCGGCAACACGCTCCAGCTCCAGCACAACGGCTCGGCGACGCCGGCCACCTTCACGATGGCGTTCGGGAACACGAGCAACACCGTGCTCGGTCTCTCCTTCACGCTGATCGACGTCGATTGCCTCGGCGCGGGCGGAAGCGGCGGCACCTGCGCGACGTCCGCGTGGCGCGACCAGGTGACGGTCACTTCGTCGAGCGCCAGCCCCCTGACTCTGACGCCGACGCCCGCCACGAACTCCGTCGCTGGCAACGTCGCGACGGGCAACGAGAACGCGGGGAACAACACGGCCGCCGGGAACGTCGGGGTCGCCTTCTCCGCGAACGTCGCCGACGTGACGCTCTCGTTCGCGAACGCTCCGGGGGCCGGCACCGCGAACCACGGGATCGCGATCCGCTCCGTCAGCTTCTGCGAGCCGACCCCGACCCACGCGCTCATCTCCGACGTCAGCTCCTCCACGGCGGCCGGTTCGTCCACGCTCGAGTGGTCGACGGCCTCCGAGATCGAGGCGCTCGGCTTCCACGTGCTCCGGCGCGACGACGAGACCCGCGAGTTCCACCGCGTCAACCAGCAGATGATCCCGGCTCTCCAGACGGCCAACGGCGGCACCTACCGCTTCGTGGACGACGGGGCCGAGAGGGGTAGGCGGTACACGTACAAGATCGTCGAGGTCACCCTTCAGGGGAACCACGAGGAGTACGGTCCGTTCCAGCCGCATGCGTCCCGCTCCACGGCCTCGCCCCGCGAGCGCGCCGAGCTCCGTGAGAACGGGTTCTGGAGCGCGCCGCACGCCCTGAACGCCTTCCCGCCCAAGGACCGGACGGCTCTTCGCGCCCCGGCCGAGTCCGCCGCCGGGCGCCCGGGCGTCGCCAAGCTGGGCGTCCGCGAGGACGGCCTCTACTTCGTGACGACGGGCGAGATGGCCTCCTGGATGAACGTGCCGGAGTCCCAGGTCCGCTCGCTCCTCCAGAACCGGCAGCTCTCGCTCCAGAACCTCGGGCAGGACGTCGCCTACTACCCCGCGCCGGATCAGTCCGGTCTCTACTTCTACGGCCAGAAGCCCGCGAGCAGCTACACGAAGGACAACGTCTACTGGCTCCAGCAGTCGCGCCTCTTCCGCGGGACGGTGATGGGAGTCGTCAGCGGCGGCTCGCCGACCTCGTCCTCCACCGCTACCTCCTTCACGGACTTCCAGAAGCGTGAAGAGAACAAGATCGCTCTGACCAGCATGGAGGCCGACCCCGCCTCCGACTTCTGGTACTGGGACTACGTGGGCGGCGCCGGGAGCAAGACCTTCTCTCTCGGCCTCGAGAACCCCGCCGCCGGGAACGACATGGCCACCCTCCGTATCGTGGGCCGCGGGACGACCACGGAGGAGCACCCGCTCAAGGTGACCGTCAACGGCTTCGTGATCGGCGAGGCTACCCCCGTCGGCACCGCTCGCTTCTCGGTCGAGCTGCCCGTCGCCCAGTCGGCCCTCGTGCGGGGCGCCAACGACGTGACGGTTACCCGCACGCCGCGCGACGGCGCCAGCGAGGGCGGCGTCTTCATCGATTCGTTCGAGCTCGTCTACCAGCGCCAGAACCGGGCATCCGGTGACAGCCTTACCATCCTCGGCGAGACGAACTCGGTGCTCACGGTCGGCGGCTTCACGAAGTCCGACGTCCGTGTCCTGGACGTCTCGAACGCGCGTATGCCGGCGTGGGTCTCGGGCGTGACCGTGGCGGGCAGCGGAGACTTCTCGGCGAGCTTCGTGCCGGCAGGCCCCGACTCCCGCTATTTCCTCGCCTCTTCCGCCGCGCTCCGCAAGCCGGCCTGGGCGACCAACGCCACGCAGTCGAACCTCAGGGACGCCTCCAACGACGCGCAGTACCTCGTCATCGCACCGGCCGCCTTCGAGCCCGCCGCCCAGGCGCTCGCGGCGTACCGCAGCGCCCTTCGCTCGCGCGTCGTCATCCTCGAGGACATCTACGACGAGTTCAGCTACGGTCTGGCCACCCCCGAGGCGATCCGCGCCTTCCTGGCCCATGCGGCCGCCACCTGGAGCTCGAAGCCGCGTTACGTGGCGCTCCTCGGCAACGGCACCTTCGACTACCGGGACGACTGGGGCAAGGGAGACAACTTCCTGCCGCCGATGCTCGTCAACACCACCCCGGGCGGGCTGTTCGCCTCGGACAACGCGCTCGCCGACGTCGACGGAGACGGCGTTCCCGACCTCGCGATCGGCCGCATCCCGATCCTGAGCAACGAGCAGGGATTCGCGTACGTGAGGAAGGTCACCGCCCACGAGAAGTCCTCCGGCTCGTGGACCTCGCGCGCCCTCCTCGTCGCCGACCTCCCCGACTCGATCAACTACAAGGCCCAGAGCGACGTCGTCGCCGGGCTCCTGCCGGCCGGATACCAGAAGAGCACCGTCTACCTCACCGATCACGCGATCGGCGAGGCACGGCAGCTCTTCGCGTCGAGCCTCGCGAGCGGCGTCGGGCTCGTCAACTACATGGGCCACGGCGGTACCGACCGCATGGCGAAGTCCGGGATCCTCACGCTCGAGGATGTGCCCTCCCTCGTGAACCGGGACCGCTTCCCGGTCCTCAGCGCGCTCACCTGCGTCCTCAATCGGTACGAGTACCCGGCCTACGCCTCGCTCGGAGAGCTGCTCACGCTCAAGGAGGACGGCGGCGCCATCGCGGTCTGGTCCTCGACCGGATACTCCTTCCCCGAGGCCGCCGAGCCGCTGAACGAGACGCTGTTCAAGGCGTATCAGACCGGCCGCCAGCCGGTCGGGGACGCGATCCTGAGCGCGCTTCGCCAGTACGCCGCCCAGGGCCACACCGCAAACCACCTCCGCACGTACACGCTCATCGGCGACCCCGCCGCGCTGACGACCACTCCGTAGCGCGCGCCGCCTTCGGCTACCAGGGGCCCGGGATCCTCGGATCCCGGGCCCTTTTCCGTCAGCGGCTCGTCGCCACGGCGGCGTCCGTGAGGAGCATCGGGACGTAGTCGTCCTCGACGCCCTCCTTCTCACCCCAGGCCGCGCCGTCGAGGACGACCCAGGCGTGCCCCGCGACGCCGCCCTCCGTCCGCTTGAAGCCGATCTCGAGCTCCGCCGCCAGCCCCTTGCGGCGCAGGCACCAGACCAGCACGAGCGACCTCTCGAGGCACTTCATCGGGCGCAGCGCTCGCGCCGCCGCGGCGTCGACGGCCGTGAGGATCCGCTCGGGCTCGGGATAGAGCCGATCCGGGTCCGGAACGGGCACCGAGGACAGGTCGAGCGTCGCGCGGAGCACCCGGTGGAACGGGAGCAGACGCCGCGACGCGTAGACCACGTGGAGGAGCCACCAGATCCGGACGGGGAGACTCATCGCCGACGGGATGATCCTCCAGAACGCCGCGCGAAGTGGTAGAACGCCGCGTGCTGCTGACGCGCGCCGATCTCCTGACGAGCGGGTTCGCCTTCCTCCTCGCCGTCGCCGGCCTCCTCCGCTACCCGGCCCTGCCTGGCCCGGGGCCGATCCTCCGGATGGTCGCGGTGGGGCTCGTCCCTCTCGGGATCGCCGTCCTGCGCAAGCGAGTGCCCGCGCCCGGCAAGGCCCTCGCCATCGTCTTCGATTTCTATTTCGTCGCCACGGTGCTCGTCATCTTCGACGGCCTGGGTCCGCTGATCCGCGCCGTCCACCCGGTGGACCGCGACGGCTGGCTGATCGCCTTCGACCGGTGGCTCTTCGGGGCCGACCCGACCGTCGTGCTGGAGCGCTTCGCAACGCCCCTCCTGTCCGACGTCCTCACGGTCTGCTACGCCCTCTACTACTTCCATCCGATCATCCTGGGGGGCCTCCTCTTCGCCGACGACCAGCGTCGGGGTCTCACCGGCGCGGCGCGCGCCCTGCCGCGCTACGCCTTCGTCATGCTCCTCGTCTTCTACGTCAGCTACGCCGGGTATTTTCTGCTCCCGGCGATAGGCCCCCGGTTCACCGTGACGCACGCCGGACCGCTCCCCCGCGGCACGGTCGCCCGGGTGATCGACCACACCCTCGACCAGCTCGAGAAGAACAAGCGCGACTGCTTTCCGTCCGGGCACACCATGGTGGTGGTCGCCGTCCTGATGGAGGGGGGCCGTCGATCGCGCCGGACGTTCCTGGCGTTCCTCCCGTTCGCGATCGGTCTCGTCATCGCGACGGTGTACGGCCGGTACCACTACGTGGCGGACGTCCTGGCCGGCGCTCTCCTCGCCCTCGTCACGGTACCGATCGGACGTTACCTGGCCGATCGGGCCCCGTCGGCACCGGCGGTCGAGCCAGGCTAGACGGTTGGAAGAGCCCGTCTTCATCGTGGGCCTTCCGCGCTCGGGGACGACCCTTCTCGCCTCGATCCTGGCGGCGCACCCGGCGTTCGCGGTCTCGCCGGAGACACACTTCCTCAATCGCTGGCTCCCCACTTTCCGGACCGACCTCCCCGGCGTGGCGGCGGTCCAGGAGCTCCTGGACCGATTCTGCGGCTTCGAGCGCTTTCCGCAGCTCGGTCTCGACCCAGCGGTTCTCCGGGATCGCGCGACCGGGGAGCGGGTTGAAGCTCCGCGTGCGCTGTTCACCCTGCTGCTGGACGAGGTCCGTCGCGAGAGGGGCCGGGCGAGGATCGTCGAGAAGACGCCCGATCACGACCAGCACGTCGAGACCTTGCTCTCCTGGTACCCGGATTGCCGCGTCGTCTGGATGGTCCGGGACCCGCGAGCCGTCCTCGCGTCGACCCGCAAGGTGCCCTGGACGGCCCTCACGCACCCCCGCCCCCTCGCCGGGAGGTGGAGAGCCTCCGTCCGTCGGCTCGAGGCCCTTTCGCGTGACGGTCGCGTCACGTCCGTGAGGTACGAGAGCCTCGTCGCGGACCCAGAGCGCGAGGCGCGGCGGCTCTGCGCGCTCCTGCACGAGGAGTTCCGCACCGAGATGCTCGCGGGGGAACGGCCCAGGCACTACGCGACGGTCATCCACGAGTGGGGCCGGAGCCACTTGGAGCGCGCGCGGGGTCCGATCGACGAAGCGAGCGTCGAAAAGTGGCGCCAGGAGCTGACGCAGGACGACATCGGCCTCCTGGAGATCCTCTGCGGTCGGGCCCTCACACGGTGGGGCTACTCTCCGGTCGCCCGCCGGTACGGCCTACGGGTCGTGCTGCGAGCTGCGGGCAGGCGGCTCGCGGGCCTTTCCAGGCCACCAGGGGGGGATCGAGGACCCTCCTGACCGAAGGTGCGTCGACGCCCCGTCCGGTCAGCCCGCCACAGGCCGCGAGACCAGCCGATACCGCCGGTAGATCCGCCCGCCGAACACCTCCAGCGGCTTCAGGATCTCGGCGTTGTCCTCCAGCATCCAGGAGAACTCGACCGTGGTGATCCCCTTCTTCACCCCCTCGTTCATCGAGAGGTGGTAGAGGACGGCGTCGATCCCCTTCTTCCTGAACTCCGGCAGGACGCCGAACGCCATGAGCCGGCAACGGGTGATCTTCGACTTGCCGGTCAGGAACTTCAGCCAGCCGAACGGGAAGAGCGAGCCGCCCATCCCGATGAGCACCTGGTTGTAGTCGGGGAGGCCGAGCATGAACGCCGCCGGCTTGCCGTTCATCTCGGCGAACCAGATGTACGGCGGGTAGATGAGCGGCTTGAGCTTCTTCGCCATGGCGTCGATCTCCTCCGACGTCATCGGCACGAAGCCCCAGTTCTTCTCCCAGGCCCCGTTGTAGATCTGCTTGACCGTCGCGAGCTCCTCCGCGAAGCGGTCCATCCGGATGGTCCGCACCGTGAGCCCGGGCTCGCGCTTTCGGACCCCCTCCGAGATCCGGGAGAGGCGCTTGAACGACTGGTCGCTGACCGGCGCCAGGATCGCCACCACGTCCTTCTCCTTGGCGAACCCGGCCGCGCCGAAGAGGTCGAGGTAGTAGGCCGGGTTGTGGGTCATCATCAGGAGCGGCGGACCGGGCTCGCTCTCGGCCGGGACGAGCGCCCCGACCTCGTCGTTCATCGACGGGTTGACCGGCCCCCTCAGCTTGTCGCAGCCGGGCAGCATCTCCCGCACGGCGGCGTCGGCCGCGGCGAAGAGAGCGCGCGCGGCCTCGGCGTCGTTCTCGCACTCGAAGAAGCCGAAGAAGGCGGTGCGGTCCTGGTGGACCCGGTTGTGCTCGGCGTCCACGATCGCCGCGATCCGGCCCACGACCCGGCCGTCCGCGCGCGCCAGGAAGAGCCGTCGCTTCGCGTGCTTCCAGAACGGGTTCTGCGCCTCGTCGACCATCCAGCGGACGTCGCTCCGGAGCGGAGGCACCCAGTGCGGGTCGGACGCGTAGAGGCGGAACGGGAGCTCGACGAAGGCCCCGAGGTCGCCCGACGTGGCGACCGGCTGGACGCTAACCAACCAGCCCGAGCTCCTTGCCGACCCGGTCGAACGCCTCCAGGGCGCGGGTCAGGTGATCCCGCGTGTGGGTCGCCATGTACGACGTGCGGATCAGCGCGCGTCCCGGAGGGGACGCCGGGCTGACGACGGCGTTCACGAAGACACCCTCCTCGTGGAGCCGGCGGGCCATCTTGAAGGCGAGGAAGTCGTCGCCGACGACGATGGGGATGACGGGAGTCTCGGACTCGCCGCAGTCGAAGCCGATGGCGCGGAGCCCGGTCAGCATGAAGCGGGTGTTCTCCCACAGCTGGTCGCGTCGCTCCGGCTCGGCCTCGATGATGTCGAGGGCGGCGAGGACCGCGCCCACGCAGGCCGGAGGGGGGGCGGCCGTGAAGATCAGCGCCCGCGCGCGGTGCTTGATGTAGTTGATGACGTCGGCGTCCCCGACGACGAAGCCACCCACGGCGGCCAGGGACTTCGAGAACGTCCCCATGATCAGGTCGGTCCTCGACTCCAGCCCGAAGTGCTCCGCCGTGCCGCGTCCGTGCCGTCCGAGGACCCCGACGCCGTGCGCGTCGTCGACCATGAGCGCCATGTCGTAGTCCGCGCAGATCGCGGCGTAGTCCGGGAGGGGCGCGATGTCCCCCTCCATGGAGAAGACGCCGTCCACCACGAGGAGCCGGCTGTTCCGGTCCCCGTTGTGCACGAGGAGCCGGCGGAGGTCCGCCGGGTCGTTGTGCTTGAACTTCTTGACCTCGGCACCCACCGCGAGGCGCGCGCCGTCGTAGATGCAGGCGTGGTCCTGGCGGTCGAGATAGATCGTGTCGCCCTTGCCCGCCATCGTGGCGATGACGCCCAGGTTCACGCCGAACCCGGTCGAGAACGTGATGCAGGCTGGCTTCTTCATGAACCCGGCCAGGCGGTCCTCGAGCTCGACGTGGATGTCGAGCGTGCCGTTCAGGAAGCGGCTCCCGGCGCACCCCGAGCCGTACTTCCGGACGGCCGCGATCGCCCGCTCCTTGACCTTCGGGTGCGAGGTGAGGCCCAGGTAGTTGTTGGAGCCCAGCATCACCAGCTCGCGCCCGTTCATCGTGACGACCGGGTCCTGGCCCGACTCGATGACCCGGAAGAAGTTGTAGACGCCCGCCGCCCTGATGTCGTCAGGGGTGGTGTACTTCCGGCACTTCTCCAGGAGCGAGGCACGCCCTGGAGGCGCGGCTACGGCAGGCTTCAATGCATGCATCAGGTTTTCCTCCGCGGCGGCCGGAGGCCGCGCGAATTTCTGGAGGCGGGTCTCCCCCATCGGGTGATCTTAACATTCCGTGCGATCGGTCACAGGATGCCCGCCTGCCGGTACCAGTCCCACGTGAGACGGGCTCCAGCCGAGAAAGGGGTCCGGAACGGCGCGCCGAGCGCCGCCTCGGCGTCGTCCACGCGACAGAGCCAGGCGGGTTGCAGCATCTCACCGGCTTTCTCGCGGTTGAAGACGGGCGGGCCCGGCTTCAGGGCAGACAGGAGCCCCACCGCGACGCCGGCCGCCCGGATGAGAGGCGCGGGCACCGGGAAGAGACTCGCGGGTGGGTTCCGGAGCCCCGCGAGCGTGCAGGCGATCGTCCGGTAGTCGAGCACCTCCGGATGGGCAACGAAGAACGTCTCGTCCCGGCCGCCCCGGGCGAGCGCGCCGAGGACGGCCGCCGCCACATCCGCGACGTACACCATCTGGACCTTCGGCCGCCCGCCCGCGAGGACCGGAACCAGGCCGCGCGAGGCCGCCACGAAGAGGTCGCGGATCGCGGTCTCACGGGGCCCGTAAACGGCGCTCGGCCGGAGGATCGTGAAGGGCTGGCCCGAGCCCTCGACCGCCTCCTCTCCCTCCCGCTTCGAGCGGCCGTAGGACGAGACCGGCCGGCACGGATCCGACGCCGCCACCGGACGTCCGCCGATCGCGGGCCCCGCCGCCGCCTGTGACGACACCAGGACGAGGTGGGCCGCCGGGGCGCGCTCGCGCATCGCCCGGACCAGGCTCGCCGTCCCGCCCGCGTTCGCCGCCCGGTACTCGGCGAGGGAGCGCGCCGAGGTCTTCCCCGCGACGTGGATCACCGCGGCCGCGCCGTCGACGAGCGCCGCCAGGGAGGCGGGCTGAAGGACGTCTCCCACGACGGTTTCGACGTCGAGCCCCTTCAGCCATCCCGGGCTCTGCGGGCGCCGGACCAGCGCCCGGACGCGATGGCCTGCCCGGAGAAGCGCTTCGGCGACGTGACTCCCGACGAATCCGGTCCCGCCGGTGAGGGCGACGAGCTTTCCCGACGGCATGTCGCGATTCTCCCGGAAAACGGGGCGAGGTGCGCACCGGGGCTCCGGACACCCCGGAGAACCTTTAGACGGTGGTCCTTCGTATAGTGGCCTCGGAGGAAGAGGCATGAGGTGGTCCCGGTCGGCGCCTGTTCTGGCGCTGCTCTGTTTGGCGCCGTGCGCGCCCGTTCTCGCCCTCGACGCGCCCCGGAAGCTCGTCGACTACGACATCCAGGTGGAGCTGAAGCCGAAGGAGAAGCTGGTGGAGGGCCGCGAGGTCCTCGAGTGGACGAACTCGTCCGGCGACCGTGTGGCCGAGCTGCGCTTCCACCTCTACTGGAACGCCTTCCGGAACAACCGTTCCACGTTCTTCAAGGAGTCGGGGGGCGAGCTCCGCGGCGACAAGGCCGACAAGGAGTCGGGCTGGGGCTACATCGACGTCACACGGATGACCTGGGACGGGCAGGACCTGGCCAAGGGGATGCGTTTCGACGCACCGGACGACGGGAACGAGGACGATCGAACCGTCCTTGTGGTTCCCCTCCCGAGGCCCGTGGAGCCGGGCGAGACCGTCTCGCTCGACATCGCCTGGATCGCCCGCGCGCCGCGGGTGTTCGCGCGCGCCGGGTACGTGCGCGACTTCTTCATGATGGGCCAGTGGTTCCCGAAGATCGGCGTCTACGAGGGGGTCGGGGTCCGGCGCCGGCGTGATTCCGGCTGGAACTGCCACCAGTACCACGCGAACTCCGAGTTCTACGCCGACTTCGGCGACTACAAGGTCGCGATCACGGTGCCGAAGAGCTTCGTGGTCGCGTCGGCCGGCGCCCTGGTCGACGAGAAGATCGTCGGGGACAAGAAGACGCTGACCTTCCAGCAGGACCGCATCCACGACTTCGCGTGGACCGCCGATCCCCGCTACATCGTCAAGGAGACTCTGTTCGATCCGGCCAAGGACCTCCCCGCGGCCGAGGTGGAGCGCGCCGCCCGTCTCCTGGGCCGCACGCCGGCCCAGATGAGGGACGGCTTCCGGCCGGTGAAGCTCCGCTACTACATGCAACCCGACCACGAGGATCAGTGGGTGCGCTACGACGACGCCCAGAAGTGGGCGCTCGTCTGGCTCGGCCTCTACGCGTTCCCGTACCCGTACGACCAGATCTCCATCATCGACCCGCCCGAGGACGGCTCGGGCGCGGCGGGGATGGAGTACCAGACCCTCTACACGGCGGGCACGTTCCGGAGGCTCGGCCGGTGGCCTCTGGACAAGGTCCGGTTCCAGGAGCTGGTGGTGGTCCACGAGTTCGGCCACGGCTACTGGATGGGCATGGTCGCCTCGAACGAGTTCGAGGAGAGCTGGATGGACGAGGGGATCAACTCCTTCACCGAGTACGAGATGTGTACCCGGCGCTGGGTGAACCAGCTGGAGGTGCCGCCCGGCGTGGGCTTCACCGCCTGGGACACCGGCGCGGCCGGCCTGATGATCCAGCCGGACTACGACCCGATCATCCGGCACTCCTGGGGATACCGCTCGTCGAGCTCCTACGGGCGCAACTCGTATCCGCGCACCGCGACCAGCCTCCAGCAGGTGAGGAAGATGATGGGCGAGGAGGTGTTCTGGCGCGGCTTCAAGGCCTACGCGGAGCGCTGGCGCTTCGACCACCCGACCTCGGACGACTTCTTCGACGCTCTCGAGTCGAGCCTGGCGACCGGGGGCGACCTGGCCCGGATGGCGGGCGCGACGGGAGCCTCGTCCTCCGTCGCGACGCTCTCGACGGGAGGCGCGGGCGAGTTCTCGACCCTTCCGACCGCGATGAGCCCCGGCGGCGGGTTCGACGTGGCGCGCTTCCGGGCCTTCGTCTCGCGCACGTGGCGGGGCACGGGCTCGGTCGACTTCCGCGTCCTGTCGGCGACCTCGGAGAAGCACGAGGACGTGACCGGCTACGACGACGGCCGGAAGGCCGTGAACTTCGAGGTGGACGGCGCCCCCAAGGGCGCCAAGGACGGCGCGAAGAAGAAGGACCCGAAAGGCAAGAAGTCGGACGACGAGAAGGGCCCCTTCGACTCGCGCGTCGTGATCGGCCGCGACGGCACCATCGACCTCCCGGTCGAGGTCGTCCTGACGTTCGCGAACGGCAAGAGCTACAAGACCCGCTGGAACGGCGTCGACAAATGGCTCCGTCTCTCCACCGTCTACCCGTCGAAGCTCGTGAAGGTGGAGGTCGATCCGGACCGGAAGATCGTCCTCGACAAGGACCCCTGGAACAACGCCCGCTATCTGAAGGGCTGGAAGGGCGCCTCCGCCACCTCGAAGGTCCGCGCGTACGCCTTCCACCTCGTCGAGATCCTCTTCTCGACCCTCTGGACCCTCGCGTGACGGAGACATCGATGAAAGACCGCTCGCCGCTCGCGGCCGGCCTCGCCGCCGCGCTCCGCCATCGCCGCCTGGCCCTCTGCCTCTGGCTCGCCCTCGCCCTCTCCTCCGGCCTCCTCTGGCTCGCGCTCGGCACCGCGTTCGGTTCGTTCGACGAAGGGCCGTTCCGGGAGACGACCCTGAAGGGCTGGGATTCGCTCGGGATGATCGCGTTCATCGCCCTGAAGGGCCGCGAGATCGAGGGGCTCCTCGCCGTCGCCGGCACGGCCGCGCTCGTCTCGTTCCTCCTCCACCTCGCGCTGACCGGCGGGCTCCCGCGGGTCCTCGAGGCCGACGTGAACCGCCCGGTCCTGAGGCGCCTCGTCGCCGAGTCCGCGGCCCTCTTCCGGCCGAACCTCTGGGCCTTCCTCCGCTTCGCCCTCACGCTCGCGATCTGGGAGGCGATCGTCGTCGGGATCCCGGTCAGGATCCTCGAGAAGGTCGCGGGCGATGACGCGCCGCCCCACAACGCGCTGGCCCTGTGGGGCGGGCGCTACGCCCTCGTCGCCGGGATCGTCGTCTTCCTGGTCGTGCGCCTGCGCTTCGACCTCGCCCGGATCGCGCTCGCCAAGGACGACGCCGTCACGGCGCGCGGCGCCTACCGCGTGGCGAAGGAGCGCGTCTCCCAGGGCCGTGCGTCGGGTGTCCTCCTGATGCTCGGGTGGCTCGTCACCGGCCTCGTGATCCAGGCCGTCTTCACGAAGATCGGCCTCTCCCTGAATCCCGGCACCGGGCGGGACGTCACCGGGCTCGTCCTCTTCCGTCAGATCGGGTTCGTGGTCCTGGCCATGACGCACGTCGGCTACTGGGGCTCGCTCCTCGCGTGGGAGAAGGCCCGACGCCCGGTCCCGCTGCCGATCCCCGAATGGCGGCCCACGCCGTTCGCGGTCCCGGCGGCCACGGCCGTCGCAGCCGCCGAACCGCGGGCGGAGGCGCTCGCCCCGGAGGTCCCGCCGCTGGTCGAACCGGACCCGGCCCCGCCGAGCAATAACGCCTAGGACGCCTCGAGCGCCTCGAGGGCGGTCCGGATCCGGCGGATCCCCTCCTCGAGGCGCTCGACCGAGGTCGCGAAGGAGATCCTCACGCAGCGGTCTTCCCCGAACGCCACGCCGGGCGTGACGGCGACGGCCGCGCTCTCCAGCAGGTAGCGGGCGAGGGCGTTCGAGCCGTCGATCGTCTTGCCGCGGACGCGCTTGCCGAAGTGAGACGAGACGTCCGGGAAGGCGTAGAAGGCTCCGCCGGGCGGCGCGCAGGTCACGCCGGGCAGGGAGTTCAACGCGGGGATCAGGAGCTCCCGGCGGCGCGCGTACTCCTGGAGCATCTCGTGCAGGATCGGCTCCGCCTCCTCCGTGCCCGTCAGCGCGCGAAGCGCCGCCTTCTGGGTGATCGAGCAGACGTTCGACGTGGCGTGCGAGACGAGGCGAGCCATGGTGTCGACGAGCCGCTGCGGGCCGAGCGCGTACCCGATCCGCCAGCCGGTCATCGCGTAGGTCTTCGAGAGCGTGCCCGCCACCAGCACGGTGTCGGGCAGCTCCGCGGCGAAGGCGGCGGCCGACTGGTGCCGCCCCTCGAAGACGAACCGGTCGTAGCACTCGTCGAACAGGACGGTCCAGCCCCTCGCCGCCGCGAGGCGGACGACCGCCTCGACCTCTTTCGGCTCCATCACCGCGCCCGTCGGGTTGTTCGGCGTGTTGACGATGAGGCCCCGGGTCTCCGCGGTGGCGGCCGCCTCGACGGCGGACGCCGTGAGACGGAAGCCGTTCGCCGCCCCGGTCGGGACGAAGACGGGGCGGGCGCCGGTCATCTTCACCATCTCGGGGAACGAGACCCAGTACGGAGACGGGATCAGGACGTCGTCCCCCTCCTCGAAGAGCGCGAGGCACGCGGTGTGGAGCGCCTGCTTCCCGCCGGCCGTCACGACGACCTGCCCCGACTCGTACGGCGCGTTCCAGGCCTGACGGTACCGCTCGGCGATCGCGAAGCGGAGCTCGGCGATCCCCGTGGCGTCGGTGTACCTGGTGAAGTTCGCGCGGATCGCCCCGATGGCGGCCTCCTTGACGAACTCCGGCGTGGGAAAGTCGGGCTCCCCGGGCCCGAGGTCGACCACGTCGATCCCCTGGGCGCGCAGCGTCGAAGCGGCCTTGAGGACCTCCAGCGTCGCAGAGCCCGCCACGGCACCGGCCCGTTTCGCGATCTTCATCGTTTCCCTCCGTGTCTCACGCCGCCGAGCACCCGCCGGGCCGCTCCGAGGGCGTGGATCGAGCGGCGGCCCATCGCGATGCGTCCGATCTCGAAGACGCACCAGGCGATGTAGACCCAGACCATCGCCTCCCGCGTGCCGGGGAGAGCGAACTGAACGAGCCACAGCACGAACAGGAGGCCCGCCTCGAACGCCGCGAGGTTCATGTTGAGGAGGAGCAGCCAGCCGAGGCCGCTCTGGAGGATGGTCAGGAGGATCTCCTGGCGCTGGTGGGGATCGAACGCGATGGCGGACGGCGTGCCCCGCGAGATCGAATAGATGACCGGGATCAGCGCCGAGAGGATCGACCACTGGTTGATCGTGGACGACACCAGGTTCATCACCGCCATCGGCGCCTTGGTGATCTGGCGCGCCCAGTTGAAGGCGGAGAGCTTCTCCGGGAACTCCGACAGGAACGGCGCCACCCACTGAACGAAGACGAACGGGGCGATGCCGAAGCTCACGGCCATCGCCAGCATCGACTCGACGAAGGCGTGGGCCGAGCACGCCAGGATGGCGCCTCCCACGACGAAGATCCCTCCGATCGCCCAGCCCCTCTTCCCGGGTCCCAGCGACAGGGCCCAGCGTGACACCGCCGGAAGGTCCTCCACCTCCTCGAGGTCTCCCTCGCGAGGGGGCATCTTGAGCAGCACCAGGAGATAGGTGACGTAGCAGAGCGTCAGGACCGCCGCGTCGATCAGGCCGAGGCTCCCCTTCCACCAGATGACGGCGAACCAGGCGAGGGGCGGGAAGAGCCCGATGACCTCGATGGAGTGCTCGTCGTCGAAGACGATCGGATCCCAGGTCTTCCGCTTGCCGGTGCGCGCGGCGAAGAAGGCCGACACGAAATAGACGAGCGGCCAGCCGAGCCCGACCAGGAGGCGGATGGAGCCGGTGAAGTTCGCGATCGCGAAGTGGATCCGGCTCGGGTCCTTCCCCGCTTCCCAGGCGATCACGGCCTCGACCGCGAACTCCGGCAGCGTCTGGAGCCAGGCGAGGATCGCCAGCGCCAGCCCCTGCGAGATCAGGAACTGGGCCGCCTCGGCGCCCCACGCGACCAGGAACGCGGAGAAGAGGATGGACGGGAACGTCCAGAGCGCCGTCAGGGGTGACGCCTTCACGACGACGGCGGCGGCCGGGACGACACCCTTCACCGCCCGATTGTCACCGAAGTTTGGCTTTTCCACCGGACCGCGACATCCTCGGCGGATGCCCCCCCTCACCTCCACCTCGAACGCGCGGATCGTGGCGGCCGTGAGGGCGGTCGAGCGCGGGGACCGGATGCTCCTCGAGGGCGCACGGATGCTGTCCGAGGCGCTCGAGGCCGGTCTCCGGCCCGAGTCGGTCTACCACACCGGCGAGGCGTCCGCGGCGCTCCTCGCCCGGGCGCGGGGACTCGGCGCCGCGCTCGTCGAGGTCGACGAGCGCGTGCTCCGGAAGCTGTCCGACCTGCCGTCGGTCCGTGGGGTCGCCGCGCTGGCGACACCACCGGCCGTGTCGATCGACACGCTCGCGCCCGGCCTCGCCCTGCTGCTCGACGGGGTGCAGGACCCTTCCAACGTCGGGGCGATGGTGCGCTCGGCGGAGGCGTTCGGGGCGGGAGCCGTACTCCTGACGGCCGGCTCGGCGGGGCCATTCACGCCGCGGGCGCTCCGGGCCTCGGCGGGGAGCGCCCTGCGCCTCCCGATCGTTCCCGGGCTCTCGCCCGGGTCGGCGCTCGCCTGGATCCGCGCGAGCGGTGCCGTCCTGGCCGGCGCCGAGGCCCACG
>CAYLNK010000012.1:0-43820 GCA_964384675.1 uncultured Holophagales bacterium | reverse complement strand
CATCGCGTTCTCGCCGAAGGGCGGGGAGGTGCGGATCGGCGCGCGACGCGACGGCGAATGCATCGTCATCGAAGTCCGTGACCACGGCCCCGGCGTGCCCGATTACGCACGCGACCGTGTGTTCGCGCGCTTCTACTCGCTGGCGCGGCCGGATGGCGGCAGCCGCAGCAGCGGGCTCGGCCTGTCGTTCGTGGAGGAGGTCGCGGACCCGGACGAGCCACCTCGGCGGCGCGGATCCGCCTCCGCCCGCGCGATCTCCGGAAGGGCCGCCGCGGGACGCGGTGGCGAGAAGCTCCAGGGCCAGGCCCTCGAGGGCGAGCGCGCGGCCGGGTGCCGGCCGGGCCAGCTCGGCCCGGATGCGCCGCACCGTCCGCATCAGCTCGGGGGCGGTCTGGTAGGCGTGCGAGTCGAAGACATCGGTGTGGCGGCGCAGGGCGTCGAGCCCGGCGGGAACGACCTCGATCTCCAGGTTCGCGCAGCCCTCGGGCCCGAAGCGGTCCACGTGCGCCGCGCCGGGAGGGCGGAAGAGGACGCAGCCGCGACCGAGGTGGAAGTGCCGTGGCGTTCCGGGCGCCCGCTCCTCGGAGTGGCCGTCGAGGAGCACGGTCACCGTGGCGTTCTCGTGGGCGTGCGCGGAGAGGCGGGTGTCCGGGTCGTGCCGCGTTTCCGCGAAGAGGAACGTTTCGGTCTCGGCACGGGCGAGGAGCGAAGAGGCGCCGCCGGGGAAGGGGAGGAGCGGAACCGAGAGCCTGTGAAGGTACTCGCGGGCTCGAGTCCCCTGGGGGTACGGGGGGCGGAGCGCCCCCGGTTGGGCTGCGTCCGTCCGAGGTCGATCCCGTTCCAGAGGCGTCGATCCCATCCCAGCCTTTCGTCGCGTCGAGCGCCAGATTGCCGGCATGAGCAACCCGATCGCGACTCTGCCCCGCGCCCGGACCCTGACGATCGTTGCCGCTGCCGCCACGATCGTACTCTGGGCCTCTGCCTTCGTGGCGATCCGCGTTGCCGCCCGGTCCTTCAGCGGCGGCCCGCTCGCGCTGCTCCGGTTCTCGGTGGCGTCGGCGACGCTGCTCGCCGTCCTGCCGCTCCGTCGCCGGGCGGAGCGCGCGATCCAGCCGGATCGCGCGGTGCGTTCTAGCGTCACCCGTCGCGACCTTCCCTGGCTGGCGCTGGTGGGCCTCACCGGGGTCGCGCTGTACCACGCCGCGCTGAACGAGGGGGAGCGCACCGTCGCGGCCGGCACGGCAAGCCTCCTGATCGCCTCCTCGCCCATCTTCACCGCCCTCCTCTCGCGGGGCGCGCTGGGCGAGCGCCTGGGCGCCCGCGGAGCGCTCGGAATCGGCATCGGCTTCGCCGGGGTCGCGCGGCTCGCGATCGGGACCGGCGCAGGCGTGTCCGGCCTGGTGCCCTCGCGCGGCGCGGCCCTCGTCCTCTTCGCCGCCTTCATCCAGGCGGTCTTCTTCGTGCTCCAGAAACCGCTGCTGACTCGGCTCTCCGCCTTCGAGGTCACCGTGGGCTCGATCTTCTTCGGCACCGCCGCGCTCGCGCTCGCCTTCGGCGGCGACCTCCTCCGGACCCTCGGCACCGCGCCGCGGCAGGCGATCCTGGCGGCGGTCTACCTCGGCGTCCTCCCCGGAGCGCTCGCCAACGGGCTCTGGACCTACGTCCTGTCGAAGGTCCCGGCGACGCGCGCCGCGGCTGCGCTCTTCCTCGTCCCGCCGATCGCGCTTCTGATGGGCTGGGCCGTGCTGGGCGAGAAGCCGGGGGCATCGGCGGTGATCGGGGGCGCTCTCGCGATGGCCGGCGTGGCGCTGGTGCTGGGTCGCGGCAGAAGAGCGGGTGAGCCGCCACCCCGGATGGGGACGACGAGCTGGATCGTGACGTCGCACCAGGAAAGGCTCCGAGAGACGCGCTCGACGTCCGTCTTCGATCGCTCGTGAGGCTGGCTGCGGCACCCGCCTCGGCTCGAGAATCCTCGCCCCTCACGGCGCCGGCGGAGGGGTGAGGTCTACCGCGCGCGGACCGGAACCGACGCTCGAGCTCCGAACGACCGCCGGCTCGCCGTCCGGTATTCCGTCCGGGTTTCTTCCGCTTTCCGTCGGGATTCTCCCTTCCCGACGTCCCAGATTGCGGTCGAAGGGAGCCGGATGGTCGGCCCCGAACAATCAGCACCGACTCGATACCCGGGGAGGGCGAGTCGCATCAGGATCGCAGGAGGTCCGTCATGAGGTCCGCCCATTCGTCGCCCCTTACATCCGCCGTACTGCTCTCCGTCGCGGCACTGGTCGCCTGTCCCGCCGATCGCGCCCTCGCGGGGGACAACTGCAAGGGGGTGAACATCACGGTCGAGAACGGAACCACCGATCAGATCAAGGTGACGAAGTTCCTCTACAACGACTTCGACAAGCAGAGGTGGCGCCTCGAGCCGCTGCTCGGCGTCGACGGGAAGGAGAAGCTCAACGCCAGGAAGTCCTTCACGGTGACGCGAGACCTCGAAGCCGTCAAGGGCGACAAGACCCAGTTCAAGGTGCTCTACCAGCACAAGATCGGCGGGATCAAGTTCGAGAACGAGATCGAGCAGCTCGGCGAACCCTTCGTCTGCCAGCCCGGCAGCTCGCACAGCATCAAGCTCGTCAAGTAGTCGAGCCGTCCACCGGCCGGGAGGGCGGCCCCCCGCCCTCCCGACCGGCCGGCCTGGCTCAGCGTCGCTCGACCTCCACCTTCCGGACGTTGTCGACGAGGTTCCGGTCGATGCGCCGGATGTGCGGGTCGATCGACACGCTGACCGGGCGGGCGTCGACGTCGACGGAGAGATCGGCCGTGCCCCGGACGGCCATCTTCACGGTGTGGAGGACCCGTGGCTCACCCGTGGCGGACGGCTCGCCGAGCACCTCCACCTCGATCGGCTCCTCGGGCACGCCGGCCACCTCCTGACCCTTCTCGTAGACCGTCCGCTCCGCCATCAGGCGCGCGGCGACGCGGAAGCGCCCACCGGGGAGCGGCTCGGACTTGACCGACGTCACCCGCAGGTCGTAGAGAGCCGTGCCCAGGAGCCACTCGTCGAGCAGACTTTGGTGCTCGACCGGCGTCACCTCCCGGAGACACTTCACCAGGTCGGTTGCACGTGGCGAAGCGCCGGGAGCGGTCCCCTCCTTCAGCAGCTCGGCGAGCGCACGGTTGACGTTCTGCTCGCCGATGAGGTCCTCGAGGGCGGTGAAGACCAGCGCCCCCTTCGCGTAGTAGAGGTAGGACTGGTCGGTGGCGAGGGCCATCGGCACCTCCGGCCGCCCGGCGCGTCCCGAGAGGTAGTTGCGGAGCTCGATCGCGACGACCGGCTCGATCGCCTTCCGCCCGTGGACCTCCTTGAGGATCATCAGCTCGCTGTAGCGGGCCAGGCTCTCCACCAGCACCGCCGAGCCGGGCCCGATCGGGGGCGCCAGCTCCCGGCCCCACCACTGGTGCGCCACCTCGTGGGCGACCCGCTTGGTGACGATGTCCACCCTGGCGTCGTCACGACGGTCGATCAGGAACACCCGGTGCTCGACCAGCATGATCAGGCCCGGCATCGCGAGGCCGCCGAACTGCCCCCAGGTGGACGGGATCTCGACGAGGCGAAGCTCGGGCAGCGGGTACGGGCCGAAGCTCCGGATGCCGTAGTCGAGCGTGCGCGCCGCGGACTGCAGGATCGCCTCGACGTTCCTGGCGTGGCCCGGGTGGTACAGCACGGAGACGTCCACACCGCGGACGTTCCGTCTGGCCACCTCGTAACGCGCCGAGACGATCGCCAGGTCCGGCGACACCGGGTGCTCCGACGTGTAGCGGAAGTGCGGGCGGTCGCCCTCGACCCACGCCTTCGCGAGCGCCCCCGGCGCCAGCGCGGTCTCGCCGGGTGAGGTCGAGACGACGGTCTCGATGGGGACCTTCGGCGCGACGTCGTGGACGAGCTCGCCGTCGTCGGGACGCTCGGGATCGGTCAGCTCGGGCAGGCCCTGCCGGCGCCGCTCGTTCGGGCTCCGGAGGGCGTACTGGAACCGGTAGCCGATCCCGGGCAGGAACGCCGAGCCGAGGAGGAACGTGCCGTTCGGGACGACCTCCTCCATCGCGTCGCCGTCGGCGGCGATCCCGCGCCGCTCCAGCAGGGCGTCGAACGTCAGCTCGGTCGAGGCGCCGGGCGCGAGCGGAGGGGAGAGCGGGAAAAGGTGCATGCCGAAGCGCGCGTCGGTCTTCTCCGGGTTCCGCCCGCCCACGGTGACCGCGACGGTCCTGAGGTCGCGTCGCGTCGAGATCCAGACGGTGCCGATCGGCGAGTCGGCGCGGTTCTCGAGCCGCAGGCGACCACGAGCCTTCACGCGTCCCTCCTCGGGGAACAGGTCCACGGTGACGCTCTGCCCGACGACGACCGGCTGAGGGTCCTTCTCCAGGTGCCGGTACGTGCGCTCGTACTCCACGCGCCACTTCAGGTTCTGCGCCTCGGTCTCGTACCGGTTGACGACGTTGCCCTGCTGGTAGAGGAAGCCGGCCAGCGCCATCCACGTGAGGCCGACGGCCACGAACGCCATCCGTCCGGGCGTGCCCAGGCGCGAGGGGAGGGCCCGCAGCCGGGTCCAGAGCCGCCCCTCCGTGCCGCGCCGCCAGAGTCCGACGGCGGCGATCGACATCAGCCCCGCGAGCAGCGAGCCGTACAGCATGAGCCAGCCGAACGTGCCCGTCAGCGGCGAGAAGCCGCTCATGTCGGAGTAGCGAGGCTCCTGGGCCGAGGCGTACCGGAGCAGCGGGTGATCGAAGCCGCCGAGCGCGCCGCGATGCCAGAACAGCGCGACGACCACCGTCGCCAGCATCCCGACGTAGCGGTTCGGGGAGAGCACTTGCAGGAAGATCGCCAGCACGGAGAGGAGCACGAGCGGGATCCCGACGAAGACGAGGAGCGACGCGTAGAGCCCCGCCTGGATGCGTACCGGTCCGAGGGCGATCTGGAACAGCATCCCGATCAAAGCTCCCGACGTGATCAGCACGGCCGCCAGCGCCGAGAGGGTGAAGACCTTCGAGACCAGGAAGAGGCCGTTCGGGGCCGGCGTGGCGTCCACGATCTCCTGGACGTTCACGGCGCGATCCCGCCAGATCAGCTCCGCGCTCCAGTAGACGATCACCAGCAGCCCGAACGGAAGGACGCTGCCCCGAAGGCGGTCCAGCACCATCCCGGTGGTGGGGATCAGCGCGGTGCCGAACTCGTTCATCCGGAAGCTCTGCCACATCTCGATGCCCATGCTGCCGGTGAAGAGGACGAGGAGCGCCAGGAACGGCCAGCCGCCGAGCGCCAGGCGGAGATCGAGCCCGACCCGCGAGGCCAGCGCCCGGGCCCAGACGTCGGCTCCGATGGCCGTCGGGGCGGGAACGAGCTCCACCGAGCGGCTCGACGTCTCGACCGAGTCGGTCACGGCCACCGACTTGCGGCCTCCCGACCTCACGCCGGAGGGAAGCGCCATCCGGAAGAGGCGGACCGCCGTCGCCAGCGTGAGGACGCCGCCGAGCGTCACCGCGACGCGGTTCCAGAGGAAGGATCCTTCCATCGCCACCTGGCGGACGTTCCGCTCGGCCGGCGTCCAGAACTGCGACTGGGCGAAGAACGCCGAGATGCCGAACGGATCGAGCATCGCCGCGCGGGCGAGGCCGTCGGCGGTGGGGGAGGAGCCGGCCATGAGCGGGCTGTCGGTCGCCAGCGCTCCGGCGAGGTAGAGGACGTAGAGCGCCACGCCGGCGACGTACGTCGCCAGGGAGCTCCGGGTGAGCGCGGCCACCGCGAAGAGGAGCGTCCCGGCGAAGAGCATGCTCGGCAGGGCCAGCACCGCGACGGGCCAGAGGTAGTGCGCCAGCGAGAACGGCCCGACCGTCCCCGGCTCGTGCGACTTCAGGAACGTGCCGGCGACCATACCGACCGGGGCCGCGGCGAAGGAGGCCACCGCCGCCAGGAACGAGCCCAGGAAGCGGCCGAGGAGGAGGTCCCCCTTGGTGACGGCCGTCGAGTAGACGATCTCCGCCATCCGGTGCTCGTCGTCACGGAGCACCGACTGCGCGCAGAAGAGCGTGAGCGAGAAGACGGTGCAGAGCGTCAGCAGCCCCATCGCGTTGGTGATGGTGTACGGCGCGTTCAGGAGGACGTCGTCCTGCCCGAAGCTCGTGGCCGAGGTCGCGAACCCCAGGAAGGCGAAGAAGAGCGCGGCCAGAGCGAACGTGAGCCGCCCGGCGTGCGCGCGGAGCTCGAAGAGGAGGACGCCGCCCAGCATCACGCCGCCTCGGCGACGGGCGCCCGGGTGGATCCCAGGGCCGCGAAGTAGACGTCCTCCAGCTCCGGCGGCGCGGGCTCGAACCCGTGTCCGGGAGGGACGTCCGCCAGGACGCGCACCTGCGCGCGGCCGGCGTGGAGGCGCGTCGAAAGGACGGTGAAGGGACCGCGCAGGGAGGACACGGCCGACCGCTCCACCGACTTGCGGAACACGCGGCCCACGAGGCTGGCCACGAGCGCGTCGGGCTCTCCCTGGGTCACGACGCGCCCCTTGGCCAGCACGGCCAGGTGTGGGCAGAGCTCCTGCACGTCGTCGACGAGGTGCGTGGAGAGCACGACCACCATCCGCTCGCCGATCTCGGCAAGGAGGTCGTGGAAGCGGTGCCGCTCCTCTGGGTCCAGCCCCGCCGTCGGCTCGTCCACGATCACCAGGCGCGGATCGCCGAGCAGCGCCTGGGCGATGCCGAAGCGGCGCCGCATGCCGCCCGAGAAGGTGCTCACCGCCGTCTTGCGGTGGGCGTGGAGGTTGGTCAGGTGGAGCAGGGAGTCGATCTGCGCGGCGCGATCGCTCTTCCTGGCAACTCCCTTCAGGAGCGCCAGATGGTCGAGCAGCATGAGCGCCGGGAGGCCGGGGTAGACGCCGAAGTCCTGGGGCAGGTATCCGAGCCGTCGACGGTGCGTCTGCGGATCCGCCAGGACGTCGCGGCCGTCCAGCTCGATCCGGCCCCGGTCCGGCGACACCAGCGTCGCGACGGTGCGCATGAGCGTCGACTTGCCGGCGCCGTTCGGGCCGAGGAGGCCGAAGAGGCCGTTGCCGATGGTCAGCGAGACCCCGTCGAGGGCGATGACGCCGTTGGGGTAGGTCTTGGTCAGGTTCTGGATCTTCAGCATGGTGTTCCTCCGGTTGCGGGGCAGGGCTCACGCCGGACTCGGTCAACGAGACGGCTGGAAGGGCGTCAGGTCTGAAGTGGGCTAGTGCGTCACGGCGGTGTTTCCGCGCGTGGAGTCAGGAGCAGGAAGCTGAGGAACCCCGGTATGCCGGTGAGGAGCGATGCGGCGCTCCAGGCCAGCCGGGAGCGGTCGGAGAGACCTCGGCGCCGGGCGACCCACGCGGTGAGCGCGCACGATGCGACGGCGATCAACGTCGCGACGAGCCAGAGCGCGGGCGGTGGTCGCGAGATCGGCTCTCGAAGAACGGCGTCGCCCAGGAACGTGAGCAGCGGGGCGACGAGGAAGCTCCGGTGCCGCGTCCACGCCGGCGGTCCCTGGCCGAGCGCCAGGTCGGCGACGGTCACGGTGCGCCCCTCTCCATCCAGGCGCGAGATGGTCTGCCGTGCCGGGGCGCCGTCCCGCTCGCTTTCGGTGCCGCTGACGAAGGAGATCAGCATCTCGTCGCCCGCCGGAACGACGATCGCGCGCGACAGGTTCCTCACGTCACCGGGCAACGCGACGGACATCGCGCGTGGCGGCACGAGGTGCAGGGCCCGGTCCGTGAGGACGGCCTGGAGCGCGCCGTCGGCCCGGAAGAGGGGCGTGACGATCCGCTCGCCCGCGGGCGCCTCGAACGTCGTCCGCACCGACAGCTCCGGGGAGACCTCGTACACGCGCCGAGCCGTCACCGGGAAGCGGCCGTTCATCACCTCCGGCACCGACTCGAACCGCGCGGACGGAAGGGCGTCGACGGCACGTCCCTCGGGCCCCAGCCAGCCCGCCGCCTCGCCGGTGCGCGCCTGGCGGCCGGTGAAGAGCATCAGGTCGTGCGAGAACGTGAAGACGAGACCCCTGGCGTCGATGGTCAACGTCTGGTGCCGGTCGTGGCTCCAGAGCTGACCGCGGTGGTGCGTGTCGTGGTTCAGCCGGCCCAGCTCCACCGCGGCCTTCGGATCGAAGGACGTCGCCAGCCGCCCCGCCTCCTCGCCCCCCGCGCGCCTTAGCCCCAGCGTCATCGCGTCGGCGGGCTCGAGGTACTCCAGGCGCTGGAAGGTGTCCTCCGGGAAGTAGTCGTTCCAGCCGAAGGCCGACACGTGGCGCAGGCCGGCTTCCGACACCGCCACCCCGAGGGAGTAGACGAGGAGCAGCAGGAACGAGAGCATCGGGAGGATCGCGGCCTGCACGGGCAGCGCGAACGCCGCCACCGCGAGCGGCGAGGTGAGGTGCGTCGAGAGGTCGGGCCTGAACGCGCCGCTCGCGAGCACCCAGAGCCAGAGGAGCGCGAGGGCGAGCGCCAGGAACGTCGCGAGAGGCGACAGGCGGGGATACAGGAAGACGACGGGGATCAGCAGCACCGCGAACCGCGCCCGGCTGGGGCTCAGCGCGAGGAACAGGCCGGCCAGGTAGAAGCAGAGGCAGATCCCGAGCACGAGCGGAGCCGTCAGGAACATCCGCGCGTCGACGCCGTGGGGGCGGAAGCGGGCCACGACGGTGGCGACGAGGATCGGCAGGCCCACCACGCCGCCCAGCAGAAGCGACGCCGCGCCCGCCAGCGCGAGGAGGATCCTCCGCGGCGCGAGCGGCCGGTGGATCAGGTACGTGAAGGTGCCGAGGCGGCGCTGCGAGCCGATCTGGTAGAGGCCGGCGAGGAGACCGGGGATGGCGTAGCAGACGAGGCCGATTCCCTTCTTCTCCTCGGTGGCCACGAAGAGGTCCGTGAACGTCCCGACGATCGCCAGGATCACGAGGTGTGCGGCGGCACCGGCCACGGCGGCCGTCCGGAACCGGCGGAGCTCGGCGGCGAGGAGAGGTCTCAAGAGCCTGCCCCCTTCCCGCCGGCGGCGAGGAACGCGTTCACGGCCCGGTCGAAACCGAGAGGCGCGCGGGCGGTACTCCGGGCACCCAGCGCCTGGAGGCGACCCGTGAAGTCGTCCCCCTGGTCGAGGACGATCAGCTGCGTCTGCCCCTCGAGGTCGCGCGACTGGAGGAGGCCGGGAACCGCACGGCCGGCCGGCAGCCCGTCGACGATCCACGCGCTCACGCGGGCCTGGATCTCCTCCGGCGTGGTGAACGCGGCCAACGCGCCCTCGACCAGGACGATCAGATCGTCGGCGACGCGCTCGATCTCGTCCAGCTGGTGGGAGCTGTAGATCACGGTGGTGCCCTCGCGGTCCCCCACGAAGAGGAGCGCCTCCACGAAGGCCTGCTTGGCCACGGCGTCCAGCCCGAGCGTCGGCTCGTCCAGGAGCAGCAGGTCCGGCGACTGGGCGAGGGCCAGCGCCAGCGCCAGACCGGCCCGCTCCCCGTGCGAGAGCTGCGACACCCGCTGCACGGGGGAGAGCCGGAAGAGGTCCGCCACCTCGCGGTACGCTTTCTCGTTCCAGCGGCCGTAGGTGCTCGCGGACAGGTCGCGCAGGCCGGCGACGGACATCCAGGGAGGCAGCCCGTGCTCCTCGTTCACGTAGGCGATCCGCCCGCGCGCCTCGGGGGAGAGCGCCTGGCTGTCCTGGCCGAGCACGCGCGACGAGCCGCGGGTGGGGTGGTCGAACCCGAGCAGGACCCGGAGCAGCGTCGTCTTGCCGGCGCCGTTCCGTCCCAGCAGGGCATGGACGCCGCCGCGGGGCACGCGGAGCGTCAGGTCCCGGAGGGCGTCCTTCCGCCCGAAGCGCCGGCCGAGCCCTTCGGTCTCGATGGGGAAGTCGGTCGTCGAAGTCACTCGCCGTGCTCCCTGCTTTTCCGGTGGGTGATCGGCTCCAGCTCGCGCTGCAGCCGGTCCACGATCTCTTCCGGCGTGAAACCCAGCGGGATCACGTCGCTCACGAAGTGGGCCACCGCCTCGTCGAGGAGGCGCTGGCGCTCGGGGTCGCTCCGCCGCTGTCGCGGCTCGCACACGAAGACTCCGACTCCCTTCTGCGACTCGATGAGCCCGTCTGCGGTCAGGTCCAGGTACGCCTTGGCCACCGTGTTCACGTTCACGGTGAGCTGCATCGCGAGCGCGCGGACGCTCGGGAGGCGCGTCCCGGGCGGCATCTCGCCGGACGCGATCCTGAGCCGGATGCCGTCGACGATCTGCTTGAAGATCGGCCGGGGATCGCCCGTGACCACCTGGATCACGCGCGGCTCCGGGCTCTCTTCGGATGGTGTACCACGCGACGTAGTACACACGGTACACCTGGGTGCTGTCAACCCCCCACCGCGAGCCGCCCCTGCGTCGCCACCGGTGAAGGCCTCGCTGGCCGGCCTGCTATCGTCCGCGCCCCATGATCTCCGTCTCGGACCTCGGCAAGTCGTTCGGCGCGCAGACCCTCTTCAGCGGGGTCTCGATCCAGTTCAATCCCGGCAACCGCTACGGCCTCGTCGGCGCGAACGGCTCGGGGAAGTCCACGCTCCTGCGGATCCTCTCGGGCGAGGAGGCGGCGTCGAGCGGCGTCGTCTCGATCCCGAGGAAGCTCCGGCTGGGAGTCCTGAAGCAGGACCACTTCCGCTACGAGGAGATGCCGATCGTCGAGGTGGCGATGATGGGCAACCGGGAGGTCTGGGAGGCGATGGCCGAGAAGGAGCGCCTCCTCCACGCCGAGGGCGAGTTCGACGGCGACCGCTACGCCGAGCTCGAGGACGTCATCGTCCGCCACCAGGGGTACTCGCTCGAGGCGCGCGCCGCCGAGATCCTGGAGGGCCTCGGGATCCCCACCGTGGTGCACCGGGAGCGTCTCTCCACACTCTCCGGCGGGTTCAAGCTCCGGGTCCTGCTGGGGCAGGTCCTCGCGGCGAGCCCGGACGCCCTCCTCCTGGACGAGCCGACCAACCACCTCGACATCGTGTCGATCCGCTGGCTCGAGAAGTTTCTGGACTCGTACAAGGGCCTCGCGATCGTGATCTCGCACGACCACCGCTTCCTGGACAACGTCTGCACCCACATCGCCGACGTCGACTACGCCACCGTGATGGTCTATCCGGGGAACTACTCGGCGTTCGTGGCGGCGAAGGAGTCGGAGCGCGAGCGCAAGGAGACGGAGATCGAGAAGCAGGAGAAGCAGATCGCCGCCCAGCAGGCGTTCGTCGACCGCTTCCGCGCCAAGGCGACGAAGGCGCGCCAGGCCCAGAGCAAGCTGAAGCTGATCGAGAAGATCGTCGTCGAGAAGCTCCCGCCCAGCTCGCGGCGCTACCCGCGCTTCCGGTTCCGCCAGCGGCGACCGAGCGGACGGCAGGCGCTGGAGCTGGACGGCATCGGGAAGGCCTACGGCGACAACGTGGTGCTGAAGGACGTCTCGCTGAAGGTGGAACGGGGCGACCGCCTCGCCATCATCGGCCCGAACGGCATCGGCAAGTCGACCCTCCTGAAGATCGCGGTGGGGGAGCTCGCGGCGGACGCCGGCACGGTGGCGTGGGGCTACGAGGCGAGCCCCGGGTACTTCTCGCAGGACCACTCGGAGCTCCACGGGGGCGGCAAGCAGTCGATCGAGGCGTGGCTGTGGGAGGTGGCTCCGGGCGAGCCGATCGGCTTCATCCGCGGCCACCTCGGCGCGGTCCTCTTCACGGGCGACGACGCCGAGAAGCCGGTGCGGAGCCTCTCCGGCGGCGAGAGCGCCCGGCTCGTCTTCGCGCGCCTCTCGATCCTCGGGCGGAACGTCCTGGTCCTCGACGAGCCGACGAACCACCTGGACATCGAGGCGATCGACGCGCTGGTCACGGCGCTCCAGGAATACGACGGCACCCTGATCTTCGTCTCCCACGACCGCTGGTTCGTCTCCCAGCTCGCCAACCGGATCGTGGAGATCTCGCCGAAGGGGCTGAACGACTTCCGCGGAACGTACGAGGAGTACATCGATCGGCTGGGCGACGACCATCTCGACGCCGAGGCCGTCCTCCTCAAGCTCCGGCGGGCGAAGAAGGCCCAGGACGTCGGGAAGAAGGAGCCGGAGCCGAAACGCCAGAGCCGCGCGAAGGCCCTCGAGAGGCAGCGCGACGAGCTGATGAAGCAGATCGAGGTCCTGGAGAAGCGGGTCCACGACATCAGCGAGCAGTTCCTCGACCCCGCCCTCTCGGGGAAGAGCGCCCAGAAGGAGGCTCGCAAGCTCGAGACGGAGCAG
The DNA here is from genome assembly GCA_964384675.1 of uncultured Holophagales bacterium. Classification (GTDB taxonomy): domain Bacteria; phylum Acidobacteriota; class Thermoanaerobaculia; order UBA5066; family UBA5066; genus CAYLNK01. The sequence continues at coordinate 31,523 of CAYLNK010000012.1, read as the reverse complement.
AAGGAGCTGAAGGGGAAGATCGAGGGGCTGATGGCGGAGTGGGAGAAGGTGGAGGCGGAGCTCGAGGCCGCCGGAGTGAGCGCCTAGGCGTTTCGCGCGGGGCCGGCCTACCAGGCCGCGAGCGCCGACCGGAGGTCCCGTACCGCGGCCGTGTACTCGTCGATCTTCTGCCGCAGAGGGATCCGCTCGGGTACGGCCTTGTCCTTGATCGGCTCGAACGACGCTTCCAGCGTGACCAGGTGGTCCTCGGCCCGTCGCAGGACGCGCTGGATCGTGAGCTTGTCGCCGTTCTCGGCCAGCCTCAGCTCGCGGAGGTAGTCGAGGAGCCGGACGGCGTAGCCGATGGTGCGATCGTCGGCCCGCTCCAGCGATTCCAGGATGACGGGCTTCAGGTCGCGGCGGAGGACGTCGTCGGCGCAACGCGTGGCGCGGACGTCCTTCGGGTCGCGGCGGGCGGGGCCGGACCAGAGGTCGCAGGCGTGAGCGTACTCCCGGGCCGCCTCCATCCGCTCGCGGCCCCGGGCCGCGGCCATCCGCGCGGAGACCTGGTCCAGGGTCTCCGGCGTGGGCCGGGCCGCTGGGGACGGGTCCGGGCGCTTGCTCCCTTCTGCGAGGGTGTTCGCGAGAGCCGCGTCCCGCTCCGCGGCGAGCTGGGGTCCCGCGTACTTCTGGTAGAGGGCGGCGTACTGCTGCACGAGCGTGCCGCCGGTGTCCTCCTTCATCGCCTTGCCCCACGCCTCGTTCGCTTTCTGCCACTGCGCCGTGCTCTTCAGCCCGTTCTTCTTCACGACGTCCTCCAGCTTGGCGCCGGGGAGACGGGTGAGCGCCACGGCCACGCGGGCGTAGGTATCGAGCGACACACCCTCGCGGGTCTCCTGCCGCCGGTCCTTGGCGTCGCCGTAGTTCAGCTGCTGCACCCACTCGGAGCTGATCCGGTGAAAGCGTGCCTCGAGCTGGCCGGACGGATCGGCCCGGAACCGCTCCCACCACTTGTTCCAGGCGGAGTCGTAGGCGGCGCGGGTGAGGGACTGGCCGCTGAGCCAGGTGGCGAATGTCTCGTTTCCCTTATCTTCGCCGTGCTGGGTCCGCAGGGTCGTGAGGCGGGCCGTCGCCTCGGCCAGCTTCGCGACGTCGAACCCGTCGTACGTCTCGGTCCCGGGTGGCTCGGCGGCGACGGCGCGGGCTGCGGACAGGGAAAGGGCGAGGACGACCGCGAGGCGGGCCGTGGTACGGAACATGGCTCCTCCGGGCGCGGATTCTGGCGATTCGCCCCTCTCGCTTCCGTGCCCGGGGTCACAGGTGTCACCGGGCCGGGGCCGTCCGTCGAGCCGGCGTCAGTCGATCGGATAGCCGATCGACGCGCTGATCGTCGTCGCCGGCTCCTCCTGTCTCGCCGGGGGCTTCCGCCGCTCCAGCTCGGCGACCGCGCGCCACCACGTCTCCACGCCCTCCACCCGGGACGGCTCGACCGGCTGCCCGAGCCGTGGAAGCAGCAGCCGCGCGTCCCGTCGTGGCGCGAGAGAAAGGAGCGACTCGACCGGCTCGTCCCAGGCATGGATCGCGAGCAGGAACGTTCCCCAGTGGACCGGAAGGAAGCTCCCGCCACCGAGCAGCGCCAGCGCCTCGAGGGCGTTCGCGGGGCCGAGATGGATGTCGCCCCAGGCCGGGTGATAGGCGCCGACCTCGAGCATCACGAGGTCGAACGGACCGTGGCGCTGCCGGATGTCCCGGTACTCGGTCGTGAGCCCGGTGTCCCCGCTGAAGAAGAACGACCGCGTCGGGCCGTTCACCGAGAAGGACGACCAGAGGGTCGCGTTCCGGTCGACGACGCTGCGGCCCGAGAAGTGCTGGGACGGCGTGGCCGTGACGCGGACCTCGGAGCGCGGGAGCGTCGTCGACTCCCACCAGTCGAGCTCGGTGATGCGCCGCGGCTCGATCCCCCACGCCTCGAGGTGCGCGCCGACCCCGAGCGAGGTGATGAACGGCACGTCGAGCCGGGCGAGCGCCCGGATGGTGGGGTAGTCGAGGTGGTCGTAGTGGTCGTGGGAGACGAGGACGGCGTCCAGAGGCGGGAGCGCGGCGATCGGGACCGGGACGGGCTGGAAGCGCCTCGGCCCGACGAGGCTCGACGGCGAGGCGCGCTGTCCCCAGACCGGATCGGTCAGGAGCCGCACGCCGTCGATCTCGACGAGCACCGTGGAGTGGCCCAGCCACGTCGCCCGGAGGCCGGTCTCGACCGGCCGTCTCCAGGTCTCGCGAGGATCGGCGGAGGGGAGCGGCGCGACCGGCACCTTGCGGCCGCCACCGCAGAGGAACTCCGAGAGGCTGGGCATCGCGATGGGCGCCCTCAGTCCGGGCGGAATGGGGTGGACGTTGCGGAAGGCCCCGCCGTTCCACCGGGGCGATGCGGCCATTCGCTCCAGGCGGAGGCCGCTCGCCCTCTTGCCCAGAGACCTCATCGGCCGGCTCCGGGATCCGGATCCGCCGGGGCCACGCGCCCACAGCGGTCGTGGAGCCACCGGCCGAGCTTTTCCCTCTCTTCCGGCGACATCCGTTCCCACCGCTCGGCCATCCGCCGCCGGGTGCGGGAGTGGTGGCAGCGGCCGCCGCCGAAGCCTCCGAAGAGGATCCGGCAGAGCCCCAGCAGCCCGAGGGCCTGCCAGAACGTCACGCTCGGCCAGCCGAACAGGGGAGGCAGCAGCCAGTTCCAGAGCTGCATCACCACCTGTCCGCCGATCGCGATGAAGAGCGCGAAGCCGGCGATCGCCAGCGGGACCAGGAGGAACCATCTCTTTCTCATCTTCTTCTCCTCACGCTCTGGTGAGCTCGTCGTGGATCCTCTTCAGCCGCTCGCGCAGATGGAGGACCGCATACCGCTTGCGCGACAGCAGGGTGTTGACCTTGACTCCGCTCGCCGCCGAGATCTCCTTGAAGCTCCGCCCCTCCAGCTCGTGCGCGACGAAGACCTCGCGCTGCTCGTCCGGCAGCTCGGCCAGCGCCGCCTCCAGCTCGTCGAGGAGCAGGCCGCGGACGTAGACCGCATCGGGCCCGGCCTCCGGCGACGGGAGGAGGTCCTCGATCCGCAGCACGTCGCCGTCCTCGTCCTCGACGGCCGCGTCGCTGAAGGAGTCCGCCCTCGCCTTGCGGAAGAGGTCGGTGATCCGGTTGCGCGCGACGCGGAAGAGCCAGCCGGTCACGTGCTCGATCGGCATCAGCAGGCGGTTGGCCTCGACGAGCTCGTAGAAGACCTCCTGCACGAGGTCCTCGACGTCGGACGGGTCGGGGACGCGGCGCCTGATGAAGCGGCTCAGCCGGGACCGTTCGCGCTCGACGATGCGGGAGAGGAGAGCGTCCTCTTCGTTCATCGTGGCGAGGGCCGGCGGCTCATCCATCCACTCCTGTAGACGATCGGCGGCCGGAAATATTGTGGCGTTCCGGGACCCCGGAGATCAGACCGGCGTCACTTCGTCCGGTAGAGCGTCCCCTGCTCCACGGTGTAGAGCTTCCCGTCCATCGTGCAGAGGAGCTTCACCGCGTGATACTCGCCCGCGTCTCCGACCTGCTTCCACTTGCCGTTCTTGTCCGTCTTGTAGAGGGTGCCGTCGGCCTCGATCGTCCAGAGGTAGCCGGTGCCGCCCGCCATGGCGACGGTGTTGCCCCACTCGCCCTTCTTGCCGACGGCCTGCCATCGCCCCGCCGTCGGGTTCGTCTTGTAGAGGGTGGCGCGCTCGATGGTCCAGAGCTCGCCGTCCATCGGCTCCAGGAAGTCCGCCGCCTCGAACGCGCCCTTCTCCCCGATCTGCTCCCGCTTCCCCGTGCCGTCGGTCCTGAAGAGCGTGCCGTCGTGCTCGACGCTGTAGAGGTTGCCGTCCAGCGCGCACATCATCCCCGCGTTCTTCCAGTCACCGGCCTTCCCGATCTGCTCCCAGGTGCCGCTCTTCGGGTCGGACTTGTAGAGCGTACCGCCCTCCACCGTGTAGAGGTGCCCGCCCATCGCCTCGAGCATGGTGGCGTTCCGGAAGGCGCCCTTCTTGCCGACCTGCTCGTACCGGCCGGTCTTGTCGGTCTTGAAGAGCGTGCCGTCGCTCTCGATGCTGAAGAGGTAGCCGTCCATCCCGACCAGGGCGACCGTCCTGCTCCAGTCGCCGGCCTTTCCGACCTTCTCCCAGCCGCCGGCGTGGGCGGCTCCGGACGACAGGGCGAGCAAGGTCACGGCCACGACGGACGAACGGATGCTGCGAACCACGGACATGGTGCTCCTCCTCATGCTTTCTCGACGGACTCGAACCCGGTGGGCGCCCCGAAGATACGTTCGGGGACACGTTGCCGCAAGGAAACCGCTAGGCCGGTGGAGCCGGCGTCGTCTCGGCGGGGCGCTGGAGCGGCGGCAGCCCGAAGATCCGCGCGAACGTGGAGTAGCCCGTACCGAAGAGCGCCGTGCCGGCCAGCGCTCCGGCCAACGCGGCCAGCGCGTACACCTTCCCCTCGCCGACGTTCACCAGGATCGGCCCGGGGCACATGCCGGCGATCGACCAGCCGATGCCGAACAGGAGGCCGCCGTACACGCTGCCGCGGTGGAGGGTCTTCAGCTCGATGGTGATCGGCGTGCCGCCGATCGTGCGGCCGACGCGCTTCAGGATGAAGAGGCCGGGCGCGGTGAGGGCGACGGCCGTCCCGATGATCGCGTACATCTGAAAGCTGGTGAGGAGGAACATCCCCTGCACGAAGTCGTAGTCGGCGCAGCCGGAACGGGAGAGGACGTAGCCGAAGAGCGTGCCGAGGAGGAGGTAGAGCGCGGGCATCGACGGTCGCCTACGCGAAGAGGACGCGGTAGACGAGGTTGGTGGTCAGGAGGCCGGCGCCCATGAAGCTGACGGTGCTGATCAGGCTCGGCCGCTCCAGATTCGACACGCCGAAGATCGTGTGGCCGCTGGTGCAGCCCCCGGCGAGGCGCGTGCCGAAGCCGATGAAGAGGCCGCCGACGAACATCCACGCGGCCTTGCCCGCCGGGCCCCAGCCGATCCGCTGGTCGAACATCCCCAGAGCCCACGTCGGCGACCAGCCACCGGTGGACAGCGAGGACAGCGCCCCGCCGAGCACGAGCCCGGCCAGGAACGGCAGACGCCAGCCCCGGGCGGCGACGACCGCGGGGCGCCGGAAGTACGGGGCGTCGAGCACCAGCGAGCAGAGGTCCTCGAAGCCCGTCGAGATGCCGAGGCGGCGATTCGTCACGTAGAGCAGCGCCAGCGTCAGCGCGGCGATGGCGGTCCCGGCGACGGCCCAGTGAATCGGAGGCGCGCCGTGCAGGATCAGGTGCGGCACGTCGGACCCTCAGCGCTCGACCGGCAGGCCGAGCTCCTGCCAGCGCACGAGGCCGCCCGCCAGGTTGATCGGCTGGTCGAGGACGCCCAGGTAGGCGAGGGTCCGGGCGGCGGTCATCGAGCGCGAGCCGCTCCGGCAGGAGAGGACGACCGGACCGGCGCGGCGCAGCTCCTCGAGGTGAAGGCCGAGCTCGGCGAGCGGATAGCTGACGGCACCCGGGATGTGCCCCGCGCGGTACTCGAACGGGTCCCGCACGTCCACCCAGCGCCGCTCCGCGGCGAGCGTGCCGAGCTGGGGGGCGAGCTCCTCGACGGCCTGCTCCGCCGGCCGCGGGCCGAGGTCGACGGCCGATCCCCCCGCGGAGCAGCAGGCGGCGACGACGCCGGGAACCTCGGGAAGGTCGGGGTCGGCCTCCAGGTTGGTCGCCAGCGTGACGTCGACGTCGGGCGAGTTGCCGGCTCCCTCGACGGCGTGGAGCGAGCGTGCGTAGGCGACGCCGTCCTCGTGCTTCAGCGCCGGGTTGTGGCGCCGCTCGTGCCCGATCGTCGTGAACAGGATGTCCCGGTAGTTGTGGCCCGGCAGGACGACGGTGTCGTCGGGCAACGTCATCAGCCGGGAACGCACCGACTCGAAGAGACGGGCCGGATCGCTGCCACGGAAGTCCGCCCGCCCGAGGCCGCCCACGAGGAGCGAGTCGCCCGTGAGCACGAGGCCGTGCCCGGCGAGAGCCAGCGAGTCGGGCGTGTGACCGGGGACCTCGATCGCCGTGAACCGGAGGTCGCCGACGCGGACCGGCTCGCCGTCGACGAGCCCGCGGTGGCGGCGCCTGCAGCCCGTCTTCGCGCTCATCCAGAGCTCGACGCCGTCGCGCGCGAAGCCCGAGGAGGCGGAGAGGTGGTCCGCGTGCGTGTGCGTGTCGAGCACCGCGACGATCGTCAGGCCGAGACTCGCGGCCGCGTCACGGTAGGTCGCGGCCTTGCCCGCCTTGGGGTCCACCAGGAGGGCCTGTCCGGTGCGCGCGCAGCCGACGAGGTAGGCGAGGCAGCCGGAGTCGGCGAAGCTCTTGAGGGTGACGTCCATGGGGTCCTCCTGATCCGGTGGCGCGGATTGTCGCTCGTTCCGCCCGGCTCCACGAGATCGGCGGGAACAGGCGGCCTCACCGGAGGTGGACGACGCCGTCGACCAGCACCCGGAGGTCGAGCACCGGTATCTCGGCCGAGACGAAGCCCGGCCGGCGGCGCGCGTGCCGGGCCGCCAGGTAGGGGACGACGTCCAGCAGGCGCAGGGGGTCCTTCGAGAAGACCGACACCGCGTGGCCGTCGAGGAGGACCAGGCGCGCCCCGCAGTCCGCGAGAAAGCGACCGCCGCGTGCCGTGCCGTGGCAGCTCCGCTCACCGGCCACCTGGTAGCGTCCAGAGTCGAACCAGAGCCGGTCCCCGCCGTTCCCGGCCCCGCGCGGGGGCTCGAAGTCCAGGAGCGCCGAGCCGTCCCTCTTCGAGAGGACGAGGAGGCCCGATCCGTCCGCGATCGCGATGGCGTCTCCGAGGTCGGCCTGACCGATCAGGAACGTGAGGCCGTCGGTGGAACGCGGGTACATCCGGTACGCGTCGATCTCGGCCCGCCCGATCCCGGCCTGGATGCGCCTCATCCGCTCGGGAAGGCACACCTCCCAGAGGGCGGTGCCGTCGGGGCCGACGAGCGACACCGAGTCCTGGTGGTACCAGCTCTCCGGGCCGTCGGGCATGGGGACCTCGGTGAAGCTCCACCTCAGGTACGGCGGACCGTCGGACGGGGGACCCGGCACGGGCAGCCAGTCCGTGAACCCGTAGGCCCGGTCGACCTCGAACGGCGAGGTGCGGATCGCGGGCTCGGCATCCCGCGCGGCATCGGCGACCTCCTGGCGCGTCGAGACGACGAAGCTGCCGTACGACAGGGCGAAGCGGTCGCCGGGCCGCAGCATCAGGACGCTCACCGGGTAGCCCGTGCCGCCGGAGGACGAGACCCGAGGCGTCTCCGAGTCCTCGTGCTTCTCGTGAATGGACTCCTCCGCGACGACCGTGGCGATGGCGTCGCCGCCGGGCGCCACCACGATCGAGCACGTGCCGGCGCGAACCCTCCCGGGAGGGACCCCGAGCGCTTCGGGCAGGCGTGCGGACAGCTCGAGGTTCAATCGGCCCGCACCGGTGGCTTCGAAGTACGCCGTGAGCCCGAGCGAGGCCTGCGTGCCGGCCCGGTGGACGGAGGAGACCGCCTGGCGCCCGAGGTACCGGAGGACCGCGGCTCCGTCGCTGGCGCGGAGATCGGCCGCGCCCGAGGCCAGGGGTCGCTCGTCGTAGGTGACCGGGAAGCTCGAATAGTGGTAGTGAGGGAACCTGCTGTCGGCGCGGAAGGCGTGGCCGACGACGCCGTCTCCGACTCGGAACGGGACCAGCACGAGGTCGCCGATCGAGACGCGCTGCGGCCGGAGGTCGGCGCGCAGGCTCCGGGGGGCGCCGCGCTCGCCGACGAAGATCCGCATCTCGTGGTCCTGATGGCGATAGCCGGAGCCGGGGGTCTGGTACGTGTGGCGGAAGACGATCTCTCCGGCCCTCTTCGGTCGCACGGACGCCAGCCAGTACGTCGCCCCGTCCTTCTCACGCAGCTCCTCGCGCACGAGCTCCACGTCCGCCCCGAACGCCGCGACGAAACGCGATCTCAGCTCCTCCCGGGTCGTCACGCGTGTCCCTCTCGCCCCGGCGGGGCACGGGACGAGCGACAGGACGAGGCAGGCGATGAGGCCTGGGAGTCGCGTCGCCGCCGGTGTGCTTCGGTCCGCGTTCAGGGCTCGCGGAGTCTATGGCGGTCGTCCGCGTCACGGCCAGACCCGCGCACGTCGGGCGGCGCCCTCCCGGTCCACAATCCCGGCCGCATGGCCGACCCCGCACCGAAGCCGCCGCAGAAGTTCGACCGATCGCTCGTGGAGGGGCCGCTCGGGCCCGCCGTGTGGCGCCTCGCCTGGCCGACGATGCTCCAGAACGTCGTCGCCGGCCTCCAGGGCATCGTCGATCACGCCATGGTCGGACACTACGTCGGCTATGCCGCCAACGCCGCCATCGGCGTGAGCTGGCAGATCATCCTCGTCGTCATCGTCTTCATCAGCTCGCTCTTCACCGGGATGGGCGTCCTGGTTTCGCGGTTCGTGGGCGCGAACGAGCCGGAGAAGGTCAACCGGGTCGTCTACCAGGCGTTCCTCACGGCGATCGGCCTCGCCGTCGTGATGGCCGTCGTCGGGAGCCTGGCCGCGCCGGCGCTCCTCGACGTCGTCCACGCGGCTCCGGAGGTGCAGCACGAGGCGCTGCCGTTCCTCCGCGCGATGTTCCTGGGCATCGGCGGGATGATGCTGTTCTTCATGCTCAGCGGCGCCTTCAGGGCCGCCGGCGATCCGCGGACGCCGCTTCGCCTGGGGCTCGGGATGACGGTGCTGACGGTGGCGTTCAACATCGTCCTGATCCCGCGGCTCGGCACGCTGGGCGCCGCGCTGGGCACCGTCGCGAGCAGCACGCTGGTGGCGGGCTACGGGGTGTGGCGGCTCTTCGCGCCCGGCTCGGTGATCCACTTCCACCGGGGCATGGAGATGAAGCCAGACATGGCCGTCATCCGGTCCCTGTTCCGTTTCGGGCTGCCGACCGGGATCCAGGGGATCGCGATGAACGTCGGAGGCGTCGTGCTGCTGCGCTTCATCGGCTCCCTCGAGCACAGCGCCGCGGCGCAGGCCGCCTACGCCGTCGGGTACACGGAGCTCTTCTCGTTGATCACCTGGACCTCGGTCGGGCTGATGGGAGCGGCTTCGACGATCGCCGGGCAGAACCTCGGCGCGGGGAACCCGGAGCGCGCGCGCCGGGGAGTCGCCACTGCGGCCCGCATCGGGCTCGGCGTCGCCGTCGTCGTGGGCGCCCTCTTCCTGGTGATCCCGCACCGGCTACTCGCCGTCTTCGGTCTGACCGAGCCGCTCGTCACGACGATCGGGCGCCAGCTGCTCGGCTTCCTCAGCGTGTCTGGCCTGTTCGTCACGGTGGCGCTCAGCTACACCGGCGGCCTGCAGGGCACCGGGGACACGCGCAGCCCGCTCTTCATCACGCTGGCCTCTCAGCTCGCGGTTCCGCTCGGCCTCTGCGCGGTCCTGCAGGCGGCCCGGGGGCTCCAGCCCTCCGACATCTGGCTCGCCATCGTGCTCGGCCACGTCACCCGGGCGACGCTCAGCGTCGCCCGGTTCCGCCAGGGGAAGTGGCGGCACATCGCAGTCGACATCGGGCCCGCTGGCCGGCCCCGGGCGCGCTAGGAGCGAGGTCGAGCCATTGTCGGTATTCGTCGGCGACGTGTCGATCCTCGCCAGCTCCGTTCGTATAGGAGGTGAGGAGCCAGGAGCCGATGCCGCGGGCGGCCGGCGCGCTCGCCGTGAGAGCGTCCCGCGCCACGGTACGATCTCCGGCTCCAGCGATCAGGAGCGCACGCGATGAAGCAGTACCTGCTCAGCATCTACCAGCCGGATGCCGGCACGCCCGCGCCCGAGGTCCTGGGGAAGATCATGCGGGAGGTCGGGGAGCTCATCCAGGAGACGAAGGCGGCCGGTGTCTGGGTCTTCAACGGCGGCCTGCATCCACCGAGCACCTCCACCGTCGTCCGGCTGAAGGACGGCGACGTGCTGCTCACCGACGGCCCGTTCGCCGAGGGCAAGGAGCACGTCGGCGGGTTCGTGATCGTGAAGGCGCCGGATCTCGACTCGGCGCTCGTGTGGGGCCGGAAGCTCGCGCGGGCGATCCCCCTGCCCATCGAGGTCCGGCCGTTCCAGGGAGAGGTGCCGGGCTGATCGCCCCGGCAGCTTCGGGCGGGGACGGAGCGTCGCCGGGGACGAGCGCCGCGCCGACGGCCGGCCTGGCCGAGGTCGAGCGAGCGTTCCGGCAGGAGTACGGCCGCGCCGTGGCCGTCCTGGTCCGCCAGCTCGGCGACATCGACCTCGCCGAGGAGGCGGTCCAGGACGCGTTCACGGTCGCGGTGCGGCGGTGGCCGGCCGCCGGAGCGCCGCCGAGCCCGGCGGGCTGGATCATCACGACGGCGCGCAACCGGGCCATCGACCGTCTCCGCCGCGAGGCGTCGCGGGAGGAGCGGCACGCCCAGGCTGGCCAGCGGCTCGGAGGCGGCGAGCCGGAAGAGGAGGAGGCCGTGCGCGACGATCGGCTGCGGCTCATCTTCACGTGCTGCCATCCCGCGCTCGCCACCGGGGCACAGGTCGCCCTGACGCTCCGGCTGCTGGGCGGGCTCACCACGTTGGAGATCGCGCGCGCGTTCCTGGTGCCCGAGACGACGATGGCCCAGCGGCTGGTCCGGGCGAAGGGGAAGATCCGCGACGCGCGGATCCCGTATCGCGTTCCTCACGAGGCCGAGCTCCCGGGCCGCCTCCGCTCCGTCCTGGCGGTCGTCTATCTCGTGTTCAACGAAGGCTACACGCCCGGCTCCGGTGACCGGCTCGTCCGCGACGAGCTCTGTGCGGAGGCGATCCGCCTGGGGCGGCTGCTCCTCGAGCTGATGCCGGACGAGCCGGAGGTGATGGGGCTCCTCGCCCTCATGCTGCTCGTCGAGTCGCGGCGCGCCGCACGGGTCACGGGCGGCGGTGACCTTGTGCGGCTCACCGACCAGGACCGCGACCTCTGGGATCGAGGCCTGATCCGCGAAGGCCACTCGCTCGTCCGCCGTTGCCTCGCCCTCGGTCGGCCCGGTCCGTACCAGATCCAGGCCGCGATCCACGCGGTCCACGCCGACGCGCCGGTCGCGTCCTCCACGGACTGGCGCCAGATCCTGGCGCTCTACGACCAGCTCCTCGCGATCGCGCCCGGTCCGGTGGCGGCGCTCAACCGCGCGGTCGCGCTCGCCGAGGTCGAGGGCCCGGAGCCGGCGCTCGCCGCGCTGGCGGGGCTGGACCTCGACGGCTACTACCTCTATCACGCGATCCGCGCCGACCTGCTCGAGCGGGCCGGACGCGAGGCGGAAGCGGCTCCGGCGTACGAGGCGGCGATCGAACGCGCCGCCAACGCGCGCGAGCGCGCTTTCCTGTCCCGGAGGCTCGAGGGCCTTCGCGGAGCCCCGTGATTCAGGCGCTCGCGGCCGAGAGGTCGGAGTCGATCGCCGAGAGGAGCGACGCGGCGGCCTCGAAGTCCAGCCGGTCGATCGCGCGCTCCAGGTCCCGGAGGGGAGCCCCGAGGCTGGGACCCAGCGCCTGGCGCAGCTCGGCGACGCAGTCGGCCGCGGTGAGGTCCCCGGCGGCGAGGAGCCCGGCGAGACGGGGCGTGATCGCCAGCGCGGCGCGCGCCCGCTCCGGTGTCAGGGGCTCCGCCGTCTCCCTCGCGTCACCACCGCCCAGGAGGCCGGCTGCCCGGCCCATCTCCTCGACGCTGGCCCCGAGCCCGTCGAGCTGGGGCCGAGCCTCGGCTCCTCCCGCGACGGTCGATTCCAGCGCGGCCGCCGCGCGCGCCACACGCCGAGCGCCCAGCGTGGACGCCGTCCCCTTGAGCGTGTGGAGGAGGCGGAGCGCCTCGCTCCGTTCGCCGCGCCCGAGAAGATCGTGGAGGCGCGGTACCGTGTCCGAGGCCTCCTTGACGAAGCCCGTCACGAGCCTCCGGTAGAGGTCGAGCCGCCCGCCGGCCCGCCGCAGGCCGTCCGCCACGTCGAGGCCCGGGCTCGCGGGCCCTGCGCCCGCGGCGGGAGCCGCGGACGCTCTCTCCGGCTCGTGGAGGTAGCGCAGGCCGAGGTGGGTCCCCAGCTTCTCGAGCACCGTCTCGACGCGGAACGGCTTCATGATGAAGTCGTCGGAGCCGCTCGCCAGGATCTCGGTCCTCTCGTGCTCGAAGACGCTGGCCGTCAGCGCCAGGATGATCGTCCGGCCGCCGGGGCGCGGCCGCGCCTCCTCGAGCGCCCGGATGCGCCGCGCCGCCTCGACACCGTCCATCACCGGCATGCGCATGTCCATGAAGATCGCGTGGGGTTTGAAGCTCTGCCACTCCTCGATCGCGAGAGCGCCGTTCGCGGCTTCCCTCACCTCGAAGCCGATCGAGCGGAGGAGCCGGGTGAGGAGGAGCCGGTTCTCGTCCGTGTCGTCGACGACGAGCACGCGGCACCGCTCCTGACCCTCCGCCAGCCCCACCACCCGCCCACGCTCGGGCCGCGCGACGAGCTCCGACTCCGGCAGGTCCACCTCGACGCGGAACGTCGTGCCCTGACCCGGGGTGCTGGTGACGGAGACGTCGCCCCCCATCAGGTTCACGATCTGTCGGCTGATGGCGAGCCCCAGACCGGTCCCTTCACGCGCCTTGCGGCCGCTCTCCGTCTGGACGAACGGTGCGAAGAGCGTGGCGAGCTCGGCCGGGGCGATGCCCGGCCCCGTGTCCTCCACCTCGAAGCGGGCGCGTCCGCTCTCCCACCGGGCGCGGAGGGAGACGTGGCCCCGCTCCGTGAACTTCACGGCGTTGCCGAGCAGGTTGACGAGGACCTGACGGAGCTTCCCGTCGTCTCCAAGGACCACGTCCGGGAGCCCCGGATCGAGCTCGAAGACGACCGGCAGGTCCTTGCTCTCCGCCCGCACACGCACCATGGCGTGGACGGCGGAGAGGAGCTCCTTCAGCTGGAACGGGCGCGGCTCGAGCGACAGCCTGCCGGCCTCGATCTTCGAGATCGAGAGGACGTCGTTGATGAGCCCCAGGAGGTGCTCGCCGGAACGCTGGATGATGGCGAGCCCTTCCCGGCTCTCACCGGTGATGGCCGGGTCGCGCTCGAGCAGCTGGTTGAAGCCCAGCACCGCGTTGAGCGGGGTGCGCAGCTCGTGGCTCATGTTGGCGAGGAAGACGCTCTTGGCCTGGCTCGCCGCCTCGGCCCGTCTCTCGTGCTCCTCCGCCTCGGCGAGCGCCGCCTCGGTGCGCTCCTTCTCGGCGCGCAGGTTCCGGGTCCGCTCTTCCACCAGGGCGACGAGCTCGCGCTCCCGGGCGCGGACGCGCCACAGCCGCGCCCTGTAGGCGCCGTACGGCACGGCGACGGCGGCGAGCGCGGCCAGGAGCCGGAAGAGCCCCGTCTCGTGGAACCGCGGCTCCACCGTGAACGCGAGGGAGGCCCCCTCCTCGTTCCAGAGCCCGTCGTTGTTGCACGCCTTCACCCGGAACGAGTACTCACCGTGGGGCAGGTTCGTGAAGTACGCCGTGCGGCGGGTTCCCGCGTCGACCCATTCGGGGTCGAAGCCGGCGAGCTGGTACCGGAAGCGCACCCGGGAGGGGGAGAGGAGGCTCAGCCCCGTGTAGTGCACCTCGACGCTGCGTGTCCCGGCCGGGAGCCGGAGCGGGCCGGCTCGCGCGGAGAGGCGCCCGTCGACCAGGACCTCCTCGATCACGACCGGCGGCGGCAGCGGGTTGCCGGCGACCCTCCGTGGATCCACGGCGACGGCGCCGCGGAGCGTCCCGAACCAGAACCTGCCGTCGCGGGCCTTCCAGCCGGCGGGAGTCCCGGCGTTGCACTCGGCGCTCTTCATCCCGTCGGCGGTCCCGTAGGCGATCGACGCGACGGCCGGGCGCTTCCCGTCCATCACGTCCTCGAGCTCCTGCCGGGAGGCCCGGAAGATCCCCTTGTTGCAGCTCATCCAGAGCTGGCCGGCGTCGTCCTCGAGGATCGAGAAGACGGTGTCGTCGAAGAGTCCTTCCTTCCGCGACACCCAGGCCAGGCGGCCGCCCTTCAGGCGGCCCAGCCCGCCGCCGGACGTGCCGATCCAGAGGGTGCCGTCGCGGTCCTCGTGGAGGGCCGAGACGATGTCGTTCGACATCCCCTCGCGCGTGGTGCGCGCGGTGAGCCTCCCGTTCGAGAGGAGGCCCAGCCCGCCCCCGTCGGTGCCGATCCAGAGGTTCCCGGAGCGGTCCTCCAGCAGACAGAGCACCACGTCGAACGGTGACCCGTCCCGGGGCGTGACGGCGGTGATCGTCCCGTCCCTCAGCCTGCAGAGGCCGCCGCCGTCGGTGCCGATCCAGAGAGTCCCGGCACGGTCCTCGAGCAGCGAGCGGACGAGGTCGCTGGTGAGGCCGTCGCGGGTGGTGAGCGCGGTGAGCGTGCCGCGCGAGAGCCTGCCGAGGCCGCCGCCCGAGGTCCCGATCCAGAGCGTGCCGTCGCGCCCCTCGTGGAGCGCTTGCACGGTGTCGTGGGGGAGCCCGTTCGCCGTGGTGAACGCGGTCACCGTGCCATCCGGAGCGAGGCGGTCCAGCCCACCCCCGTAGGTGCCGACCCAGAGCGCTCCGCTGCGGTCCTCGAGGAGCGACATGGCGACGTCGTTCGTGAGCCCCTCACGGGTCGTCATCGCGGTGAAGGCGCCGTCCTTGAACCGGTGGAGTCCGCCCGCGTCGGTGCCGACCCAGAGGCTGCCCTCGCGGTCCTCGTAGATGGTCCAGATCTGGTCGCTCGCCAGGCCTTCCCGGGCCGTGATCGCGGTGAGCCTGCCGTTGGACAGCCGGCCGAGCCCGCCGCCCCACGTCCCGACGAACAGGTTCCCCGCGGCGTCGCCGTGGAGCGAGCGGACGAGGTCGTGCGGGAGACCGTCCTTCGCGGTGAGCGCGGTGATCGCGCCGTGGGCGAGCCGGTCGAGTCCGCCGCCGTCGGTGCCGATCCAGAGCGCCCCCTGCCGGTCCAGGAAGAGCGCGCGGATGTCCTTGTGGGTCAGGCCGTCCGCCGTCGTGTAGAGACGGACCACGCCGGCGGACAGCTTCCCCAGCCCCTCCTCGGTCGCCATCCAGAGGGCGCCGTGGCGGTCCTCCGCGAACGCGCGAATGCGCTTTCCCGGAAGGGCGTCGACGGCCGGATCGCGCACGAGCTTGCCGGCTTCCATGCGGATCGCCCCTCCGCCGAGGGTCCCGATCCAGAGCCGGCCGCTGCGGTCCTCCAGGAGCGCGCGGACCTGGTCGTGCGGGAGGCCTTCTCGGGTGGTGTACCGCGTGAAGCGCCCGCTCTCGAGCTTCGTGAGGCCGCCGTAGGTGCCAATCCAGAGCCTCCCCGCCCGGTCCTCGAGCAGGCAGAGGACGAAGTTGTTCCCGAGCTCCGGCGTCGAGCGTGTGTCGAAGACCGTGAATCGGACGCCGTCGAAACGGACGAGCCCCTCCTGCGTCCCGAGCCAGAGGTAGCCGTCGCGCGTCTGGGTGATCGCCGTGACGCTGTTCTGCGGGAGGCCTTGCTCGGCCTGCCACGAGTCATGGACGTACTGGGTAAGGCCCTTTCGCGGGTCGAGGGCCGGCGCGGCCGGGCTCCACGCGACGAGGAGCAGGAGAGAGAAGCCGATGCGCCTTGGCAGCCGGGCCATCGGCAGGAGCCTAAACCAGCGCCCTGGCATCATCGCGGGGAGTATGAGCGGCGACGCGCGCGAGCTCGAGCCGGCAGAGGCGTACGACCTCTGGGCCGAGTCCTATCCCGCCGAGGCGCACAACCTCCTGATGGAGCTGGAGGAGAAGGCCATGCTGGCGCTCCTGCCGGACCTCGCCGGAAGCTCGGTTCTCGATCTGGCGTGCGGCAGCGGACGCTATCTTTCGAGGGTGCGGGAGCTGGGCGCGTCCTTCGCCTTCGGTCTGGACCTCGCGCCCGCCATGCTGGCCCGTGCCCGGGCCGTCTCAGGCCGTCTCGTCTGCGGTGACCTCTCCTCGCTCCCGATCGAGTCCTCGACCGTCGACGTCATCGTCTCCGGCCTCGCGGTCGGTCACGTGCGTGACCTGGCCGCCGTCGTACGGGAGATGGGACGCGTCCTGCGTCGCGGCGGGCGAGCGGTCTACTCCGACTTCCACCCGTTCGGAATGCGGGCCGGCTGGACGCGAGGATTCCGCACGCCGGCAGGGGACGACTACGTCGTCTCTCACCACTTCCACCTCTACGGAGATCACCACGCGGCGTGCCGTTCCGGAGGCTTGCTGATCGAGGAGGTGCGGGAGCCCCTCATCGAAGGGGGGCATCCGTGGGCCGGCTGCCCCGCCGTCCTGGTGATTCGAGCCCTGAAGCAATAACGCATATTAATTGTTCGTTTCTGTATACAAGTTCTGATCCGCGTCATTTCTTTCTGCGCGCAATTGTAAACAAGTTTCGCCAAGGTCGCGGTTGGGTGCTCGTCTTTATCGTTTCTTTCGTAACGCTTCGCAAAGGATCGGTCAGCATTCCGGAACTTCGGAACCGCTCCGGCCCTTCCGGCGCCACCGCGACCAGCACCTCGCATCTGCCACGACCACGGCCCGGTCACGCAACAAAGACATCGGTCAAAGAAGGACGTGCCCATGGTTCTGAGATCCGGTTTCCGTCTCGCTGTCCTTGTCGCCATCGCAACCACCGCCAGCGCGTCGCCGCTCGGAGCTGCCGAAAGAAGGACTGGAGGCAGATCCGAATCCGAGGGCAAGTCCGAATCCGAGGAGCGAGACAACGTCCTCGAAGCGCGTCGGGCCCGCATGGCCGCGCGCTTCGGGAACACGGACCTCGCCGACCTCGATCGGCGCGCGGCCGATGCCTTCGCGGCCGAGCAGACGAAGGTGCGGCGTCACGCGCTCGGGGTCACGGCCGGACCGACCTGGACGAACCTCGGTCCGACGTTCAGCCCCACGTTCACCACCCCGGTCGGAGCGGCCCTCCCGGGCCAGGACGACACCGGCCTGATCGCGGCGATCGCGACCCACCCGACCGAGGCCAAGACCCTCATCGTCGGCCTGTCCGGCGGCGGTCTCTGGAAGACGGTGGATGGCGGCGCAAACTGGAAAGCCGTGGCGGAAGGGCTCCCGTCCGGCGGCCTCCAGATCGGGGCCGTGGCGTACGCCCCCTCGAACCCGAGCCGCGTCTACGCGGGGACGTCCTGCGGCGACAACGCCACGACCAAGTCGTCGAGGCCGGGTGACGGCAACTTCGCTCTGGCCTTCGGCCTCCTCGTCTCGAACGACGGCGGCGAGACGTTCCAGCGCGCCGAAGGCACGGCTCCGGGCGAGTTCTTCTGGCAGATCGAGGTCGATCGCACGAACCCGGACATCCTCCTCGCGGGCGTCGACACCGGCCTCCTCCGGTCGACGGACGCCGGGAAGACGTGGACCGGTCTCATCACGCCGGCGTCGATCCAGACGGCCTATGGCCTCGAGAGCACGCCGGCCGCCCTTCGCGCCCCCTCCATCGCGCGCTCACCGTCCAGCCCGAACGTGATCTACGCGTCGGTGTGGACGCCGGGCTCGGTGCCGGGGTCGGTCTTCAAGTCGACCGACGCCGGCGCGACCTTCGTCGCCACGGGCCAGGGCGGGATCCCGCCCAGCAACCTCGCGACGCGCGGCCGGATCAACCTCGCCGTCCACCCCACGAACCCGGACCACGTCTACGCGCTGGTCGCCAAGCAAGACTCCAAGCAGGGGGGCTTCGCGCGTTCCACGGACGGCGGGGCGACCTGGACCACGGTGGACATGTCGAACGCGAACATCCTCGCCACACAGGGGAGCAACTGCATCTTCCTGGCCGCGGATCCGAAGACCCCCGGGACGCTCTACGCGGGCGGCCTCGACGCGTGGCAGTCGACGAACGAAGGCGACACCTGGACCAAGATCTCCGACTGGAGCGGACCGACCGTCCCGCCGCGGCCGCTTCCGTACCTTCACTCCGACCAGCACATCATGGTCTGGGGAGCGGACGGCACGGCCTACATCGGGAACGACGGCGGCATCTTCCAGAAGACCGGCAACTCCTTCAAAGGGCTCAACGCGCAGATCGTCGGCTACCTCGTGGACGAGATCTGCACCAACCCGGCCGGCACGGTCATCATGGTCGGCGCCCAGGACAACGGCACCCCGATCATGCGTGAGAACGGGCGGTGGGATCAGATCGGCGGCGGGGACGGCTACGGCTGCCGCGTCAACCCCACCAACGACCTGAACCTCACCATCTCGGCGACCAACCAGAACCTGCAGTTCTCGAGGGACGGCGGCAAGACGTTCACGGACTCGAACGGGCTCACCGAGGCCGGCGATCCCGGCAAGTCGGCGTTCCGCACGCTGGTGCTGGGGCATCCCACGGTGGCGGGCCGGATCTTCACGTCCACGAAGCACAAGGTCTGGCAGTCGAACGACGACGGCGCCAACTGGACCCAGCTGTCCAAGACGATGCCGGTCATCTCGGACATCGAGGACCTCGCCATCGCTCCGGACGGCACCGTCCTCGCCCTGGTGGAAGCCGACGGCATGGTCCTCGTCTCCGTCGACAACGGCGAAACCTGGACGGTCCTCTCCAAGTTCCCCGTGAAGGGAGGAGAGGTCCGGCTGCGGGTCGCCGCCGCCGGCGTTTACGCCAGCTCGACGGTCGCGGCGAAGGGCAAGGAGCGCCTCTGGCTCTACTCGTTCGACTCCAAGACCTGGACGCCCCTCTCCAAGACCGGCCAGCCGGACGGTCTGCCTGACCTGCCGGTCTGGACGTTCGAGGTCGACCCGGTGACTCCGACCACCCTGTGGGCGGGCAGCTACATGGGTCTCTACCGCTCCGGCGACTCCGGCGCGACGTGGGCTCGCCACGGCACCGGACTTCCCAACGTACCGGTCACCGCCATCACGTTCCCGAAGGACGGCTCGGCCGTCATCGTCGGCACCTCCGGCCGCGGCATCTTCCGCGCGCCGACCTCGGTGACGGGCTCCGCTGGCTCCGAGACGCGGACGCCGCTCGTCGCCCCCGTGCCCGGCTTCACGTACTCGCCGACGACCCCCAAGCCCGGCCATCTCGTCGTCTTCACCGACGACTCCCATTACGGGACGAAGTGGAGCTGGAGCTTCGGGGACGGGAGCGCCGTCTCGCACGACGTGAACCCCGAGCACATCTTCGCGTCGGCCGGCACGTTCAACGTGGCGCTCACGCTCACGAACGCCGCGGGCGACACCGCCACCGTCACCAAGGCCGTGACGGTCGCTTACGCGAGCACCGGCACCGGCGACGCGCTGACGTACCTCGTGCCGGTCATCGTCCGCGCCGAGGGCGCCGGCGGCACCAGCTTCTCGTCGGAGCTCACCCTCACGAACCGCGCCGGGAAGGACCTCGCGCTGACCTTCAAGACCAAGGACGGCACCGCGACGTACACGCTCAAGGCCGGACAGGAGATCTACTCCGACGTCTTCGCCTTCCTGAAGACGCGAGGGCTCGACACGCCGGACGGCACCGCGGTGACGACGCTTCGCATCGAGGTCCGCGGGGCCCAGGACCTCTCGCAGTTCGGGGCGCTCGCTCGCGTCACGACGCCTCCCGGACCGGACCTCCGCGGTCAGGGGATCGCCGGGCGCTTCGGCCTCGCGCTCTCCGCGACCCCGCTCCTGGCCGGCGCCACCAAGGAGGCGGTGATCTACAGCCTCCAGCAGTTCGGTGAGGCCGGACGGACCGGTGCCCGCTCGAACCTCGCCTGCTCCCACGCCGGCGGCGGGTCGCTCGGGAACCTCAAGCTCGAGGTCACCTACCACGACGGCGACACGGGCCAGGACAGCGCCAGCAAGGACACGTTCGAGCTGGCGGCCTTCGCCTGGGACCAGAAGGGCACCCCGCTCGTCGCGCGCGGGATCTTCAACGGCTGGGCGACCATCAAGCGCGTCTCCGGCAACGACCAGTTCGTCTGCTACGCCACGGTCCTCGACAACGTCAGCGGCGACAGCTCGTACGTCGAGATGATCCCGACCGACAAGAAGTCGGAGAAGTACCACGCGCTCATGCCGGTCGTCGTCGACACGGGCGGCTACAAGACGGAGCTCACCATCGCGAACCGGACGCTCGACACGCTCGGCGCCGAGTTCGTCGTCATCAGCTCGAACGGCGAGAAGGAGTACGGCGAGTTCGAGATCGATCCGCTCTCCCAGGGCATCTCCTCGGACATCGTCGGGGACCTGCGGGACGCGGGCTTCAACCTCCCCTCCGGCTCGGTGGCGAGCCTGTACTTCACGTTCGGTACGGTCGGCGCCGGCGGCGGCAAGAACCAGGGCCACATCGAGCACATCTCGGCGACCGACGTCTACGTGGGCGGCAGGACCTACGCGATCAAGGGCACGGCGGGCGCCCAGTTCGGCCTGGCCTACCCGTACACGGTCGTGGGCGACGCGGCGGACACCGACGCGTACGTCTACGGGCTGCAGCAGTCCGGTACCCGCGGCCAGGAGGGCGGCACGCGCTCGAACCTCGCCGTGGTGCACGCCTTCGGCGGCAACGACGAGCCGCTCTCGGTGGAGATCACCTACTACAGCAACGCCGGCACGGAGCTGGGCAAGGACAGCGTCACGGTGAAGCCGGGCCAGTGGAGCCAGGTCGGGCAGCCGCTCGCGCGGTACCCGGGCGTCACCCAGGGCTACGCGCGGATCCGCCGCGTCTCCGGCTCCGACGAGTTCGTCGCGTACGGCGTCCTGAACGACCAGTCCAACGACGACGGCAGCTTCGTCAAGATGGTCATCCCGTAGGTCCGAGTTGATAGGGCGGGCGGGGGAGGGCGCGAGCCCTCTCCCGCACGGTCCCTTCGGCGCGGCGACGACGAGCGCGGCGCTCCCTCGATGCGAAGATCCTCGGGCTTGTCCACGCTCGCCTCTCCATCGGTCCCCGCCCGGGTCGTCCTCGTCGGCGGCGGCCACGCGCACGTGCAGCTGCTCGAGCGCTGGATTCGCGATCCGCTTCCGGGGGCCCTCGTGACGCTCGTCGTCGACCGGACGGTCGCGGTGTACTCGGGGATGGTCCCGGGATTCGTCGCGGGAGACTACGAGGTCCGGGACCTGTCGATCGACCTCGCGCCGCTCGCCCGAAGGGCCGGCGTGGAGCTGATCGTGGCTCCGGCGATCGGCCTCGACCCCGACGGAAAGCGGATCCTGCTTCGAGGGCGGGAGCCGCTCGGCTACGACCTCGCGAGCCTGAACGTCGGCTCGGCCGTGCGGGGTCTCGAGCTGCCCGGTGTGGCCGGGCATGCCCTGCCCACGCGTCCCATCGGCGTCTTCGTGGACGAGGTGAGGAGCCGGCTCGACGCGGCACGGCGCCGGCGGGCGGAGAAGCCAGTGAGGCTCGTGGTCGTCGGCGCCGGCTCGGGCGGGGTCGAGCTGGCGTTCGTGAGCCGCGCGCGGCTCGTCGCCGCCGGCGCGCCGCCTCCCGCCGTGACCGTCGTCGACTCGGGAGACGGACCGCTACGAGGCTACCCGGTCGGGCTGATCCGGCGGGTGCGACGTCACGCCTCGGCGGCCGGCATCGTGTTCCGGACCGGAGCGAAGGTCGCGGGCGTGGAGCCGGACGGGCTCCTCCTGCAGGGCGGGGAGCGCCTGGAGAGCGACCTCGTCCTCTGGGCGACGGGGGCGGCGCCCAACGGTTTCACGAGGGACGTCCCGCTCCGGAAGGACCCGAACGGGTTCCTGCTGGTTCGCGACACCCTCGAGGTGGAGGGGTACGACGGCCTCCTCGCCGTCGGCGACTGCGCCGTACCGGCCTCAGCGCCCTGGGTGCCGAGGGCCGGCGTCTATTCCGTGCGCGAGGGTCCCGTCGCGGAGCGGAACCTGCGGGCCCGACTCGCCTGCCGGCCCCTGGAGAGCTACCGGCCCCAGAGGGACTTCCTGTCTCTCCTCAACATCGGGCACGGGCGGGCCGTCGGCTGCAAGTGGGGCCTCTCGTTCGAAGGGAGATGGACGTTCCGGTGGAAGGACCGCCTCGACCGGTCCTTCGTCGAGCGGTTCCGGCCGGCGGCGTGAGCCTCGTCCGGCACGAACAGGGTAGATTCCGGGTCTCGATGACAGCCCTGCGCCTGCTCCTCGTCGTCCTCTTGGGCGCGGGATCGCCGGGAGCACGGGCGTCTTCCGGAGGCGAGCCCAGGCCGCTCGACCTCTTCGCGCTCGGGGCCCCGACGTTCACGACGTTCACGACCGGCGACGGCGTGCCCGAGTCTGCGGTGGTCGCTCTCGCGACCGATGCCGACGGCTTCGTCTGGCTCGCCTCGCCCGCCGGGCTCGCCCGCTACGACGGGCGCCGCTGGGAGCCCGTTGCCGCGCCCGCGGTCGGGGGCCAGGGTCGCGACCTCTTTCTCGACCACGAGCGCACGTTCTGGTCGCCGCTCAACGACGAGGGCCTCGCGCGCTACGACGGCAAGCGATGGAGCCGGGAAGGTCCTGGGGCCGGGATCGCGACCGATCACGTCCGGCGTGTCGCCGAGACCTCCGACCGGGAGGGCCGGGTGACGACCTGGGCGCTCTCGATCGACGCCGGCCTGTTCCGCCGGGTCGCGGGGCGATGGCAGCCGGAGCCCGGGAACGGCGAGCTGCCGAACGGGATGCTCATCAGCATCGCGCGGACGCACGAGCTCGGCGGGCACGAGAGGCTCTGGGTGGCGACGTTCAACGAGGGCGTCTGGTACCGGGAGGAGGGCGGCCCCTGGCGCCACTTCCGCGCTCCCGGCTTCGATCCGTCGCAGGTCGAGGACCTCCTGGTGACGCGCTCGGGCGGACGCGAGGAGCTCTGGATCGCGACCTTCGGCCTGGGCGTCGTGCGGTTGACGGATGCGGGGATCACCGCCTGGACGCTGGAGAGCGGCGACCTGCGCTCGAACCTCGTCTACCGGCTGAAGGCGACGTCACTCCCCGGGGGCGAGCGCGTCGTCTGGGCGGCCACCCGCAGCGGCCTGGTCCGGATCCACGGCGACGAGGCCCAGCTCTTCGACCGGCGCCACGGCTTGCCCTCGGACGTCATCCGGAACCTCCACGTCTGGCGCAGCCCGTCGGGGGTCGACGTGCTCTGGATCGCGACGGATGGGGGCGTGGCGCGGACCGTGGCGGGGGGGGGCTCGTGGCAGATCGCCTCGCTCCTGGGCGCGAGCTCCATCGGCGTCTTCGGCGTGCTCGTGGAGCCGGACGGCAGAGGAGGCGAGCGGCTCTGGGTCGCCTCGACGCAGGACGGCCTCGGCCTCTACGAGGGCGGGCGCTGGCGGACGTTCAACCCGGCAAACGGCGGGCTTCCCGCGTCGGACCTCCGCCTCGTGGTGCGTGCGCCCGACGAGGCGGGGCGTCACGTGCTCTGGATAGGAGCGACGGGAGGGGAGCTCTTCCGTGCCGAAGAGGGACCTCGCTTCCAGAGGGTCCCCACACCGTGGGAGAAGCACGCGGGGCAGGCGGTGATGGACCTTCTCGCCCGCACCGTCGGAGGGCGGTACGAGCGATGGATCGCGACGCGTCAGAGCGGCATCTATCGCCTCTGCGAGGGGCGCTGGTCGGCCTATCGGCCCGAGGGCGTCATCGGCCAGTGGCGGACCGTGAAGCTGGTGGAGCAGATCGATGGTGAGGGACGCTCCTGGCTCTGGGCGACGAGCAACCAGGGGCTCGCCCGCCTCGATGGTGAGCGGTGGACGCTCCTGGGGCGCGAAGCGGGGCTGCCCGACGTCGAGCTGACGGGCCTGACGCTCCTCCCGGAAGGCGACGGACGGGCCGTGCTCTGGGCCGGAAGCGCCCGCGCCGGGGTCGTCCGCATCGACGTCTCGGATCCGCGGACCCCGCGGGTGCTTCCGTCCCGCGAGCTCCCGAAACCGCCGGACCCGGCCGTGTACGGAGCGCAACGCGACTCCGAGGGGCGCATCTACATCTCCACGAACAACGGCGTCCAGCTCCTGGTGCCGGAGCCGGCCGGCGGATTCCGCGAACGCGTCTTCGGGCGCCGCGACGGGATGGTGCACGAGGAGTGCAATACGAACGCCCAGCTCGTCGACGCCCACGACCGCTTCTGGACGGGGACGCTGGGCGGGCTCGCCGTCTACGACCCCGACGGCGACGTGCGGGATCGACGGGCGAAGCCGCTGCGACTCACCCACCTGCAGGTGGACCGCCAGGAGGTCGATCCCGCGGCCGTCGTCCTTCCGCCCGGGGCCCGCGAGCTGCGCGTCGACTTCGCCCTCCTCGCCTGGCACCGGGAGGCCGAGTCCCGCTTCCGCACCGAGCTCGTCGGCTACGACCCTCGGCCGGGTCCCTGGGTACGGCAGACGACGCGGGTCTTCGGGGCCCTGCCCCCCGGGCACTTCGTCCTGCGCGTTGAAGCCATGGATCACGCGGGCCTCCAGAGCCCGCCCCTCGAGATCCCGGTCGTGGTTCTCCCCGCCCTGTGGCAGCGGCTCTGGGTGCGGATCGCCGTCGTCGCCTTCTTCGCCCTGGCCGGACCGCTCTTCTACCTCGATCGGATGAAGCGGGTCTCGCGGCAGAAGGCCGAGCTGGAGCGCATCGTGGCGGCGCGCACGGCGGAGCTGGCCGCCGCGAGCGAACGGCTGGCCCGGCTCTCGCGGGAGGACGCGCTCACCGGCGTGCCGAACCGTCGACGCCTCGACGAGACGCTCGACGAGGAGTGGCGGCGCGCGGTGAGGACGCGGACGCCGCTGTCTTTCCTGCTCCTCGACGTCGACCACTTCAAGGTCTACAACGACCAGCTGGGGCACCCGGCCGGGGACGAGTGCCTCAAGGCCGTCGCCCGAGCCGTCGTCGCCGCCCACACGCGCGCCGGAGAGCTGGTGGCGCGCTACGGCGGCGAGGAGTTCGGCGTGATCCTCCCGGGCGTGGCCCTCGAGGCGGCGCTCTCGTCGGCAGAGCACGTGCGACGGACCGTCGCGGACCTGGCGCTCCCGCATCCCGGATCGGGCCAGAGGGCCGTCGTGACCGTGAGCGTCGGCGTGGCCTCGATGAGCCCCGCGGTCGGGACGTCTCCGGCCGACCTCGTCGGCGCCGCCGACCGGGCGCTCTACCAGGCCAAGCACGACGGCCGGAACTGCGTACGGTCGTAGGCCGGCGGGGCCTCCCTCCCGACGGATTGCGCGTACGATCGGCTCGCCCGGGAGGCGGACCGCGCGTGAGTACGGGCGGACGCGCCTCGGGAGGTGCCGTGCTGGTCTTCGCGTACGACGGTTCTCTCAACGGGGACTGGGTCGCGCACTACGCCGCGCGGTTCGCGGCCAGCACCCGCGAGCGCCGGCTGCGGCTGCTGCACGTGCACGAGGGCTCGCCGAAGCCGCACCTGCTGGAGGGGATCGAGCACATCGATCGGGAGTGCCGCCTGCTCGGCGTGGCTCTCGAGCCCGAGCTCCACGGGCCCGGGACCGCGGGGGCCGCGGGCATCGCCAGACGGCTGATGGACCTGGTCCCGGCCGGTTCCGGGACGACGCTGATCTGCGGCACCCGGGCCCGCGCGCGGAGCCTGGGCTTCCTCGTCGGAACCGTTCCGGTCCGCCTTCTCCAGGCCGCGCGATTCGGCGTCGTCGCCCTGCGGGTCGTCCACCCGGGCATCCTCGGCCAGCCCGGCCGCGTGCTCCTCCCGCTCGCGGGCCACCCCCGCGACGTGGCCCGGGCGGCCCCGCTCCTCCGTCTGCTGGGCCCCGACCTCTGCCACCTGCACGTGCTCTTCGTCCGCGAGCCGCCGCGGCTCGGGTCGCTCGACCCCGGCCACGAGGCGTTGCAGGAGCTGCTTGCCGGTGGACGGGCCTTCGTGGCCCGCGCGGAGGAGGAGCTGCGAGAGGCCCTCGCGCCGGCCCGGGTCGCGATGGATGCCAGCGTCGTCCTCTCGGACGACCGGGCGCGGGAGATCCTGGTCCACGCGGGGAAGAGCCGGGCCCGCCTGATCGCGCTCGCCGCCTCGGACCGCACGCTGCCCCGGCGGATCCTCCGGGGCGACGTCATCGAGCGCATCCTGCGCGACCCGCCCGCGGACGTGGCCGTCTATCGGAGCGTGGAGTGATCGGGTGATCGACCGCCAGATCCAGAACCTCGACGTGGGCGAGGTCCTCTCCCTCCTGCGCAGCCGACCCGAGGGGCTCCATCCCGACGAGGTGGCCGCGCGCCTCGCCGAGCTCGGTCCGAACACGCTTTCGGCTCCGCCCCGGCTGCAGTGGCTCCGCCTCCTCGCCAGGCAGTTCACCAACCTCTTCAGCATCCTCCTCGACGTCTCCGCCGTGCTCTGCTTCGTCGCCGATCGCATGGCGCCCGGGGAGGGGATGGCCGTGCTGGGCTGGGCGCTCGCGAGCGTGGCCGTCCTGAACGCGCTCTTCACGTTCGCCCAGGCCATGCGCGCCGAGCGGGCGATGGACGCCCTGCGCCAGATGCTGCCGCAGCGGATCACCGTCCGGCGCGGCGGGGCCGAGCAGGAGGTTCTCACCGAGGGGCTCGTGCCCGGCGACGTCCTGCTCCTCTCCGAGGGCGACCGCCTTCCGGCGGACGCGCGCCTGATCGAGTGCCGGGGCCTGCTGGCCAGCAACGCGCCGCTCACCGGCGAGTCGCGCCACGTGAGCCTCCGGGCCGAACGGGTCGCCGCGGGCGGTCTCGTGGACAGCCCGAACCTGGTCTTCGCCGGCTGCTCGGTTCTGCGCGGATGGGGGGCCGCCGTCGTCTACGCGACCGGGCGGCGCACCGAGTTCGGCAAGATCGCCGCTCTGAGCGTCGAGGTCCGCCGGCCCCCGACACCGCTGGAGCGCGAGGTGACGCGGACGGTGCGGATCCTCACCGCGGTGGCGGTGGTGCTGGGGCTGGCGTTCTTCGCCTACGGCCTCGCCATCGGGCGCCCGCTCTGGGTGAACGTGGTGTTCATGCTCGGGATCACGGTCGCGTGCGTGCCCGAGGGCCTCCTGCCGACGCTCACGCTGGCTCTCGCCATGGGCGGGATGCGCCTCTCGAGGAAGAAGGTCCTGGTGAAGAGCCTGAACGCCGTCGAGGGGCTCGGCTCGGTCGAGGTGATCTGCACGGACAAGACGGGGACCCTGACCCGGAACGAGCTCGCGGTGACGGGGGTCGTCGACGGGCTCACCGGCGAGCCGCTCGCCGACGCCCCGCGACGGAGCCTGCTCGAGGCCGCGGTGGCGGCTTCGGAGATCCACGAGCAGGCCGGCGCGCTCACCGGCGATCCTCTCGACGTCGCGGTCGCGACGGCGCTACGGCTGGCGGGGGAAGACCCCGTCGCCCTCTCGCTCCGGGTCGTCCGCCACGTCGCTTTCGACGTGGAGCGGCGGCGGGCCGCGGGAGCGCTCGCGCGCGGCGGGGAGCGGCTCTACGCCGTCAAGGGCGCCTGGGAGGCCCTGCGTCCGCACCTGTCGCTGCCGCCCGAAGCGCTCGCCCTCGGGGACGCCTCGGTGAAGAGGCTGGCGTCCCGGGGGCTCCGGATCGTGGCGGTGGCCTCGCGCACGCTCGCCCCGGCGGAGGTGGAGGCGCCCGAGTCCGACCTCGAGCAGCGGCTCGACCTGCTCGGCCTCCTCTGCCTGTCCGACCCCCTGCGCGACGGGGTCACGGACGCGGTCGCGCGCTGCCGCGACGCCGGTATACTGGTGATCCTGATCACCGGCGACCACCCGGACACGGCGCGCGCCATCGCCGGGCTCGCCGGCATCCTGCCGGCGGACGCCGGCGCCGATGCCGTGCTCACCGGCGACCTCCTCGAGCGGCTCCGCGAGAACGAGCTGGTCGAGCGCCTGCGGGGCGGCCTGAACGTCTTCGCGCGCACGACGCCGGAGCAGAAGCTGAAGATCGTCGGCGCCCTGAAGCGGATGGGGCTCCTGGTCGCGATGACCGGCGACGGCGTGAACGACGCGCCGGCGCTCCGCGCCGCCGACGTGGGGATCGCCATGGGGGCGGCCGGCACCGACGTGGCCAGGGAGGCGGCCCAGATCGTCCTCCTCGACGACGATTTCGCGAGCCTCGTGGCCGGCGTCGAGGAGGGGCGTACGGTCTTTGCCAACATGAGGAAGTTCACGAGCTACGTGCTCGCCAGCAACACTCCGGAGATCGTGCCCTTCCTGGCCTACGTGGTGCTCCCGGTGCCGCTCGGGCTCACGGTCCTGCAGATCCTGTGCATCGACCTCGGCAGCGATCTCCTCCCGGCGATCGCCCTCGGCCAGGAGCCGCCCGACGGCGAGGCGATGAACCGTCCGCCCCGCGGACGCAACGGGCGCCTCCTCGACACGCCGCTGCTGGTGCGCAGCTACGTGTTCCTGGGGCTGCTCGAGGCCGTCTGGGCGATGCTGGTGTTCTTCCTCGTCCTCCACCTGGGCGGCTGGCGCTACGGGCAGGTCCTCGGCGCCGGCGATCCCCTCTATCGCGCCGCCACCGGACTGACGCTCGTCTCGGTGGTCTTCAGCCAGATAGCCAACCTGGTCGGGCGCCGCTACGAAGAGCGGTCCGGGCTCGACCGCGGCCTCCTCAGCAATCCTCTGCTCCTCGCCGGTGTCGCGCTCGAGCTCGCCTTCGCGTTCGCGGTGCCGTACTGGGCTCCGCTCGGCGCGGTGCTCGGGACGGGGCCGGTGGCCCCGTGGCTCGTGGGCCTGGCGGCGGTGGGGGCCCCGATCCTCTTCCTGGTCGACCTCGCGCGAAAACGGCTGGTGCGGCCGGCGGCTGACCAAACAACGAGACAGGGAGGACCAGCATGAAAGAGACCATTTCGTTCAGGCTCAACGGCAAGCCCGTCCGGCTGCGCGCCGAAGCGGACCGCACGCTGCTCTTTGTGCTGCGCACCGACCTCGGCCTCACCGGGACGAAGTACGGCTGCGGGGAGAGCCTCTGCGGCGCGTGCACCGTCGTCGTCGACGGGGAGGCGGTGAGGTCGTGCCAGCTGCCGGTGAAGTCGGTGGGCGGCAAGAACGTCACCACGATCGAGGGTCTGGAGACGGGAGGCAAGCTCCACCCCCTCCAGGAGGCGTTCGCCGACGTCGGGGGCCTGCAGTGCGGCTTCTGTACGCCCGGCATGATCATGAACGCCTACGCGCTCCTGCTGAGGACGCCGAAGCCGGATCGAAGCCAGATCCAGGCCGGGATGGACGGCAACCTCTGCCGCTGTGCCGCCCACCACCGGATCGTCAAGGCCATCGAGCGCGTGTCGGCGCTCGGGTGAGGCGAGTCATGAACGACGTCAACGGCCCACTCGCTTCTCTCCGCTCGTCGGCGGGGTCGCTCGGCCGCCGCGACTTCCTGAGGCTCCTCGGCGGCGGGATCGTCGTCCTCTTCAGCACCGACGCCTGGGACCTCCTCGGGCAGGAGGCCCGGACTCGTTCGTACCCGACCGACGTCAACGCCTACCTGCGGATCGGCGCGAACGGTCGCGTCACGGTCTTCTCCGGGAAGATCGAGATGGGCCAGGGCATCGTCACGTCGCTGGCCCAGATGGCGGCGGACGAGCTTGGCGTGTCGCTGGACTCGATCGACATGGTGATGGGCGACACCGCGCTTTGCCCGTTCGACATGGGCACCTTCGGCTCGATGTCCACCCGCTTCTTCGGCCCGGCGCTGCGGGCCGCCGCGGCGGAGGAAAAAGGCGTCCTCGTGTCGCTCGCCTCCGAGAAGCTCGGGAGACCTCCGGAGGCCCTGACCGTGGAGAACGGCGTCGTCTTCGTGACGGCCGATCGGAGGAAGCGTGTCTCCTTCGGGCAGCTGGCGAAGGGCGAGAAGCTCGTCCGGAAGCTGGAGGGCAAGGTCGCCATCAAGTCCGTCGCCGACTTCCAGGTGATGGGGAAGGCGGAGACGCGCCGGGACGCCCGGGTGAAGGTGACCGGCAAGGCCCGGTACGCCGGGGACATCCGCCTGCCCGGGATGCTCTACGCCAGGGTCCTGCGCCCTCCGGCCCACGGCGCCACGCGGAAGAGCGTCGACACGTCCGCGGCGGCGCGGGTGCCGGGCGTGCTCGTCGTCGAGGAGGAAGGCCTCGTCGCGGTGCTCCACGCGGATCCGGAGGCGGCCGAGAAGGCGCTGGCGCTCGTCGAGGCCGAGTACGACGTCCCGGAGCCGGCCTTCGACGACCAGACCGTCTTCGCTCATCTCGTGTCCGTGGCGGGGGAGGGCGAGGAGAAGGAGAGAAGGGGAGACCTCGCCGAGGGGGAGAAGCGGTCGGTGTCGCTCTTCGAGGGGACGTACCGGAACGGCTACGGGGCGCACGCGTCGATCGAGACGCACACCGCGCTGGCCCGGTTCGAGGCCGGGACCATGACGGTCTGGACGTCGACGCAGACCCCGTTCCCGAATCGGCAGGCGATCGCGCAGGCGCTCGGGCTCTCGCTCGAGAAGGTCCGCGTCATCACCCCGTTCGTGGGAGGGGGCTTCGGAGGCAAGAGCGGCGGCGGGCAGCAGGCGATCGAGGCGGCGAGGCTCGCGAGGCGCACCGGCAGGCCCGTCCAGGTGTGCTGGAGCCGCGCCGAGGAGTTCTTCCTCGACGCGTTCCGGCCGGCGGCCGTCGTCGCGATCCGATCGGGACTCGATGGCGCGGGCCGGATCAGCCTCTGGGACTACCGCGTCTACGCGGCCGGATCGCGGAGCGCGGAGCCGCTCTACGACGTCCCGAGCTGCCTCCTCCGGACGTACGGCCGGTGGGGGAGCGGCGGGCCGAAGATGCACCTCTTCGCGACGGGCCCGTGGCGCGCGCCGGGGGCCAACGTCAACGTCTTCGCGCGGGAATCGCAGATCGACACGATGGCGGCGCACGCGAAGGTGGATCCGCTCGAGCTCCGGCTCCGGAACCTGTCGGATCCCAGGATGCGCCGCGTCCTCGAGACCGCCGCCGGCCGGTTCGGCTGGACGAAGGCCGTGGGCCCGAGCGGGCGCGGCGTCGGCGTCGCGTGCGGGATCGACGCCGGCACCTACGTCGCCCTGATGGCCCAGGTGACCGTCGACCGCGCCACCGGTAGGGTGACGGTGAAGCGGATCGTCTGCGCGCAGGACATGGGCATCGTCATCAACCCGGACGGGGCGACGATGCAGATGGAGGGCTGCCTCACGATGGGCCTCGGCTACACGCTGTCGGAGGAGGTCCGATTCAGCGGCGGCCGGATCCTGACCACGGGCTTCGACACGTACGAGCTTCCCCGGTTCTCGGGCCTGCCGGAGATCGAGACGATCCTGGTGAAGAACGACGAGCTGAGCCCGCAGGGAGGAGGCGAGCCGGCGATCGTCCCGGTGGGGGCGGTCGTCGCGAATGCCGTCTTCGACGCGACCGGCGCCCGTCTGTACGAGATGCCGATGACCCCCGAGCGCGTCAAGGCGGCGCTGGCGGCGGTCGCCCGGCAGCCGGCCGGCTGACGCCGGGTCGCGGCTCGGTTCCCGCCGCGCGCGGGGGTGAGTATCCTGCCGCACGGGAGGCGGGGTGGAGAAGGTCAGCGTCAGCAAGGGGCTCCTCGCCGGGGTGGTGGCCGTCGCGACCGATGAACACCTGTTCAGGTGTGAGCGGGTGCC
>CAYLNK010000011.1:0-44846 GCA_964384675.1 uncultured Holophagales bacterium | reverse complement strand
GCCGCATCCTTCTGCATCATCCGCTGATAGGCCGGCCGCGCGGTGAGCCGTCCGCGGGCCGTGTCGCCTCCGCGGTCGTCGTGCTGACCGGGGCTGCCGCGGTGACCCTCGCCGCCACCTGGCCCCCCCTGGTCGGAGAGGCCGCCGGATCCGCTCTCTGGCTCGCGATTCCCGTCGTGGCGGTGGCCGCCGTGACCCGGCCCGGCGGATCGGCGCTAGGCGTCGCCACCGAGGTGCTCGTCCTTCTCGCCGCCCTCGCGCTCTTCGCGGCCGACGGGTCCCGGGCGAACGCCGAGGCCGGCGCGCGCCGAGCGTTGCTCTGGGCCGGTGCCGTGATCCTGCCTGCCGCGCTGGCGGGCGGTCTGACCGCGGCATCGCCGTGGCTCCACCGGCAGGGCCGGTGGCTTCCCCCGTCGTTCGCGGCACTCCTCGCGATGCTCGCGTTCGTGCCGGCGATCCTCGGAGAGCTGTGGCGGGTCCGGCGCGAGCTGGCCGAGGAGGTGCGGCTCGGCCTCCTGCCCGAGGCCGACGCGGCCATCCTCGGCAGCCCCTGGCGGCGGCGCCGGGAGAAGTCGTTCGGCCGCCGCGACGAGCGTCGCGAATACGTCAGGAGCGCGCTCCTGCTGGCGGTCGCGCGGCAGCAGCAGCGGCGCCGGAGCGGCCAGGCCGAGCGGCTGCGCCAGCTGGAGGTCCTGACCTTCCGGACCCGGATCCGCCGGCTTCTCGAGGCACGTCGCACCCGGATGGCGCTGCCGGAGGGGTCAGGTCTCGATTCTCAATTCTAGCCGCCTAGAATTGAGAATCGAGACCTGACCCCGAGCTCACGTCCGCGGACCGTCGGCGTCCCAGAGCGTCGTATCCCCGTGCGACTCCAGGATCGAGCGGATCCGGGCGGCGTCGCCGACCGCGGCGAGGATCCCGACCGACGGGGTGAAGAGGCGAGCGGCGACGTCGGCCGCCTCCTCGCGGGTCACGGCGGCCACGCGATCGCGCCACGCGGACCACTCGTCGTCCGCGAGCCCGTGGAGGCAGCGGGTCACCTCGTCCTGCACGATCATGCCGGGCGTCTCGCGGCCGAGCGTGTAGGAACCGGAGAGGTAGCGGCGCGACCGCACGTGCTCCTCGACCGCGGGGCCCTCGCGCGCGTAGTCGCGGATGAGCCCGAGCAGTCCGGACAGCGCCTCCCCGGTGACCTCGGTCCGGCAGTCGATCGACGCGCCGAAGTGGCCCGCCACCCGGCGCGGCGTCAGCGACGAATAGGCGCCGTAGGTGAGGCCGCGCTCCTCGCGCAGGACCGAGAAGAGGCGCGACGACGGCCCCCCGCCGAGAGACTGGTTGGCCACGATCGCGGTGGTGTGGAGCGGATCGCTCCGCCGGATGGCGGGCCGCGCGAACAGGAGATTCGTCTGGACCGAGCCGGGCCGGTGGACGAGGTGGAGCGTGAAGCCGGCCACCGCCGGCGGAGGGGGAGCCAGCAGCGGCACCGTTCCGTCCGTCTCCAGCCGGGCCGATCCGAACACGGCGGCGGCCGCCTCCACGAGGCTCTCGGGGGCGGCGGTGCCGACGAGGATGAGCGTGGCGCCCGCGAAGGTGAAGCGCGCCCGGTAGAAGCGCACCACGTCGTCGCGCGTCAGGTTCGCGAGCCCCGTGGCGCTCGCGGCCAGCCGGCCGTACGGGTGGCCGGGATAGAGCCTGTCGAGGAGGCGCTCGCGGGCCAGGAAGTCCGGCTCGGAGCGCTGCTCCTCGAGCAGGTCGATCTGCCGGCGCCGGCTCTTCTCCACCTCGTCGATCGGGAACGACGGAGCGGTCAGGACCTCGCGCAGGAGCCGGAGACCGGCCTCGACGTCGTCCTCGAGCAGGGTGAGTCTCGCGACGGCGGAGTCGATCCCGGCCGAGACGTCGAGACCGGCGGCGAGGTCGTCGATCGCCTCGGCCAGCTCCCGCGCCGAGCGCCCGGCGGTGCCCCCGAGGAACGACTCGGCCGTGATCTCGGCGGTCCCCTCCAGGCCAGCCGGATCGGCGGCGCTTCCCGCACCCGGGAAGAGGAGCGCCATCTGGGCCACGGGACGCTTCCCCCAGCGCGCGGCACGGACCGTCAACCCGTTCGACAGCCGGACCTCGAGGAAGTCCGGCGTCCCGAACGGCGGAGCGGGTCCGGGACCGGGCGGCGCCTTCACGGTCCCTCCGCGTGGGCGACTGGTGCCGGGGTCACGGTCACGATGGAGCGCCGGGCCTCGGTGAAGGCGCGCCCCGCCGCATCACGCACCGTTGCCGCGTCGAGGTCGAGGAGGGCCTCGAGATCGGATCTCCAGAGGGCCGCGTCGCCGTCGTAGAGCGCGTACTCCGACAGGAGGAAGGCGATCGCCTGGGTCGTCTGGGTCATCCTCACCACGTCCGAGAGGACCATCCGTCGGACCCGGTCCATCTCGCGGACCGATGGACCCTCGGCGGCGACACGGGCGAGATCGGCGAGGATCTCCGTCTCGAGGCGCTCCAGGCCGATCCCCGGGCGGGCGAGCGCGAAGAAGCGGAAGAGCGAGGGCCCCCGCCGCTCGTCGACGTGGATCGAGAGCGAGAGGGCGAGCTCGTCGTCCTTCACCAGCCGTCTCCAGAGGCGTCCCGTCTCGCCGCCACCGAGCACCTTTTCCAGGAAGGCGAGCGCGGTCAGGTCGGGATGCCGCCTATCGGGCAGCTTGAAGTTCAGATGGAGCCCCGGCACGGCGGCGTGCGGGTCGTCGACGTGGGCCCGCCGCTCGGCCCTCGGCTCGGGCTCGACGACGGTGACGGCGGGCGGCAGCTCGCGTGCCGGGGCGTCCGCGAAGGCGGCGCTCGCGCGATCGATCGCCTCGTCCGGGTCGAGGTCTCCGACCAGGCACAGGAGCGCGTTCCCCGGCGCGTAATAGCGCCGGTAGAACTCGCGCGCGTCGTCGATCGACGCGGCATCGAGGTCCTCCATCGAGCCGATCACGGGGTGCTTGTAGGCGAACGCGTCGTAGGCGAGCGCGTCGGCGGTCTCGAAGGAGGAGGCGTACGGCTGGTTGTCCACGCGCAGCCGCTTCTCCTCCTTCACGGCCTCACGCTGGTTGTCGAGCTTCTCCTGGGAGAGCGAGAGAGCCCGCATCCGGTCGGCCTCGAGGAAGAGCCCCAGGTCGAGCCATTCGGAGGGCAGGGTCTCGTAGTAGTTGGTCCGGTCCTCCGATGTGGTCCCGTTCATCGCGCCGCCCGCCTCGGCGATCAGCCGGAAGTGCTCTCCCTTGCCGACGTTCTCGGACCCCTCGAACATGAGGTGCTCGAAGAGGTGCGCGAAGCCGGTCTGGCCGGGGGGCTCGTTGCGGCTTCCCACGTCGTAGGTGACGTCGACGGTGACGACGGGAATGCCGGGCTGGGGTGCCGCGACGACCCGCAGGCCGTTCGTGAGCGTCGCCAGCCGGAACGGGATGTCGAACGGTAGCTCGCGGATTCGGTCCCCCTCGTCCGTATCATACGGGCGGCTTGCGAACCGGTCTCACGCTCCTCGTCCTCCTCCTCGCCGTGGATCGGTCGCTCGCGGACGAGCCCGCCACGGCCCCGTCCGCGGCGGGGGCTCCGGCGGTCACCGTCGGCGTCGTCCTCTCCGACCTCGAGCCTCTCCGCGACCGGGACGACCGGACTCCCGAGCTGTACTACGCGTCGGTCCGGGCCGAGTGGGCGCGGGACGGCTTCGGGGCGCGCGCCGAGCTGCGGGGGCGCGAGGGGAAGTTCCGCCCGTACTACCGAGGCTCCTTCTGGCTGGAGGAGGGGTACGGCTTCGCCGCGCTCCTGGGCGGAGAGCTGCGCGTGGGGAAGCTCCAGCGAGCGTTCGGACTGGCCGACGAGACGCTCGGCGGGACGCTCTTCTCCCGCAACGGCGTGACGCGGAACCCGGACTGGGGGGTCGCCTGGACCCGCTCGGAGAGGATCGGCTGGAACACCCTGGACGTGACGGCCTCGTACCTCGGGCGGAACGACCACGTCGGCTGGGAGGAGGAAGGCCGGGGGGTCGAGTCCGATCCCGACGCCTCGCTCCGGGACGGTCTCGCCGCGCGGGGAAGCTACCTGCTGAACCAGGGGCTCACGACGGTGCGGCCGGGCCTCTCCCTGGAGACGGCCCGGATCGTCCGCGAGGGGAACGGCGAGTTTCGCCGCACCGACGTGGGCCTCGACCTCACGGCCTCGTTCGGGCCCATCTTCGCCTTCGTGCAGGGGCTCTACCGGGACGGCGAGGAAGGCCCCGTCCGGCTCGACTACGGGGGAGCGCGGGCCCTCCTGGCGGGCCTCCGGGCCGAGTTCCCGAACACGGTCTACCGGTACGTGTACAGCGAGTGGCGCTTCCGGGGACTCGACACGGGGGAGCGGCTGCACCAGATCGCCGTCACCTGGTCGCCGAAGAGGTGGATCTCGGGTACCGTCGAGCTGCAGGCTCGCCGCCTCCGGACGGGCGGTGAGGCCAGGGCTTTCAACGCGGTGCAGCTGGGGCTCGCCCTCTCTTTCTGAGAGACCTGTCATCCTCCGGGGGCCTGGGACGTCCGTTCTTCGCGGGAGAGGTCTGAATGTCGAAATCGGGATGGATCGTCGGAGCCGTCGTCGTGGCCGCCGGGGTGGGCGGATGGACGCTGCTGGCGCGGAAGTCGTCGAACGAGCCGAAATACCGCAAGGAGAAGCTCGACCGCGGCGACGTGGTGGCGACGGTCACCGCAGCAGGGACCCTATCGGCGGTGATCACGGTGAAGGTCGGCAGCCAGGTCTCGGGGATCATCTCGAGGCTCTACGTCGATTTCAACTCGGAGGTGAAGAAGGGCCAGCTCCTGGCCGAGCTCGACCCGACTCCGTTCCAGGCCTCGGTCGACCAGCGGAAGGCCGACGTCGAGAAGTCGAAGGTGGAGCTCCGGAACGCCGAGGTGGCCTACACCCGCGCCCGGAGCCTGAACGGAGCCCAGCTCCTCTCCAAGGCGGAGCTCGACACCGCCCTCGCGAACCGGGACTCGGCCGCCGCCTCCGTCGAGCAGTCGAGCGCCGCGCTCAAGCAGGCGATGACCAACCTCGCCTACACGCGGATCACCTCGCCGATCGACGGCGTGGTGGTCGACCGCCAGTACGACATCGGGCAGACCGTCGCCGCGTCGTTCCAGGCCCCCACGCTCTTCACGATCGCCCAGGACCTCACCAAGATGCAGGTCCTCACGAACATCGACGAGGCCGACATCGGACGGGTCAAGATCGCGCAGCGCGCCTCCTTCAGCGTCGACGCGTTCCCCGACCGGCCGTTCGCCGGGCTGGTCTCGCAGATCCGCCTCTCCCCGCAGACGGTCCAGAACGTCGTGACCTATCCCGTGCTGCTGGACGTCGAGAACCCGGAGGGGCGCCTCAAGCCCGGGATGACCGCGAACGTGCAGATCCCCGTCGACCGGCGGCCCGACGCGCTCCGGGTGCCGAACGCCGCGCTTCGCTTCAAGCCCGCTCCCGACGACCTCCTGAAGACCGAGAAGAAGCCGGCCGGCCAGGCGGACGAGAAAGCGGTGCCGGCGGCAACCCCCGCGCCCACCGCCTCGGCGCCGGCGACGGGACCCGATGCCCGTCCGGCCGAGGGGCAGGGACGGCGCGGCGGTGGCTCGGGCGGTCCCGAGGGTGGGCGTGGCCGCGGGGGCGCGGGTGCCTGGAATGGGGGAGGACGGCCGGGAAGCGGAGGCGGCTCCCGCGGGACGGGCACCGTCCACGTCGAGGTGCCGGGCGGAAAGCTCAAGGTGGTCAAGGTGAAGACTCTGCTGACCGACGGCAACTTCACGGCGATCGAATCGGACGAGCTGAAGGAAGGGGACGAGATCGTCGTGGGTCTCGTCACCGCCCGGGCGGGCGACGCCTCGAGCTCCCGGCCACCGATGGGCGGTGGCGGAGGGCCTCGCGGCGGGATGAGGTAGCCGGTGCCCGCGGTCATCCAGATCGAGAGCCTCACCCGCATCTACAAGATGGGGGAGTCCGAGGTCCGGGCCCTCGACGGCATCTCGCTCACGGTCATGCCGGGAGAGTTCCTCGCCGTGATGGGGCCGTCGGGCTCGGGGAAATCCACGTTCATGAACATCGTCGGGTGCCTCGACCGGCCCACGGAGGGACGCTACGTCCTGCAGGGCGTGGACGTCTCCGGGCTCGACCGCGACGAGCGCGCCGAGATCCGGAACGACCTGATCGGATTCGTCTTCCAGAGCTTCAACCTGCTGTCGCGGACGACCGCCCTCGAGAACGTCGAGCTGCCGCTCCTCTACTCGCACAAGTCGAAGCTGACCGACGCGCAGGCCCGGGACCGGGCCCGCGCCTGCCTCGACCGGGTCGGTCTGGGCAAGAGGTGGGACCACACCTCGGCCCAGCTCTCCGGCGGCCAGCAGCAGCGGGTCGCCATCGCCCGCAGCCTGGTGAACGATCCGGCGATCGTGCTCGCCGACGAGCCGACGGGGAACCTCGACACGCGCACCTCCGAGGAGGTCATGGGGATCTTCCAGGCGCTCAACGACGACGGAAAGACCGTCGTCCTGATCACTCACGAGCAGGACATCGCCGAGCACGCCAGGCGGATCGTGACGTTCCGGGACGGGAAGATCGTCGCCGATCACCCGGTCGAGCGGCGGCGGATCACGGCGGCTGCGGCCGGGGTGCCGTCGTGAGGAAGAACCGCACGATCCTGAAGGTGGCCTTCCGGGCGCTCGCCCGTAACAAGCTCCGCTCCCTCCTGACGACGCTCGGCATCATCATCGGCGTGGCCTGCGTCGTCGCCACGATCGGCATCGGCGAAGGAGCGAGGCTGCAGTCGGAGAACCAGCTCCGCTCGCTGGGCACCAACTTCCTGATGATCTTCCCGGGCACGACCACGTCGTCCGGCGCGCGCACCGGCTTCGGCACGAACTCGAAGCTCTCCTCGGACGACGTCGACGCGATCCGGCGCGAGGTGAGCTCCGTCGCGTACGTGTCGGCCTCGAACCGGACGGTCGCGCAGGTGGTCTACGGGAACCAGAACTGGTCGACGTCGATCCAGGGGGGCGAGGTCGACTGGCCCCTGATCCGCTCCTGGAACGTCGCGTCCGGGCAGTTCTACACCGACCAGGACAACCGGACCGCCGCCAAGGTCTGTGTCCTCGGCAAGACGGTGGCGACCACGCTCTTCGGAGACGACGACCCGGTCGGCAAGGCGATCCGCATCAAGAACATCCCCTTCAAGGTCGTGGGCGTGCTGGAGGGCAAGGGCGGCTCGATGATGGGACAGGACCAGGACGACGTCGTCCTGGTGCCGTACGAGACGGTGAGAAAGAAGCTGCTCGGCACGACGTCGGTCGGCAGCATCCTGGCGTCGGCGTCCTCGAACGAGCAGGTCGGGCAGGCGCAGGAGGAGATCTCCGCGCTCCTCCGCCAGCGCCACCGGATCAACAAGGCCGCCGGCCAGGACGACGACTTCATGATCCGCTCGCAGACCGAGATGCTCCAGCAGGCCGAGGAGCAGTCCAAGACCATGAGCTACCTCCTCTGGTCGATCGCGGGGGTGTCGCTCCTGGTGGGCGGGATCGGGATCATGAACATCATGCTGGTCTCGGTGACCGAGCGGACCCGCGAGATCGGCGTGAGGATGGCGATCGGGGCGAAGGGGGGCGACATCCGAGCGCAGTTCCTCGTGGAAGCCGTGGTGCTCGCCATCTGCGGCGGCGCGGTGGGCATCGCGCTCGGCATGGGGATCCAGAACGCGGTGGCCCAGATCGCCGGATGGCCGGTCTCGGTCTCGTCGCAGGCGATCGCGCTGGCGTTCGTCTTCTCCGCGCTCGTGGGGATCGCCTTCGGATTCTATCCGGCCCTGAAGGCATCCCGGCTCGATCCGATCGAGGCGCTTCGCTACGAGTAGGAGCCGCGAGCGTTGCCCGGGCAGGTCGGGGACGCTACAGTGCGGCGGTCTTGGTGGACTCCTCGTCGGGCAGCGAGACGGCCTCCGTCTCCGCGAGCGCCAGAGGTCCGCGGCCCTTCTGGGACCCGCGGCGCTCTCTGAGCACGCGGCTCCTCTGGCTGCTCCTCGTCGTCACGCTCCTCCCGGCGCTGGGGTACCGGGCGGCCAGCGTCTTCCTCGTGCGGCGGTCCCGTGAGGAGCTGACGAGCCTCCTTCTCGAGAAGGCCCGCGACCGCGAGCGCGGGACGCTGCGCCTGGAAGCCGACCGGCGCCTGCAGCAGATCCAGGAGGAGATGACGGCGCTGCGGGTGAAGCTGCGGGAGGCCGCCGCCCTGGCGGTCCAGGCCCTCGAGGCCGGGCCGTCGATCCAGCTGCCGGCCGAGCCCCTCGTCGACGTGCCCGGCCGTCCGCTCCGGACCGCCGACCGGACGGTCAGCTCGGCCCTGGTGAGCCGCGGCGCAAGGGACCGGGGCCGGGCCCTGCGAGACCTGGCCGCGACCAGAAGGCTCGAGGAGAGCTTCGCCGCCCTCGTCATCGGGCACGGCGCCTTCACGTCCGCGTTCCTGGTGACGTCGAGCGGAGTCCTGAGGACCGTTCCCGCCTGCGACATGAACCGCCTGGCGGCGGCCGGCGGGGTTGCCGCCAGCTTCGCGTTCGGCTCCGACTGGACGCTGTCCGCCGAAGGGAAGAGCGGGAGCGGCGAGCTCCCCGTGATGTTCACCGCGCCCTACGACGATCCGTGCGGCCGCCGGGGGCGGATCGTCACGGCGATGGCCCCCCTCCGGAGGGGCGACGACTTCCTGGGCGAAGTTGGGCTCGACTGGGTCTTCGGGGACCTCTTCGGGCGCGCCGAGGAGGTCCGGCGGCCCGGAGAGACCGAATGGCTCTTCGGCGAGCAGGGAACTCTGATGGTGCGGCTCCCCGTCCCGGGAACGGGGGCCGAGCCGTCGGGAGCCTTCGAGGCCTCCGATCTGCTCCGTCTCGTCTCGGGGCGCGGAGGCGGTGACTGGATCGCGAGCCTGGGCGGAGCGGAGACTCTTCTCGTTTCCCGGCGTGTCGGCGGGACGCCGTGGCTCTACGTCCTGACCCTGCCGATCGCGCAGCTGCGGAGCGACGTCGAGAGGGACGTCGACCCGGCGTTCCTCGCGGCGTTCCGGCGGCAGGAGGCGGCCGGCAACGTCTACTTCGGGCTGATCGCGGCCCTCACGGCCCTCGCGGCGGTGACCGCCTGGAGAGCCACCCGGCCGCTCCGCCTGGTGGCGCGGCTGGCGGACGCGATCACGGCGGGAACGCCCCTGCCGCCTCTCACCGGCACGGACCGCCGGGACGAGGTGGGCCGGCTCGCCCGTGCGATCGCCGACCTCGACCGGAAGGTGCGCCGCCGCGCCCGCTCCATGGAGGGGGTGCACGAGCTCGCTCAGACCGGCGCGGTGATGACCAGCCCCGACGAGACGTACGGGCGCCTGACGCGCCGGATCGCGGAGCTGGTGGGCGCCACGAAGAGCCTGTTCTGCCTCTGGAACCCCGAGACGCACACGCTGGACCTCGCGGTCCCCGCCTACGGTATCCCGGCCGAGAGGCTGATCGGCTCGATAGGCCTCGAGGACCGGAGCCTCGCGATGCTGGCCTACCGGACCGGAGAGCCGTTCGTCTCGAACGAGATCCTGACCGATCCGCGGGCCTCGAGGCAGCTGGCCGAATCGATCGAGCTGACGGAGAACGCCGTCTTCGTGCCGTTGAAGACCGAGGCGGGCGTCCTGGGCGTCCTCGTGGTGGCGGACAAGCCGGAGCGGTTCGATGCGGAGGACCTGGCCGCCGTCCAGAGCTACGCAGACCAGGCGGCGCTGCTCCTGCGCAACGCCCGGCTCTACGAGGAGCTGCAGCTGAGCTACGAGCGGCTGCGTGACGCCCACCGGAACCGGGACCACTTCCTGCAGAACATCAACCACGAGCTCCGTACCCCGCTCACCGCGATCCTCGGCTGGAGCGAGGTGCTCGCCGAGGACCGGCCGGACCCCGTCACCGTGGAGTCGGCGGTCGAGCAGATCCGCCGCTCCGCCCAGTTCCTTCTGACGCTGATCTCGGATCTCCTCGATCTCTCGCGGTTCGACGAGGGCGGGGTGCGGATCGAGCACCAGTCGATCGACCTGACGGGGCTCGTGTCCGATGCCATCGAGCCGGTCGCGGTGATGGCCCAGGCCAAGGGGATCGTCATCACCGTGACCGTGCCTCCGGCCGGGAGCGCCACGGTCCGCGTCGACCCGCTCCGGATGCGTCAGGTCCTCTGGAACCTGGTCCACAACGCCGTCAAGTTCACGCCCAAGGGCGGGCGCATCGACGTGGAAGCGCACGGCGACGAGGGGTCGGGGGTCTTCGTGACGGTCACCGACGACGGCGTCGGGATCGATCCGAAGGACCTTCCGTTCATCTTCGAGCGCTTCCGGCAGGGGGACGGCTCGGCGACGCGCGCCTACCGCGGGACCGGGATCGGCCTGGCGCTCGCGAAGGCGTACGTCGAGCTCCACGGCGGGCAGATCTCCGTGGAGAGCCGGCCGGGGCGCGGTGCCCGGTTCCTGATCCGGATCCCGAGCGTCTCCGGCAGCGGCCGGATGATCGTCGTCAGGCCGACGACGCCATCCGGACCCGCCTAGCCTTCCGCAGGCGGCGAAGCCGGCGAGGGGAAGGTCTGGAAACCCGCAAGACGGGTTTCCAGGACACTAGCTCCGCAGGCGGCGAAGCCGACGAGGGGAAGGTCTGGGAACCCGCAAGACGGGTTTCCAGGACACTAGCTCCGCAGGCGGCGAAGCCGGCGAGGGGAAGGTCTGGAAACCCGCAAGACGGGTTTCCAGGACACTAGCTCCGCAGGCGGCGAAGCCGACGAGGGGAAGGTCTGGAAACCCGCAAGACGGGTTTCCAGGACACTACGCCTTCACGATCCCGGCGGCGGTCAGCAGACGCTTGAGGACGTCCTCCGTCTCCTGCTTTCCGGGGACGCACAGCGTGAAGTTCTTCTCGGAGCCGTTCGCCAGCGCCTTCGCGTACCCCTCACAGTCATAGCCGCACGCCGTGCAGTCGGTCTGGGCCATCGCGGCGTAGAGCTTCAGGGAGAGGTCGCCGTCCTTCGCCATCTCCATCCGCTTCGGGAGCGGGATCGTCTCGTCGTGAAAAGCGGGAGCTTCCTTCTTCTTGGTGGGGGTGGCGACCGCGTCATCGGCCTTGTCCGTGTACTCCCACGAGCCGTGCGAGTAGCAGCGGGGACAGACGAACGACCAGTCCCATTCCGCCGGGAACCGGACCGCGGGCGTGCGCCGGCAGACGAGCGGCTCGAAGTCCTGCGGGCAGACCGGGTTCTCGCGCTCCTTGGCGTCCTTGATCATCGACTTGATGTGCCCGCGCGAGAACTTCACCTGGCGCCGTTTCTGGCCGAAACGGAGGTGCTCCCCGTTCGTGCCGATCATGACGACCTGGGGCTCGTAGGCGCGCTCCACGAAGAAGGCCCGCATCGGACGGCCCGTCTTCGGGGACGGCACGGGCTCACCGGCCCAGAACTTCGAGAGCAGGTCGGCGATCTGATCGTGCGTCAGCTGCATCGTGCAAAAAGTATAAGGTCAGGCGAGCCGGTTTCGAGCCGAGCCGACGAACGGATTCGCGCGCGCCTCCTCGGCGATGGTCGTCTCCTCCCCGTGACCGGGGAGAACGGTGAGGTCTCCGGGCAAGGTCAGGAGGCGCTGCCGGATCGACTCCAGGATCCGCGGCGTCGAGCCGCCCCACAGGTCGGTTCGCCCGATCGACCGCCGGAACAGCGTGTCTCCGCTGAAGAGCAGGGGGCGCTCGCCCGCCATGCGGAAGCAGAGGCTTCCTGGCGTGTGGCCGGGGGTGTGGATCACCTCGAGGCTCCCGTTCCCGCAGGCCACCGTGTCGCCGTGGGCGAGGAGCCGGTCGACCGTCCCCGGCGGGTCGATGGCGAAGCCGAACGCGGCCGCCTGGGCGAGGAGGTTCTCGTACAGGGGCAGGTCCCCCTCGTGGAGGAGGATCGGCGCTCCGGTGATGCGCGAGAGGAGGGCCGACACGCCGACGTGGTCGAGGTGGGCGTGCGTGTGGAGGAGCGCGATCGGGGTCAGCTCGTTCCGCGCCAGCACGTCGAGGACCAGGTCGGGCTCGTCGCCCGGGTCGATCACGAGGGCCTGCCGGGTGGCGGGGTCCGCGACGATCGAGCAGTTGCAGCCGAGGGGTCCCACGGGAAAGGTGTCGATCCGTTCCAGGCTCATCGCCCCGATTGTGCCCCTACACTCCGCCGCGTGGCGGAGGGCGATCTCATCCTGATCCTGGCCCGGGCCGCGACGGGCGCCGGGCTGGTCGCGTTCATCGGAGCCACGCTCTGGGCCTTCCGGACCGCCCGGGCGGGGAGCCCGGTCCTGACGGCCGCCGAGATCGAGGCGGTCCGGATCGAGGCCCTCGAAGGGCTGGACCGGGTCAAGTTCGTGGCCGCCGGCGCGCTCCTCGTGGGCGTCCTCCTCGAGGTTCAGGTCATGGGCAGCTCTCTCCCCGGCGGACGGATCGCACGGGCCGTCCTGCTCTTCGTGGCCGTGGCGTCTCACGTCTACGCCGTCATGGTCGTTCAGCCTCGCGGGCGCTACTACCGTGAGAGGATCCCCGCGGGCGCCGGTCCGGAAGATCCGTGGCGTCGCCGGACTCGCGGACAGGAGCGGCGCAACGAGGCCGTGGCGGCGGTCGGGCTCGCGCTCGCGATCGCCGCGGTCCTCTGTGGATGGAGAGCATGAGCCGACCGATCTCCGACTTCCGCTCCGACACCGTCACGCGTCCCACCGACCGGATGCGCCGCGCCATGGCCGAGGCCGAGGTCGGCGACGACGTCTACGGAGAGGACCCGACCCTCCGGCGTCTGGAGGAGCGCACCGCCGCGATCCTCGGCAAGGAGGCGGCCCTCTTCGTCCCGACCGGGTCGATGGGGAACCAGACCGCGCTGCGCGTCCAGGCCCGTTCCGGCACGGAGGTGATC
Organism: uncultured Holophagales bacterium; assembly: GCA_964384675.1. GTDB lineage: Bacteria > Acidobacteriota > Thermoanaerobaculia > UBA5066 > UBA5066 > CAYLNK01. The sequence goes on along the minus strand of CAYLNK010000011.1, from coordinate 31,893 downwards.
GTCGAGGCGAAGAGCCACGTCTTCCACTACGAGATGGGGGCGATGGCGGCGCTCTCCGGCCTGCTGCCGCGGCCGGTCGCGAGCGAGGCGGGCTGCCCCGCGGTCGCGGACGTCGAGGCCTGGATCCGGCCCGAGGCCGTCTACTACCTGCCTCGCACCTCGATGATCTGCCTCGAGAGCACCCACAACTTCGCGGGCGGCCGGGTCCTCCCTCGGTCGGGCGTCGCGGCGATCCAGGAGCTGGCCCGCCGGAAGAGGATCCCGATCCACCTGGACGGCGCGCGGCTCTGGAACGCTGCCGCATCGCTGGGCGTTCCGGAGGCCGAGGTGGCGGCTGGCTTCGACTCGGTCATGGTCTGCTTCTCGAAGGGGCTGCGCGCGCCGGTCGGGAGCGCGCTCGCGGGCTCGCGGGACCTGATCGCCGAGGCGCGCCGCGTTCGGAAGCTGTTCGGGGGCGGGATGCGTCAGGCGGGCGTGATCGGGGCGGCCGCGCTGGTCGCGCTCGAGGAGGAGCGCACCCGCCTGGTCGAGGACCACGCGAGGGCGCGGAGGCTCGCGGAAGGGCTCGCGCAGATTCAGGGCGTGACCGTGGACCCCGCGACGGTGGACACCAACATTCTCATCGTCGGAGTCGCGGACTCGAACGCCACCCTGGCGCGGCTCAAGGAAGCGGGCGTCCTGGCCGGCGCGGCCGGAGCCACGGCCATCCGGCTCGTCACGCACGCGGACGTGGGAGACGACGACGTCGAGAGGGCGCTCCGGGCCTTCGAGGCGGCCTAGACCTTTTCCCCGGTTCCGATCCTCCGCGGAGGGGGTTCGGGGGGACCCGGGAGCGGGTCCCTCCGGTCAAACGAGCAGCCAGCTCGGCGCATGCGCCGCCGAAGGCGGCGCTTTCGGATCCACGGCGTCAGCCGGGGATCCGGGCGACGAGCTCTATCTCCAGGCGCGCACCGGCAGGGAGGCGAGACACCTGGACGGTCGAGCGCGCCGGCCGGTGGCTCCCGAACCGTGTGGCGAAGACGCCGTTCATCTCGGCGAAGTCCTGCATGTCCGCCAGGAAGACCGTCGCCTTGGCGACGTCGCCCAGCGCGCACCCAGCCCCGGCGAGGACCGCCTCGAGGTTGTCGAAGACGCGGTGCGTCTGCCGGGCGATGTCCCCGTCGACCAGCGTCATCGTGGCCGGGTCGAGCGGGACCTGGCCGGCGGTGAAGAGGAATCCGTTGGCGACGATCCCCTGGGCGTACGGGCCGATGGCCCGCGGGGCGCCGGGGACGTCGATGGTCGTGAGGGGTGTGCTCATCGTGTGGGGTCCCAGATGGCGACGTGCGGAAGGTTGCGGAACCTCTCGTCGAGGTCGAGGCCGTACCCGACCACGAAGTCAGGTCCGATGGTGAAGCCGAGGAAGTCGATCGGGATGTCGCGGTTCTCCGGGAGGTCCTTCTTCAGGAGGGCCGCGATCCGCAGGGAGCGCGGCTTCCGCGAGGAGAGGAGCTCCAGGATCTTGCGGAGAGTCAGGCCGGTGTCGACGACGTCCTCGAAGAGGAGGACGTCTTTCCCCTCGACGTCCATCGAGAGGTCGTGCACGAGCTGGATGTTCCCGGAGGAGGCCGTCCCCGCGTACGAGCGCACCTGCAGGAAGTCCACCATGACGGGGACGGTCAGCCTCTTCAGGAGATCGGTCAGGAAGAAGACGGAGCCCTTGAGGACGCCGACCGCGAGAAGGCCGTCGCCGCCGTAGGAGGAATCGATCTCTTTGGCGAGCGCGTCGAGGCGCGCTCCGATCTGGGATTCGGAGAGGAGGATTCGGTCGATCACGGGCGCGAACTATAATCCACGCCCAGCACATCATGAGCGCCTCGATCATCGACCTGAAGGGCCTCAACCAGGCGTACACGCGCCTGTCGGAAAAATTCAAGACCTTCTGGACGTTTCACCAGTTCCTGCAGGGGATCCACAAGACGTTCTTCGGGAACGCTCCGGCCTACCAGGTCGACTTCCAGGGCCTCTACGACGAGATCAAGAACGTCACCGTGGCGATGACGTTCCAGCCTCCGGCCGTCGTCCTCGACCAGATCAACCGGCTGGACGCCCAGCTCGACGTCGTCTACCGGACCCTCTCCGAGGATGACCGCAAGATCGCCCCCAGCTACGTCCGCCGGTTCTTCGAGCGCGTGAAGACCGAGGACGAGAAGCTCCTCATGGCGATCCTCAGGTTCTACTTCTTCTCCCGGGTCGTCTCCCACGACGACCTCGACAAGATCGACTATCTGATCACGGTGATCGGCGCCCGCCGCTCCCTCGACGACGGTCACTACATCCCCCGCTTCCCCCAGGAGCTGCAGAAGCTGTTCGGCAGCTTCCTGGCGCTGGCCCGCCGCCCGGCGATCGCCCCGGAGGACGTGAAGTCCGCGGTCACCGGTTTCGAGGTCCTGAAGCGGGACGTCGAGGGGTGTCGCCGGTTCGAGGACCTCACCGAGAAGAAGATCCTCGAGAACCTGAGGACGCTGAAGCACCGTCTCGGACCGACGTTCTTCTCGGCCGACGTCCTGTCGGCCATCCTCGAGACGAACCTGGCGGCGAAGAACAAGTTCCAGGCCCTCTACGAGGACGAGGAGCAGAGGATCAACGACTCGTCCCGCCAGCTCCTGGAGATGGAGAAGGAGCTCGAGAGGAACCCCCGCTTCCGCGGCGAGGAGCTCCAGGAGGAGTTCCGCAGGTTCCGCCAGTACCGGGAAGAGTTCGAGAAGCAGGGCAAGGAACGTGGCGTCCGTCACCGCGAGGTCGCCCAGCTGGCCGAATCGATCGACCACCTGATGGCGAAGTTCGAGATCGCGTCCGGTGTGGGGCCGTCGCCGTTCGACCGAGAGGCGCCCGGCTTCACGGGGGCGGTGACCGAATCGACGGGGCCGGAGGCCGATCCGGAGCCTGCCCCCCAACGCGGGCCTACCGAGACGACGCTCGCCGGGTGGCGGCCGGATTCGTCGACTGTCGGGGCCGCGGCCGGGCCCGCGGCCGAGGGGAGCGTCGTGCCGGCGTCGGCGCGCGATCCGCTCACCGCCGAGGCCGCGTCGAAGATCCTCTACTCGATCGAGATGCTGGAGGAGGGGACCGGCTCCGGAACGGCCACCTACCACAAGACGCTCCAGCGCCTGCGTCTCGAGCCTTGGGAGGTGCGGGCAGCGCGGCGGATCACCGCCGAGGAGCTGCCCACCGACCCCGTCGAGCGCGAGGTGATCCTCCTCTTCTTCGACACGGCCGCCCTCCGGTTCAAGATAGAGGAGGAGGCGGCCCAGCTGCGCGGCTACGGGCCGGCCGGCAGCGAGGACGTGGTCCTGCAGGAGAAGCTGAACGAGTGCGGGCTCTGCCTGATCCGCGCCCAGGAGACCGATCGCCGCTTCCGGGCCGCGCTCGAGTCGGCGATGGACCTGACGTCGCCGTCCGAGAAGATCAACGAGCTGAACCGTTCGCGTTTCCGGCTGCTCCGCTCGTTCGCGGGGCTCTGGCTCCTCCACAACTCCCGCGTCTCGGGCTGATAGGGGGAACCCGCCGGGTTCCCCCTCCTCGCCACGCTCGGACCCTCTCCTCGCCCGACCCGTGGTGCAGAATCCGCGGCGTATGTCGGAGCCGAAGCCGCCTCTCGCGACCCTGGACGTCCCCGAGCAGATCGCCAACCGACGCGCCGCGCGCGACCGGATCGGCGCCGCCGGCCGTTCCCTCTACCCGAACCGGTTCCCGCGGACTCACCTCGTCACCGACGTCGTGGCCCGCTGGTCCCCGCTCGACGCCGCCGCGCTCGAGGCCGAGGCCGAGGAGTCGCGCCGGGTCGCGATGCCGGGCCGGATCCTGGCGATCCGTCGCATGGGGAAGGCCGTCTTCCTGGACCTCTCCGACGGCAGGAGCCGCGTCCAGTCGTACGTGAAGCGGGACGGGGTTCGCCCCGAGGACTGGAGCCTGATCGACGACCTCGATCTGGGCGATCACGTCGGGGTGCTCGGCGTGGTCTTCCGGACCCGAACCGGCGAGCTGTCGGTGCGGGCCGAGACGCTGGAGTTCCTGGCGAAGTCGCTCCGCCCGCTCCCCGACAAGTGGCACGGACTCACCGACGTGGAGCGCCGCTACCGGCAGCGGTACGTCGACCTGATCGTCTCCCCGGAGACGCGCCGCACGTTCGAGATCCGGGCGAGGCTCGTCTCGTTCACCCGCCGGTTCTTCGACGCGCGCGGCTTCCTCGAGGTGGAGACGCCGATGATGCAGCCGATCCCCGGTGGAGCGGCGGCGCGCCCCTTCGTCACGCACCACAACGCGCTCGACATGCCGCTCTTCCTCCGGATCGCTCCGGAGCTGTACCTGAAGCGGCTCGTGGTGGGCGGGTTCCCGAAGGTGTACGAGATCAACCGGAACTTCCGGAACGAGGGGATCTCGACCCAGCACAACCCCGAGTTCACGATGCTGGAGTTCTACACGGCGTACGCCGACGCGCGCGAGCAGATGGCGCTCACCGAGGAGCTCTTCTCCCAGGCCGCTCTCGAGATCCTGGGGACGACGGACCTGAAGTGGGGCGCCGACACCATCTCTCTCGCTCCGCCCTTCCGCCGCGTCTCGATGCGCGACGCGGTGCTGGAGCACGGGCGCGAGGCCGAGGGCGGACCGATCACGCCGGCCGACCTCGAGACGCTCGAGTCGCTCCGCGCGGTGGCGGTGCGGGTCGGGATCGAGTCGCCGGAACGCTTCGGCGAGGTGAAGGGGAAGCTGCTGGCCGAGCTGTTCGGCTGGGTCGCCGAGAGGAACCTCCTCCAGCCGACCTACGTGATCGACTACCCGGCCGAGATCTCGCCCCTCTCGAAGGCGAAGCCCGAGGACCCGTCCACGGCCGACCGCTTCGAGCTCTTCATCGGGCGGATGGAGGTCGCCAACGGGTTCTGCGAGCTGAACGACCCGGACGAGCAGGCCGCCAAGTTCCGCGAGCAGGTGGCCCAGCGCGCGGGGGGCGACGACGAGGCGATGCTCTTCGACGACGACTACGTCGAGGCGCTCTCCTACGGGATGCCGCCGGCGGCGGGGGAGGGGATCGGGATCGACCGGCTGGCGATGCTCTTCACCGGCTCGCCGTCGATCCGCGACGTGATCCTCTTCCCGCTGATGCGTCCCCGGACGGCCTCCTGAAGCCGCCACGGTCGTCCGAGGCCCCGGGTTGAACGCGGCGCTCTTCCTGGCACGCCGCTACGTGCGGGCCTCCCGCAAGGAGGCCCAGGTGGGTGTCGTCGGGGCCGCCGCGTTCTTCGGCCTGGCGGTGGGTGTCGGTGCGCTCGTCGTCTCCCTCGCGCTCCTCGCCGGGTTCCAGACGCACATCCGCTCGCGGCTCCTCCTTGAGACGCCGCACCTGGTGGTGACCCCGGCGGGACGCGGCGACTTCTCGAGCGCGGACGGCCTCGACGCGAAGCTGGCCGCGTTCGACGGTGTGACGTCGGTCTCGCCGATCGCCCGCGGCCAGGTCTGGATCGCCCTGCGCGGCCAGCTCGTCCCGGCGGTCGCGATCGGGCGGGCCGGAGCCACGGGCCTCAGGCTCGACGGGTCCCAGTCGCGCCCCCTCGGCGCGCTGCCCGAGGACGTCCTGACGATCGTCTCCTCGCGGCAGCGGCTCTCCCCGCTGGGACCGGTGCCCATCGTGACGACCCTCCCGCTCGAGGAGATCCTCCCGTCCAGCACCGGCCGGCGACTGCCGGAAGCGGTGCTCCCGCTCGAGGAGGCGCGCCGCCTCTTCGCCCTCGGCGAGACGGGAGCCACCGGCTACGAGCTCCGGCTTGCCGATCCGTCGCGGGCGGCGGCGGTGGGGGAGGCGATCCGCGCTCGTCTGGGCACCGGGCTCGCGACGACGACCTGGGAGGAGGCGAACCGGGCCCTCGTGCTGGCCCTGCGGCTCGAGCGGCTGGTGCTCTTCGCGACCGTTTTCCTCATCGTGGTGGTGGCGGGACTCAACCTCGCGGCGACCTCCGCGGTCCTGGCGGCCACGCGGGCGCGCGACGCGGCGGTGCTGGGGGTGCTGGGCGCGGGACCGGCCGTCGTGACACGGGTCTTCGTCCTGGCGGGAGCCCTCGTCGGGGTGGCCGGTACCGTCGCCGGGATGCTCCTCGGAACGGGGGCCGCGATCGCGCTCGACCGGACCGGCGCGATCCCGCTGCCGGCCCAGCTCTACGCCCTCTCCCACGTGCCGTTCCGGGTGGAGCCGGGCGACGTCCTCCTGGTGGGCGCGCTCTCGATGGTCTGGGCCGTGCTGGCCGCGTCGCTGCCGGCGCGGCAAGCGGCGAGACAGGATCTGGCCGAGGTGCTGCGTGGAGCCTGAGGCTCTGCTCTCGTGCCGGGACCTCGGGAAGGGGTTCGGCTCCGGCGAGGGCCGCGTCGAGATCTTCTCCGGGCTCTCGCTCGACGTGTCAGGGGGCGACTTCCTCGCGGTGGTCGGCCCGTCCGGGTGCGGCAAGTCGACGCTCCTGCACCTGCTCGCCGGGCTCGAGCTGCCCGATTCGGGCGAGGTGCGGCTCGCCGGGGTGAGGTGGCGGGATCTGGACGGCGAACGGCGGGCCTTGCGCCGCGGGGAGACGATCGGCTTCGTCTTCCAGCTCCACCACCTGCTGCCGGAGCTGACGGCGGAGGAGAACGTCGCTCTCCCGCTGTTCCTCGCCGGCACCCCGGAGGCCGAGGGGAGGAGGGCCGCCCGGGAGCTGCTCGACCGGGTCGGGCTCGTCTCCCGTGCCGCCGCCTTCCCGCGCACGCTCTCCGGGGGGGAGCGCCAGCGCGTGGCGATCGCCCGGGCGGTGGTCCGCAAGCCGCGGCTCCTCCTGTGCGACGAGCCAACCGGGAGCCTGGACGCCGCGCACGCCACCGGCGTCTTCGACCTGCTCCAGGGCGTGGCCCGGGAGCGGGCCGGCGCGGCCGTCGTGGTCACGCACGACCCGATCTGGGCCTCGCGTTGCGGCCGCGTCCTGCGCCTCACACCGGAGGGCCTCGAGACGGGCCCCTGACCCGACTTCCCGCGGGCTTCCGATCGGCCCGGGCCCGGGGCCCCATGCTACGATCAGCCGGAGGTGTGGAGCGGCCTCAGAGGCCCTCCGCCGAGCCTTCAGATGTTCGAAAAGTACAACGAAAAAGCCCGTCGCGCCCTCTTCTTCGCTCGCTACGAAGCGTCAAAGCTCGGCTCGAAGGTGATCGAGTCGGAGCACATCCTGCTGGGGATCCTCCGCGAGGGTGAGGAGATCATCAAGGAGATCTTCTCCCGCTTCAACGTGAAGCCGGACGACATCCGGCGCGAGATCGAGGGGGACCGCGTCTTCGTGGAGCGCGTCTCGTCGAGCCAGGAGCTGCCTCTCTCGGAGGAGTCGAAGAAGATCCTCGCCTACGCCTCTCACGAGGCGGAGTCGATGATGCACCCCTACGTCGGGACCGAGCACCTGCTCATCGGGATCCTCCGCGTCGACCCGTGCGTGGCCAGCCGCATCCTCATCGGGCACGGCTTCAACCTGTACGGCGTACGCGAGGAGACGATCGCCCTCATCAAGGAGCGAGAGGCGTCCAAGCAGAAGAAGGAGCTCCCGTTCCTGGCCGAATACGCCCGCGACCTCACCGCGCTCGCCCAGCAGCAGGTGTTCGACCCGCTCGTAGGGCGCGAGAAGGAGGTCGAGCGGATCATCCAGATCCTCTCGCGCCGCACGAAGAACAACCCGATCCTCCTGGGCGAGCCTGGCGTCGGGAAGACGGCGATCGTCGAGGGTCTCGCCCAGCGGATCATCGAAGGGGCCGTCCCGCTGTTCCTCGCGCAGCGGAAGATCCTGGCGCTCGACCTGTCGCTCATCGTGGCCGGCACCAAGTACCGCGGCCAGTTCGAGGAGCGGCTCAAGGGGATCCTCAAGGAGCTGAAGGAGAACCAGGACCTCATCGTCTTCATCGACGAGATCCACTCCCTGATCGGCGCCGGCTCGGCCGAGGGCTCGCTCGACGCGGCCAACATCCTGAAGCCGGCCCTCTCGCGCGGCGAGATCTCCTGCATCGGCGCCACCACGCTGAAGGAATACCGCAAGTACATCGAGAAGGACCGCTCGCTGCTGCGCCGCTTCCAGGCCATCACGGTCGCCCCGCCCGACGAGAGCGAGACGCTCCAGATCCTGGAGGGGATCCGCGAGCGGTACGAGAAGTTCCACCGCGTCCGCTACACGAAGGACGCCATCGAGACCGCGGTCTACCAGGCGAGCCGGTACATCCCGGATCGCTTCTTCCCCGACAAGGCGATCGACATCCTCGACGAGGCGGGCGCGAAGGTGAAGCTCCGCCGCACGGCCGACACCCAGAACCTGCGCCGGCTGGAGAACGAGGTGAAGCAGATCGTCAAGGAGATGAAGAAGGCGATCTCGGAGAAGGACTTCGAGCGCGCCGTCTTCCTCCGCGAGCGGGAGATCGAGATCAAGGAAGAGATCGAGCGGACGAAGGCCTCGAGCTTCGACGACACGGCGGTCGTCGAGGTGGTCCGGACCGACATCGAGGAGATCATCTCGAGCTGGACCGGGATCCCGGTGACGTCGCTGCAGGTGGAGGAGGCCGAGAAGCTGCTCCACATGGAGACGACGCTGCGGCGCCGGGTCATCGGGCAGGACCGTGCGATCGACGCGATCAGCCGCGCGATCCGCCGGTCGCGCCTCGGCGTGAAGAACCCGAACCGGCCGATGGGCTCGTTCATCTTCCTCGGCCCGTCGGGGGTGGGGAAGACCGAGGTCGCGCGCCGGCTGGCGGAGTTCCTGTTCGATCATCAGAAGGCCCTCGTCCGCTTCGACATGTCGGAGTACATGGAGAAGCACGCGGTGTCCAAGCTCATCGGCTCGCCCCCCGGCTACGTCGGGCACGAGGAGGGGGGCCAGCTCACCGAGCGGATCCGGCGCCAGCCGTACTCGGTGATCCTCCTCGACGAGATCGAGAAGGCGCACCCCGACATCGCGAACCTGCTGCTCCAGATCCTCGAGGACGGGCAGCTGACCGACGCCTACGGAAACGTGGTCGACTTCAAGAACACGCTGATCATCATGACGTCGAACATCGGGACGAAGTACCTGGTGACGCAGTCGAAGGTCGGCTTCGGTGACCCGCGCGTGGCGCCCGCCATGCGCGAGGTGGAGGAGATGGTCCTGAAGGAGCTGCGGCGCGAGTTCTCCCCCGAGTTCGTGAACCGGGTGGACGAGCTCATCGTGTTCAACCCGCTCGGTCTGGCCGAGCTTCGCGGCATCTGCCGGCTCCTGCTCGAGGACGTCTCGGCCACGTTGCTCCACCGCGGCCTGAAGCTGGTGGCCAACGAGGAGGCCGTCGACTGGCTCCTGAAGACCTCGGGGCAGGATGCCCATTCCGGCGCGCGCCCGTTGCGCCGGACGATCCAGAGGCACGTCGAGGACGCGGTATCGGAATTGCTAATCGCGACGCGAGAGCCGCTGGAGTGTGTCGAAGTGACCGTGAGCGGGGACGAGCTGAAAGTGCTCGCCCGAACGAACGAGCCCGTGGGCTCGGAGCGATAGCCCTGGTGGAGCGCCTTTCGAGATCGGGGAACCCGGACCCCGGGTTCCCCCGCACCCCGTGCGCCCCGGTCCTCACCCGCGACGGTCGCCCCCACACGGCGGCCCTCCGCGCGGCCCTGCTCGTCCCGGTCTTCCTCGCCTCTGCACGCGGCGCCGATGCGCAGCGGGCCCCGTCACCGACTCCAACGCCGGTCCCGTCGCTCCTGTCGTCGCCGGCCGAGCCCTCTCCTCTCCTCGGCACGCTCCCCAAGCCGGCCCTGACGGCCAGCCCCGCGGAAGCGCCGGCCGGAACCGGTGAGAAGGTCGTGGAGATCGTCGTGCGGGGCGGCAAGACCGTGGCTCCCGACACCGTCGGCTTCTATCTCGGAGTCAAGGTCGGCGACGCCTACGACCCCGCGGTGATCCGCCGGAACTTCACGCGGCTCTGGGACTCGGGCCTCTTCGAGGACGTGAGGCTCGAGCGCGAGGAGGCCCCGGGCGGCGTGCGGGTCGTGGCGGTCGTCATCGAGCGGCCGCGGGTCTCCGACCTGGAGTTCCGGGGGAACAAGAAGCTCACGACCTCGCAACTGAAGGACAAGCTGAAAGAAGGGAAGGCCGAGGTCAAGGTCGGCGGTCCCATCTCCCTCCGCGACGTCGCCAAGGCGAAGGCCGCGCTCGTGGAGGCGTACCGTACCGAGGGCTATCGCTCGGCCGCCGTCGAGGCGACGGTGGAGGAGATCTCCGCCAGCGAGCGGCGCATCGTCTTCCTGGTCGACGAGGGCGACAAGATCAAGATCGAGTCGATCCGCTTCCAGGGCAACACGGTCTACGGCGCGGCGCGCCTCCGGCGCGCGATGAAGAAGACCAAGCAGGCGCACTGGTACAAGTTCTGGGACAGCAAGGACGTCTACAACCAGTCGAGCTACGAGGAGGACGTCGAGTCGCTCCGGAAGCTGTACCAGGACAACGGCTACAAGGACGTCGTGGTGAAGGACCCGGTCCTCGAGACGTTCGTCGTCAATCCGAAGGAGACGCGCCCCGAGAAGGTGAAGCGGCGCGTGCGAATGACGATCCCGATCGCCGAGGGGGAGCGTTTCACGTTCGGCACCGTCACGGTCGACGGGGCCGTGCTCTACCCGGCGGACAGGCTGGTCCGGGCGTTCACCTACAAGCCGGGCAAGGCGCTCAGCCGCGGGATCCTCACCGAGGGGATGAAGACGATCGACGCCATCTACCGGGGGCGCGGCTACATCTACGTCTTCATGAACCCGGAGTACACCGAGAAGCCCGGCAACGTGGTCGACGTGTCGATCAAGCTGACCGAGGGCGACCAGTACCGTCTCGGGCGCATCGAGTTCACCGGGAACAAGACCACTCGCGACAAGGTGCTGCGCCGCGAGATGCAGCTCTTCGAGGGCGACATCCTCGACATGGAGTCGTTCCGCAAGGGCCTCTTCAAGGTCACCCAGCTCGGCTACTTCAAGATCGAGGAGGACCCGGACTTCCGGGTCAACTCCGAGAAGAAGACGGTCGACGTCCAGGTGAAGGGCCAGGACACGAATCGCAACGAGGTCCAGTTCGGAGCCGGCTACTCGCAGCTCGACGGCCTGTTCGGACAGTTCCAGTTCTCCACCCGCAACCTTCTCGGACGGGGCGACTCCCTGAGCGTCCAGTTCCAGCGCGGCAACCGGTCGAACTTCTTCGACCTCTCGTTCGGCGAGCCGTGGTTCCTGGACCAGCGGATGTCGATCGGCGCCGCCATCTTCAACCGCACCCTCTCGTACAGCGACGTCGACCAGCGGACGAAGGGCCTCAACCTCTCGTACGGCCTGTCGCTCGGCCTCTTCGACGGACTCTCGCTCTTCTACGGATTCACCGACACGAAGAGCCGTTACCAGGTCTTCCCGCCGCCGCCCCCGCCGGGCGGTCCGGTCCCCCCGACGGCTTTTGCCGACTACCTCGGGAAGACGTCGGCCATCACACCGGGCTACCGGTACGACAGCCGTAACGACCCGTTCGATCCGTCCCGCGGGAAGCGCCACGGCCTCTCGGTCACGATCGCGGGGGGCGCTCTCGGCGGCGATTTCTCGTACATCAAGGCCGTCGGGAACACGACGTTCTACATCCCGACCGGCAGGAAGACGAATGCCGCCCTCAACATCGAGGGCGGGATCGTGCGTCCCTACGGCGGGACGGGCATCCCGATCTTCGAGCGCTTCCGCATCGGCGGCGACCGCTCGGTGCGGGGCTTCCAGTTCGGAGCCATCTTCCCGATCGACGACCAGAACCGGGCCTTCTTCACCGAAGAGGGCGCGCTCCTGGGCGGCGACCGGTTCCTGGTCATCAACGCCGAGTACGTCTATGCCTTCGCGGGCCCGCTCAAGATCGCCGCGTTCTTCGATGCCGGAAACGCCTGGCTCGAGGGACAGACCCTGAATCCGTTCAAGATGCGGGCGTCCGCGGGGCTGGAGCTGCGCGTCTTCCTGCCGATCTTCCAGGCGCCGCTGCGCTTCATCTACGGTGTGAACCTCGACCCGAAGACGATCCTCGACAAGGACGGCATCCCGCTCGCGAACGGGCAGGAGAAGAGGACCGACTTCCAGTTCTCGATCGGGACGACATTCTAGGGGGGATCGGGGCCCTGCCCGATCCCCCCTCTGACCCCCCTGTGCGTGCCTTCGCTCGTTCGATTCGTCGGATCGGGATCGGGATCGGGGCCCTGCCCGATCCCCCCTCTGACCCCCCTGTGCGTGCCTTCGCTCGTTCGATTCGTCGGGTCGGGATCGGGATCGGGGCCCTGCCCGATCCCCCCTCTGACCCCCTCATGCGCCTTCGCTCTTTCGGATCGTCGGATCGGAATCGGGGCCCTGTCCGATCCCCTCACCCCTGTTTGATCGCCGTGCGCCGGGGTAGACTCCGGCGCTCGCGCGGCCTCCCCGGTCGCCGGGAATCCACACGATGGCAGAAGGAGTTTCGTTCATGAAGCGGATGGTTTCTCACGCGGCGGCCGCCCTCGCACTCGGGATGATCGCGGGATCGGCGCAGGCGCAGACGAAGATCGGTGTCATCGAAGTCCAGCGGATCGTCGCGGACTCCGCTGTCGGCAAGGAGAGCCTGGCGCGCGTCCAGAAGCTCCAGGCCGCCAAGTCCGAGGAGCTCTCGAAGCGCCAGAAAGAGCTGCGCGACCTCGAGCAGAAGATCCAGGAGCAGGGAAAGTCGCTGTCCGAGGACGCGATGGAGAAGCTCCAGAAGGACTACCAGGCCAAGGCGCTCGACCTGAAGCGATTCCAGGACGACGCGCAGCGCGAGCTCGAGGAGATCCAGCGCAAGGAGCTGAAGACCCTGGAAGACCGGGTTCTGCCCGTGATCCAGGCGGTCGCCAAGGAGCAGGGCTACCAGCTGGTCTTCAACAAGTACCAGAGCGGGCTCCTGCACGCCGAGGATTCGGTCGACCTGACCGACGCCGTGATCCAGAAGTTCAACTCCCAGATCACGTCGGCTCCGGCCGCCAAGCCGGCCGCGCCGGCCGCCGCGCCCGCTCCCCCCGCCAAGAAGAAGTAGCGTCCGGTGACGAGCCCACGCGCGATCCAGGCCTCGGCTCTCGCCGCGGCCTGCTCGGGTCGTCTGGTGGGTACCGACGTTCCCGTTCACGGGGTCCGCGCGCTCGAGCTCGCGGGCCCCGGTGATCTGTCCTTCGTGGCGGACGCCAGGTCCGAGAGGAAGGCCGCCGGCTCGAGGGCGGGGGTGCTCCTCGCGCGCTCCGCCGATCGGCTCGGGGACCGGACGGTCATCGAGGTTCCCGACCCGCAGCTCGCGCTCGCGGCCGTCCTCCTGGCATTCCACCCGCGCCGGACCGCGGTCCCGGGCGTTCATCCCACCGCCGTCGTGGCCCCGGGGGCCTCGGTGGACCCGACCGCCGAGGTCGGCCCGTTCGCGGTCGTGGGGGAGGGTACGGAGATCGGCGCCGCGGCCATCCTCGAGGCGCACGTCGTCCTCGGCCGGGGCTGCCGGGTCGGTCCCGCCGCGTGGCTTCATCCTCACGTCACCGTCTACGACGGCGTCCTGCTGGGCGCGCGCGTGGAGGTTCACTCCGGGGCCGTGCTCGGGGCGGATGGCTTCGGCTACGCCGCCACGCCGAGGGGCATCGTCAAGATCCCGCAGGTCGGCCGGGTGCAGGTCGAGGACGACGCGGAGATCGGCGCCAACAGCTGCGTGGATCGCGCCGCGCTGGAAGTGACGCGGATCGGCGCCGGGACCAAGATCGACGACCTGGTGATGATCGGTCACAACTCGGACGTCGGCCGCCACGGCTTCCTCTGCGCTCAGGTCGGGCTCGCCGGCTCCAGCGTTCTCGGCGACGGGGTGGTCCTGGCCGGGCAGGTGGGCGTCGGCGGCCACCTGAAGATCGGGAACGGAGCCAAGGTGGGCGCGCAGTCCGGCATCATGGCCGACCTCCCGGACGGCGCCCAGGTGATGGGCTCGCCGGAGATGGACTTCAAGCAGGCGATGAAGACGTATGCCGAGATCCGCAAGCTCCCCGAGACGGCGCGCCTCGTGAGGCGCCTCGCCCGGCTCCTGCCGGCGGACACCGCCCCGAAGGCGGAGGAAACCCCCGAGACGAAATGAGCGAAGACCAGACGACTCCCGCCGCCCCGGCGGCGCCGGCGATGGGGATCCTGCAGATCCTGGCGACGCTGCCGCACCGGTACCCCTTCCTCCTCGTCGATCGGATCCTCACGCTCGACCCCGGCAGGCGCGTGGTCGGGCTGAAGAACGTCACCTTCAACGAGGAGTTCTTTCAGGGGCACTTCCCGGGCAACCCCGTGATGCCGGGCGTCCTCCTCATCGAGGCCATGGCCCAGGTGGGGGGCTGCCTCCTCCTCTCCCAGATGCCCGAGCCCGAGAAGAAGCTCGTCTACCTCACCGGCGTCGACAAGGTGCGATTCCGGCGGCCCGTCGTCCCGGGCGACCAGGTCGTCTTCGACCTCACCGTCCTGGCGACGCGACAGAAGATCACCAAGGTCCGGGGTCAGGCGACCGTCGACGGGAAGCTCTGCTGCGAGGCCGAGATCATGAGCGCGATCCTCGATCGCGACGAGCCGGGAGGCGCGTGATGGCGATCCACACGAGCGCCATCGTCGACCCTGGCGCGCACGTCCACCCCGAGGCCGAGATAGGTCCGTTCGCCGTCATCGGCGCGGGAGTGACGATCGGGGCGCGCACGATCGTCGGCGCGCACGCCATCATCGAGGGCCCGACGACCATCGGCGAGGCGAACCGGATCTCTCCGCACGCCGTCCTCGGCACGGCCCCGCAGGACCTGAAGTACAAGGGGGAGCCGACCACCCTGGTCGTGGGATGCCGGAACGTCTTCCGGGAGTTCTCCACCGCTCACCGGGGGACCGTGACCGGACACGCGGCGACGGTCATCGGCGACGACAACCTCTTCATGGCGTACTCGCACGTCGCGCACGACTGCGTGGTGGGGAACCGCACCGTCTTCGCGAACGGGGCCTCGCTGGCCGGCCACTGCATCGTCGAGGACGACGCCATCCTCGGGGCGTTCTGCGCCGTCAAGCAGTTCTGCCGGATCGGCCGGCATGCCTTCATCGGCGGCTTCACACCTCTCAACAAGGACGCCCTGCCGTTCCTCTGGACGTCGTCGGACCGCCCGACGAAGGCGTGGAAGGTGAACAGCGTCGGGCTGGCGCGCAAGGGATTCTCCGAGGAGCGGCTCGCGAGCCTGCAGAAGGCCTATCGGCTGCTGCACCGCCATCGCCACGACTCGAAAGCCCTGCTGCAGGCGCTGGACGCGATCGCGGCGGGCTCGGAGGACGTGGCCCAGGTCCGCGACTTCATCACCACGTCGAAGTACGGGGTCCACGGAGCGTAGTAATGGGGGAACCCGTTTGACGGGTTCCCCCCCGGCGCGCTGGCGCGCCGGCCCCCTTCCCCTCGGCCGCCTTCGGCGGCCTGCGGTCCACTTCGAGGCTCGTCCGGGCGTACGTTGCTGTATGTGGCCTCCGCCGGCGCGTGGCCGCGCCGGCTCATGGCTGGCTCGTCTCTCGGATGGGGGCTCGGGGAGGCGGCGCGTGGCCGCGCCGCCCCACCGGAGACCCGACCTAAGGGGCCTCGCTACTCCTCGGCGACCTCGGCCTTCTTCAGCTTGGCCCTCTCGGCGATCAGCTTCTCCTGGAGCGGGCGGGGGACCTCTTCGTAGTGGTCCATCTCCATGTGGAACGAGCCGCGGCCCTGGGTGATCGAGCGGAGGACCGGCGCGTAGGAGATCATCTCGGCGAGAGGGACCTCGGCGCTTATCACCGCCTCGTCCCCTTCGGTGTCCATCCCGGAGGGACGGCCGCGGCGGCTCGACAGGTCGCCCATCAGGTCGCCCATGTACTCCTGGGGCGCGCGGATCGAGACCTTCATGATCGGCTCGAGGATCGTGGGGCGAGCCTTCTCCATCGCGTCCTTGAAGGCGAGGGAGCCGGCGATCTTGAAAGCCATCTCCGACGAGTCGACGTCGTGGTACTGGCCGTCGTACACCTCGACGCGGAAGTCGAGCACCTGGAATCCGGCGAGATAGCCGCGCTTGCGCGTCTCCTGGATCCCCTTCTCGATCGCCGGGATGTAGCCGCGCGGGATGCTGCCGCCGAACGTGTCGTCGACGTACTCGAAGTCCGCGCCGCGCTCGAGGGGCTTGACGCGTATCTTGCAATCGGCGAACTGCCCGTGGCCGCCCGTCTGCTTCTTGTGCCGTCCGTGCCCCTCGGCCGAGCGCGTGATGGTCTCGCGGTACGGCACCTTGGGCGGGTGGAGGATCACCTCGACGTTCGACTTCCGCCGCATCCGGGCCACGGCGATCTCCACGTGGAGCTGGCCCGCGCCCGACAGGAGGAACTCGTGGGTGTCGGCGTCGCGCGAGAAGTGCAGGGACGGGTCCTCCTCGATCAGCTTGTGGAGGGCCAGCGAGATCTTGTCCTCGTCGCCCTTCGACTTCGGCTCGATCGCGAACGAGATCGCGGCCTCCGGCAGCTCGAGGGGACCGAAGACGAGCGGCCTTTCCTTGCTCCCGAGCGAGTCGCCGGTGAGCGTCTCCTTCAGCTTGGCGACGCCGCCGATGTCTCCGGCCGGGACCTCCGGCACGACGTTCATCTGCTTGCCGAGCGGCGAGAAGACGGGGCCGAAGCGCTCGGCCGTCTCGCGCGACGCGTTCCAGTACGAGGTGTCGCTCTTGAACGTCCCGGAATAGGCGCGGAAAAGCGTCAGCCGGCCGGCGTACGGATCGGAGATCGTCTTGAAGACGAAGCCCGCGGGCGCCGCGGCGGCGTCGGGCGTCAGGGCCTCGTTCTTGCCGTCCTTCCCCTTCGCGACCGTCTGGAACGCGTCCGCCGTCGGGAGGAGGTCGACGATCTCGTCGAGCAGCTTCTCGACCCCGATCTCGTGGCTCCCGCCCGCCGTGAAGAGGACCGGGGTGAGCCGGCGCGACCGGATCGCCTGCCGGAGCGCGGGGTGCATCTGCTCCTCGGTGAGACCGCCCTGGCCGAAGAAGACCTCCATCAGCGCGTCGTCACCCTCGGCGACGATCTCGACGAGCGCCTCGTGGAGCGTCGCGGCGTCCGCCGCGAACTCCGCCGGGATCTCCCCCTCGGCCGTCTTGCCGGAGTCGTCGGTGAGGAAGCCCTTCATCCCGATCAGATCGATGACGCCGCGGAACCCCTTCTCGCGGCCGATGGCGGCCTCGACGCAGACGCACGACCTCCCGAACTTCCTCTGGAGCTGCTCGGCGACGCGGCCGCCGTCGGCGCGCTCCCGGTCCATACGGTTGACGACGATCATGCGGGGGAGGCCGAGCTCCTCGCACAGCTTCCACGCCTTCTCCGTCTGCACCTCGACACCGGCCACCGCGTCGACGACCAGGATCGCGGCGTCGGCCGCGCGAAGCCCGCACATCATCTCCGAGACGAAGATGCCGTAGCCTGGGGTGTCGATGAGGTTGATCTTCCGCTTCTTCCATTCGAGCGACGCGACCGCCAGCCCGATGGAGATCTTCCGGTCGATCTCTTCGGGGTCGAAGTCCGTCGGGGCCGAGCCGTCCTCGACACGGCCGAAGCGCGGAACGGCGCCCGACTCGTGAAGGAGCGCGGAGACGAGCGTCGTCTTTCCGACGCCGTTGTGACCGACGACCGCGACGTTGTGGATGGCGGATGCGGGGTAAACCTTCATCCCGACCTCCTCGTGAAGTTCCAGGGGAGTCGGATTCTATCGGGAGGCGGCCGCTGGAACGGTCCGAAAGGAGGGGGCCGCCCGCGCTACTCGAGCGTGGCCAGCGACAGGCGCACGGCAGAGGCCGCCCCGTCCGGGGCCGCGTAGGTGAACGTGGCCTCCGACGTGGCGTTGTCGACCGTGGTGCCGTAGGCCACGAACGGACCGGTACCGTCCACGCGGACGAAACGGGCCCGGCCACGCGACATGCGGGCGGGGACCATCTGCTGGGCCGTGGACAGGGGGGGCACGTGAAGGTCCTGGGTGACGGTCTCCCCGGCGTCGTCGACGAACTCGACTCTCAGGGTGAGGCCGTTCTTCGAGAGGTTCACCGCCCCCACCGCTCCCCGCACGCCCTTTTCCTCCACGCCGTCGTGCCGGAGCCCGGCGAGCACGGCGCTCGCGGCGCCGGTCATGTCGGGCGGGAAGATGTTCCCTCCCGAATCCCCGGGGCCGAGGAGGAGCGGCGTGGCGGTGCGCATCGCGGCCGCGACCGTCGCGCCCGGAGCGTTGTTCGGGAAAAGGCTCCGCGAGGACGAGACGAGGAGGGCGCCGTTCCCGGAGACGCCGAGCTCCGTCGCGAGGACGTTGCGGATCTCCTTCGTCTCACCGGCGACCAGGAAGAAATCCCGGTGCGGCACGCCGGCGAGCTCGTTCGTGGTACCGGCCTTCAGGAAGAAGACGCGGACCTCGACGGGGTCACCGCCGGGGTTGCGCAGGGTGAGATCGCTACGCCAGCGCGTCCCCCGCGTTCCGATGGTGTTGGCGGCGCCGGGCAGCACCAGGACTTCGGCCGCGGAGGCGTCGCGCGGGGCGGGAGCGCCCCCCGGCTCCGCGAAAGCGGAAAGCGCGGCGAAAAACCCAAAACAAGCGACCTTTCGGGGGCGCATCTGGGCGATCATACCCGCGTCGCGCTCGTTGACACCCCCTTCCACGGGGTCCTAAAATTTTTCGGCGCCGGGGTCCGCCCGGCCGGAGTCGTCCGTCAACGGGGAATGGAGGCCATCTGCCGCCCGAGCCGGGATCCTTCTCGACGCTCCCGAAGAGATTCGGTCGCTATGAGGTCGTCCGTGAGCTCGGCAAGGGGGCGATGGGGATCGTGTACCTGGGACGCGACCCCGTCATCGGACGTCTCGTCGCGCTGAAGACGATCCGGGCCACCGCCGAGGACGACGCCGAGCAGCGCGAGTTCGGGGAGCGGTTCCTTCGCGAGGCCCAGGCGGCCGGTATCCTGTCGCACCCCAACATCGTCACGATCCACGACGTGGGCGAGGACCCGGAGACGCACGTCTCGTTCATCGCCATGGAGTACGTCGAGGGGAAGAACGTCAAGCAGCTCCTCCAGGAAAAGACGGTCTTCCCGTACGAGCGGATCGCCGAGATCATCGGACAGGTCGCGGAGGCGCTCGACTACGCCCACCGCCGCGGAATCGTCCACCGGGACGTGAAACCGGCCAACATCATCATCACGAGCGAAGGGGCGGTGAAGATCACCGACTTCGGCATCGCGAAGATCGAGAAGTCGAACCTCACCTCCACGGGACAGTTCCTGGGCACGCCGAACTACATGTCACCCGAGCAGGTGACGGGTGAGGCCGTCGACGGCCGGAGCGACCTCTTCTCCCTGGCCGTCGTCCTGTACGAGCTGCTGACCCGGAAGAAGCCGTTCAGCGGAGACAACCTGACCTCGATCTCGTACAAGATCGTGCACGAGACGTTCACGCCCCCGGAGAGCTACGACGCCGGCGTGCCGTCCGAGTTCAACGCGATCCTGACGAAGGCCCTCGCGAAGGACCCAGCCTCGCGCTACCAGCGCGGCAACGACTTCGCGCTCGCGCTCTACGAGTTCAAGGCGCGGCAGGAAGAGCGCGAGATGCTGGCGGACCTGGGCAAGATGGTGGCCGAGGCCGAGCGACTCGGGCCCGTTTCGGCCGTCGACTCGCCCCCCCCGACGTTCCCCGCGACGCCACCCCGCCAGGCCCCGGCTCCCCGTGCCGAGGAAGTGGCCACGGTTTTCCTCGACCTGAAAGGGGCCGGACGGCAGGCGGCGGGAATCGAACCGCTCTTCGGAGACCGGCCGCCGGGCACGGTCGGGGCCGGCGCCCCGTCGCCGGCGGCGCCACCTCCGGTTGTCGATTCGACGGACCCGGGCTGGAAGCTCGACGAGAGCGTCAAGCCGGCAGCCCGCGTGGTTCCCCGGAAGGACGACGTGGATGCTTCGGTGCCCGGCGCCGAGGTCGGCGTCGAGACCTTCGAGCGTGAGCAGCGCCGCATCGACGCCATCGCTCCTCCCTCGCAGGCGTTCGCCAAGCCGCCGGCCCGACCGGTCTCCGTCTCGCTCGACTCGGGTCGGGAGCTCACCGAGCGCCTCCGCCCTGCCGACCTGATCGACTTCGCGATCGAGGAGCCCGCGGAGGCGCCCAAGCCGTCCCCGCCCCCGACACCCGCACCGGTGCCGCCGCGTCCCGTGGTGGCCTCTCCCACGTACGACCCGCCCACGGGAGGAGAGGGGCGGCCGACGGAGATCATCTTCGATGCCGCGCGGCTCGCGATGATGGGAGCGCCCGGGGCGGCCGTCGCGGCGACCTCGGTGTCGCCCCGCCCGCAGGCGACTCCTCCCGGCGTCCCGTCCCCCCCACGAGGCCCCGAGACGCCGCCGTCTTCCCGGCCGACGTTCCCTCCGCCCCCCGCGAGGCAGGCCGCCTCTGTCGAGGTGGAGAGCCGTCCGACCGAGATCCTGATGAACGCGGCGGAGCTCGCTCGCGCGGGAGGGCCCAAGAGCGGTTCGGGCGTACTGGCCGCTCCGAGCGCCCCGCCCCCCCCCGCGTCGCGGCCCCGGACTCCGTCTCCCGCCCCGTTCCCGAAGCCATCGCGTACGGTGTCGTCGGCCGAGATGGCACCCCCGCCGGTACAGACGGCTCCGCAGAGCGCGCCTGGCGCCGCTCCGCCCAGGACGGGGAGCCGGAGCCTCCTGCGCGAGGTGAACCCGAAGTACTTCTTCATGGTCCTCGGCGGGGTGGTGCTCCTCGCGGCCATCGTGGTCGGAATCCTGGTGGGGAAGAAGTCCGCCGTCCAGGACAAGCCCGACCCGGCCCAGGAAGCGAACATGCGGGAGATGGAGGAGCGCCGGAAGCTCCTCGACGACGGCAACCGCCAGCTGGCCGCCGGTCAGCCGGAGGAGGCGCTGAAGAGCTTCCGTGAGCTGATCCGGCGCGCGCCCGACTCGCCGGCGTATCGCGAGGCGGTACAGAAGGCAGAGCAAGCGGTGGTCGACAAGGCGGCCCAGGACGCCAAGCTCAAGGAGCTGGACGGGTACCTCCAGGCGGCACGCGAGGGCGCCCTGACCGAGCCGCCGGACGACGCGCGGATCATCAGCTCGGCCGATCTGGCGCTCGGGCTCGACCCGGCCAACGAGGAGGCCAAGACGCTCAAGGCGGCCGCGGCGGAACGCCTCTCCAAGAAGGCCGAGTCGGAGCAGAAGCGGCTCCTGGAGGCGGAGAGGAAGAAGAGGCCGACTCCCGTCGCGGCTCGTCCGACGCAGGTCCCTGTCGTGGCGGCCAAGCCGACCGAGCCCTCGGCCCCGCCGACGCCGACGCCTGCCTCCACCACGCTCCGCATCTCGTTCCAGAGCCCGGTCGCCAAGGGCCTGGTGATGGTGGGCACCTCCGAGAAGATCGTCTTCAGGAAGGACTTCGACCTCGGGAAGAACAGCAGGGGCGGCCCGATCGAGGGCTCGGTGATGGTGCCGTCCGGGTCCCAGCAGATGAAGGTCTGGGTCATCGCGTCGGATCGCTCGGTGAACCAGTACGTGCCGGTGACACTGACGCTTCCGGGAGGCGAGAACCGGACCTTGCGGCTCGACCTCGACTCGGCCGGAAAGCTCTCCGTGTCGCTGAGGTGAGGTCCGTGAGCACCCGGGCCCGTGTTCTCGGGCCCGGGCGGCGAGGCCGGCCGGGATGGCTCCAGATCGGATTCGCGGCTCTCCTCGCGCTCGCCCTGGCCGAGCCGGTCCTCGGCCAGCCGCCCGCCCGCTCGCGAATCGGCGTCGTCGCGTCGGCGGCGCCGGAGGCGTCGGAGGCGGGGGCCCGGATCCTCCGTATGGGTGGCAACGCCGTCGATGCCGCGGTCGCGACCGCCTTCGCGCTCGCCGTCGTCTACCCGCAGGCCGGGAACCTGGCCGGCGGCGGGTTTCTCGTGCTCCGGACCGCGTCCGGAGAGGAGCACGCCCTCGACTTTCGCGAGACCGCGCCGTCGGGCGTGTCCCCGGCCTCCTTCCAGCGGCGCGACGGCTCCATCCGTGCCGGCGCCTCCCTGGCGTCGGGGCTCGCGGTCGGGACCCCTGGCACCGTGCGGGGCCTCCAGGAGGTCCATCGCCGGTTCGGGAAGGTCGCCTGGGAGTCGCTCCTGGCACCGGCCATCGAGATCGCCACGAAGGGCTTCGTCGTCCCGCCGAAGCTCGTCGCCGACCTGGCCGCCGAGAAAGAGCTGTTGATCCGCACGGAGGCTACCCGCAAGCTCTTCTTCCCGGACGGTCGTCCGCTGGTCGCCGGGCAGACGTTTCGCCAACCCCATCTGGCCGCGACACTCGCCGCGATCGCGCGGGGCGGTGCCGATGCGTTCCATCTGGGCCCTGTGGCGGAGCGGATCGCCGCGGCGGTCCGCGCGGACGGCGGCGTCCTGCTGGCCGAGGATATGGCTGGCTACAGACCGGTCTGGCGGCCTCCCTTCGTCATCGACCACGGGCGGTGGCGCCTCGTCACCATTCCCCCTCCGTCCGCGGGAGGTTTCGTCCTGGCCTCCGTCCTGGCCCAGCTCCGCTCGGCGGCCGACGGGGAGCCGGGTCCGGCGCGCGCGATTCACATGCTCGCGGAAGCGGAGCGCCGCGCCTACGCGGACCGCAACGCCGTCATGGGCGATCCGGACTGCGTCGGCATCCCGCTGGCTCGCCTCCTGCTTCCCGCGCGGCTCGCCGCGCTCGGCGCGTCGATCGACCCGGGACGCGCGACTCTCTCGGCCGGGATCCTGGGCGGTGGTCCGCGCGCGACCGAGAGGGAGGAGACGACACACCTGTCCGTCGCGACCAGCGACGGGGCTGCGGTGTCGCTGACCTACACCCTGAACGGCTCTTTCGGAAACGGGATGGTCGTGGATCGCCTCGGATTCCTCCTCAACAACGAGATGGACGACTTCGCGATCGCGCCCGGCCGGCCGAACCTGTACGGGTTGATCCAGGGAGAGTCGAACGCCGTGCGCGCCGGCGCGAGACCCGTCTCGTCGATGACGCCGACGCTCGTGCTCGAGAGCGGACGGCTCCGCTTCGTCCTCGGGTCACCCGGTGGTTCGACCATCCCGACCACGGTGCTCCAGGTCTTCCTGGCGGCGGGTCCCCGGGGACGTCCGCTCGCGGAGGCGGTGGCCGCGCCGCGTTTCCACCACCAGCACCTCCCCGACCGGATCTTCGTGGAGAGGGAGGCGTTCGCTCCCGAGGTCCGTTCGGCGCTGGAGAAGCTGGGGCACCAGCTCGAGGAGCGGCCGGCGATCGGTCTCGTCCACGCGATCTCCCTCGAGCCGGATGGAACGCTCCTGGGCGTCGCGGACCCCCGAGGCTACGGACGAGCCTCGGCGGCCGAGGAGGCCCCGGCCCAGGGACCGCGGAATCCGCTTTGAGATCGCCGGACGGGATGCTATCTTCCGCGTCCCACGCCAGGGTCGGGGCGTAGCGCAGCCTGGTAGCGCACACGGTTCGGGACCGTGGGGTCGGAGGTTCGAATCCTCTCGCCCCGACCATCTTTCCTCCGCATTCTCCCGCCCTCCGGGCGGGTTTTTCGTTTTCCGGGTCCGCACCGAGGCCGCTCCGCCCTACTATCATCGATGGCTCATGGCGGAACCCGGATCGTGGCGCGTCACGCGGGCGGCGTGGGGCGAGGGCCTCGAGGCGACCCGCGTGAGCGGGGGGGCGCCGCCGTGAGCGAGGTCGTGCCCGTGGCGCCCGCGCCGCCGGTCCGTCGCGGCGGCCGCACCGGATCCCCTCACGTGGAAGGGAAGAGGCTCCGGAAGCGCCGGACGATCCTGGAGAGCGCGGTGCAGAGCTTCGCGAGACGCGGCTTCTACGGCACCTCGATGGACGACATCGCCGAGGACCTCTCGCTCACCCGCGGCAGCCTCTACTACTACTTTCGTGACAAGGAGGAGATCCTCGCGCTCTGTCATCTGACCGCGCTCGAGGCCGTGAACGCATCGCTGGATCGTGTGCGGCGCGAGCGCCTCGCGCCGGACGCGGCGCTTCGGAGGCTCGTCGTCGAGCACGTGCGGATCATGGTCGACGGGTTCCACGGCAGCGCCCTGGCTCTGGAGGTCGACGCGCTCGATGCCGTGCGGAGGGCCGAGGTCGTTGCGCTCCGGGACCGCTACGAGCGCGGTCTGCGGGAGACGATCGCGGAGGGCGTGCGGGCCGGGATCTTCCGGGACGTCGACGTGAAGCTCACGGCGTTCGCCGTGTTCGGTTCGATCAACTGGGTGGCCCGCTGGTACCGTGAGGGCGGAGGCGCCGGACCTTCGGAGATCGCCGAGGTGTTCGCGCGGCTCTTCCTGGAGGGTTTCCTGCGGGCCGGAGAGGAGCGGACGTGAAGGAAGACGGCGGTGTCTCGCTCACGGTCGACGGCTCCATCGCAACCGTCTCGTTCAGTCGTCCGCCGGTCAACGCCCTCGACCTCGTGCGGATCCAGGCGCTCGACGAGCGGATTCGCGAGGCGGCACGCCGGCGCGAGACGAAGCTGATCGCCCTGGCCGGGCAGGGACCGGACTTCTCGTCAGGGACGGATATCGTCGAGCACCAGGCCGGGAGGATCGACGTCCTCCTCCGGGCGTTCCACTCGCTCGTCCGGCTGCTCCTGACGGTCGAGGTCCCGACCGCGGCCCTCGTACAGGGGCGCGCGCTGGGCGGAGGCGCCGAGCTGGCGCTGGCGTGCGACTTCATCTTCGCCGAGACGACGGCCGCCTTCGGCTTCCCGGAGATCCGCCTGGGGGTCTTTCCGCCCGTGGCCTCGGTGCTCCTGGAGCGCCGAGTCGGACGTACCAAGGCCGCGGACCTGATCCTGTGCGGCGCGGCCATGTCGGCCGAGGCGGCCGAGAGGAAAGGGCTGATCAACGCGCTGGTCAACCCGGGCGATCTGATCAACGCGCTCGAGACCATGAGGGAGCGGCTGGAGCCGCTCTCGGCCGCGGCCCTCCGGCACGCCAAGCGCGCGCTGCTGCTGGGCGCCACCGGGGACGTCCTGTCCGCGTTGTCGGCAGTGGAGCGGGCGTATCTGGGCGACCTGATGCGGACCGAAGATGCCCAGGAGGGGGTGAGCGCCTTCCTCCAGAAACGGAACCCGGTCTGGCGTAACAGGTAGTCGGGGGGACCTCCGGGGCCGGTCCCCCCGCGCCCCCCTTGGCCGGGGCAATCGCGAGTTGATCGGGGGACCTCCTGGGCCGGTCCCCCCGCGCCCCCCTTGGCCGGGGCAATCGCGAGTTGATCGGGGGACCTCCTGGGCCGGTACCCCCGCGCCCCCCTTGGCCGGGGCAATCGCGGGGGGCCTCTCTGTGAGAAGGGCCGCCGCCGGAGGAGGAGGACCCCGGCGGCGGCCCGGTGCTTCGTGGATCGCGGGGGGAGCGCGGTCCGGAGAGCAGTGTGGCGAGAGGCCCGCGCCTAACGCTCCGAGACGTCGAGCAGGACCGATCGAACCGTTTCGCCCGCGGCTCCGGAGATCAGGCGGAGGGTGACCCACCCCGCTCGGGGCTGACCGGGGGGGAGGACGATCGTCTCGGCACGCCCGGAGGGATCCGCCTCGCGCGGGCCGCTCTCCCAGATCGAACGTCCGTCGGTGCCGTGAAGAGACGCGCTGTACCGGCCGTCGACTCCGGGGACGATCAGGACAAGAGAGGCGCCGGCAGGGCGGCGGACCGAGCGAACCTCGGGACCCGAGACCGCGGGAGCGTCGAGCAGCAGGGCGACGGGCGCGGCCGGCTCCGGGCGCGGCGCCACGGAGTTGGGGCGAGCCAGCGCCTCGTGCAGCTGGGACCGCAGACGCAGGGCGGAGAGCAGGGAGGCGACGAGGAGCGTCGCCATCAGCGAGAAGACGACGAACGTGCCTGTCTTCTCAGGAAAGAGCCGGGCGTCTGCTCCCGTGCGGATCTTCTGGCTCCAGGACGACGCGACTCGCATCCTGAGCCGGCTGGTGGTCTCGACCCTCTGGCGGTAATACGGCGAGTCGAGGAGCGAGCCTTCGAACCGCTGACGGTCCGACTGGCTGAGCCGGCCCAGGACGTAGTCGCTGACCAGGCGATCCTCCTCGGCCTCTACCTGGTCGAGGAGCGTGTCGTCGGCGAAATACGCCTGCTCGAAACTCGCCCGCGTCGCCTCCGGCATCTGCCGGAGCAGGTAGTCGCGGATCTGATCCGGGCTCGGAGCCGCCGGCATCGGGTCAGCGCCCGGGGCGGTCTCCCCGGGGCGGGATCTTCGAGGAGCCCGGCTTGAGGGTCTCCATCTTCTTCTTCAGCTCCCGCTTGGCCCGGTAGACGCGCATGTCGACGGCGTCCGTGGTGATCCCTTCCTCACGTGCGATGGCCCGCGACGGCACTTCCTCCACGAAGCGCTTGACCAGGAGGTCCCTCATCTTGGCAGGGAGCAGGTCCAGGGCCTTGCGGAACCGGAGCCGGCTGCTGTTCACGAGGGCGTCGGTAAGCGGGTTCTCGCTGCTCGCGAGGTCGAGGACGCCGGACAGTCCATCGTGCACCTGGGACTTCACGACACGCCGGCAATACTCGAAGAAGACGTTCTTGGCGACGCCGAGGGCGTATGCCTCGGGCGATTCCAGGAGCTCTCCCCGGCTGGCGCGCTGGAGCACGCGCAGGAGAGTCTCCTGCGCCATGTCACGGGCCTCGTCCTCGGTGCGAACGCCGCGGGACAGGAAGAACCGTCTCAGCTTCTCGGGAAGGCGCCCGAGCTCGGCTTCGAACGGGTCGTTCCAGCGCGTGGGCATCGAGGCGAGCGATCTCTCCGGTTTCGGAATGGCGACCCCTCGTGAGCGGACGAACTACGGCGATGCCGCGCCGGTATTGTACGGTCGATGGGTGTCTAATTTTATTCGGACTTTCTTGCCATTCTCCTTATTTCATAAGGATTCCTTGGTCACGCTTGACTTGCGGCTGATTTGCGCCCATTGTTTCGTGTGGTGGGGAGCGTCCGGTATGCCATACAAAATTCGGAGATTTTGGCATTCAGCCAAACAATAGAATGAACAACGTCAATCTCACCGAACGCCAGAAGGAAATCGTCGACTTCATCCGTGAGTACCGGAACCGTCGACAGATCTCGCCGACGCAGAGGGAGATCTGCGAGCACTTCGGCTACTCCTCATTCGGCACGCTCCAGAAGCACATCAGACTCCTCCTCGAGAAGGGGGTTCTCGTCCGCGACTGGAACCAACGGCGGTCGCTCGTGGCGGCCCAGGCGCAGGACCGAACGGCCCCGTCGCTCGAGATCCCCCTCCTGGGCAGGATCGCGGCCGGCCAGCCGATCGAGACGCTGCCCGGAGACGAGACGGTGGCCGTGCCGGAGGTCCTGACCCGTCGCGGTCAGAACTACGTGCTGCGGGTGAACGGGACCTCGATGATCGACGACGGGATCCACGACGGCGACTTCGTGGTCATCCACCGGCAGGAGACCGCGACGAACGGAGAGATGGTGGCCGCGCTCGTGAACGGCGAGGCCACGCTCAAGCGGTTCTACCGGGAGGCCGACGGGCGGATTCGCCTACAGCCCGCCAACGAGAGGATGTCGCCGATCTACGCCCGCGAGGACGAGGTGGACGTGCAGGGAGTCGTGGTCGGACTCATGAGGCGGTTTTGAAGCGGGGGAGGACCGCCGCCCGGTCCTCCCCCGTGCCCCCACCTTTCGGCTGGTTTGTTTCCGGGAGGACCGCCGCCCGGTCCTGTTGGCTCTTGCGTTATCCCGTGACCGTTTTTCGAATTGCACCGCCATGTAGATTCCCAGGCGCCGCGTCGCCACCCGATGGTCGCACCCGCCCCGCCCCCGGGCGCGTGAAGGCTCTCCGCTGCGCTCCGATCCCGCTGCGCGGGACGCCCTTGGCGGCCTTCACCCACCCGAGGCCAGGTGCGGGCCGGAGCTGTGGCGACGGCGGACGGGTGGCTCTGGCTCCGGGTTGTCTCACTCCAATCCGCCGTAGGCGGTCACGGAATATCTCGAGAGCCAACAGGTCCTCTCCCGTGCTCCCACCTTTCGGCTGGTTTGTTTTCCGGGAGGGACCGCCGCCCGGTCCTCCCCCGTGCCCCCACCTTTCGGCTGGTTTGTTTCTTCCCGTCGGCCCGGCCCCCACCTTTCGGCTGGCTCGTCGTTCCGGTCCGGACGCTCGTGGTTTCCGGACCGCCGCGGCGTCGTTCGTCGTCGGCGATAATCCCCGACGTGCCGATCCGTCGGGTCCTTCTCCCCTCGGGGCTCCGGATCGCGTGTCAGGACGCGGGACCGTTTCAGACGCCGTCGGGCGGTCCTCCCCTCGTGCTCCTCCACGGCGTCGGCGCCGACAGCGCCGAGTGGCTCCTGACGCTTCCCTTCCTGGCGCGCAGGCGGCGCGTCGTGGCGATCGACCTTCTCGGGCACGGCCGCTCCGACAAGCCCTCCGGGCACGGCGTCGACTATCGGCTGCGACTGCTGGGCGAGACCGCCGCCGGGGCGCTCGACGGTCTCCCGTCGTTCGAAGGGCCGGTCGACCTTCTCGGCCACTCGCTCGGGGGGGCCGTGGCCCTCCAGATGGCTCTCCTCTTCCCGAGGCTCGTGAGGCGGCTGATCCTGGTGGACGCTGCGGGCCTCCCGCCCGCGGAGGCGCTCTCGGTGAACGCGATCTCGCTGCCGTTCGCGCCGCGCACCTACGCCGAGTCGCGCCGGCTGCTGTCCACCGCCGTCCGTTCGCCCCTCCTGAACAACGCGCTCGTCGCGCTCGGGGCCGCCGTCTACAAGGGGCGGCGCCGGAACCGGCCCCAGCTGCTGAAGCTCCTCGCCGCGATCGCGGCCGGCACGGATGCCGTGCCGGTGAAGCGTCTCTCGCGTATCCACCAGCCGACGCTCGTGCTGTGGGGGGACCGGGACCTGGTCTTTCCCGTGGCGACGGGGCGCCGCATGGCCGAGGCCCTACCGAACGGCCGGCTCGAGATCCTCCCGCGCTGCGGGCACGTCCCGCCGACGGAACGGCCGATCGCGTTCGTGAGACGCGTGGAGGCCTTCCTGTCGGAGTGAGGTCGGGCTCTCCGCTATCCTCCTTCCACCGTGCGAATCCGTCTCATCCCGATCGCCATGCTGATGGCCGTGCTCACCGGAGGACCGATGTCCGTCGCCGACGCGGCGAACCCGCCGATCGCCTTCACCGTCTCGGCTCCGAAGCCCGAGACGCATCTCTTCCAGATCCGGATGCAGGTCCCCGCGGTCGCGGACAAGGGCCGCTTTCTCGACCTCGTGCTGCCGTCCTGGA
This sequence comes from uncultured Holophagales bacterium, assembly GCA_964384675.1. Lineage (GTDB taxonomy): Bacteria > Acidobacteriota > Thermoanaerobaculia > UBA5066 > UBA5066 > CAYLNK01. The sequence continues at coordinate 2,579 of CAYLNK010000011.1, read as the reverse complement.
CGCCGGGCTCGTACGCGATCCGTGACTTCGCCCGGAACGTTGAGGGGCTCGAGGTGCTCGACGCCCGGGGGGACCGCCTGCCGGTCGAGAAGGTCGAGAAGGGGCGCTGGCGGGTGAGCGTCCCGGCCACCGCGGGGGCTCTCGACGTGAGGTACCGGGTCTACGCCAACGAGCTGAGCGTGCGCACCTCACACGTCGACGCCTCACACGCTCACGGCAACGGGGCCGGGCTCTTCCTCTACGTCGAGGGCCGCAAGGAGAGCCCGCAGCGGCTTCGGTTCGAGCTGCCCGGGGGCTGGCGGACGTCGATCGCCCTGCCCGAGCGGGACGGCGCGTTCGAGGCCCGCGACTACGACGAGCTCGTCGACTCGCCGTTCGAGTGCGGGACGCACCGCACCTTCGACTTCACGGTGCGCGGCAAGCCGCACACGATCGCCCTCTGGGGTCAGGGGAACGAAGACCCCGCGCGCCTCGTCCAGGACCTCGCGGGGATCGTCGAGGCGGCGTCCCAGGTATTCGGCGGAGAGCTGCCGTACGAGCGATACCTCTTCATCGTTCACCTCTCGGCGGGTGGCGGGGGCGGGCTCGAGCACCGCGCGACCCAGGTCGACGGGATCGCCCCGTGGCGCTTCAAGCCGGAGAAGTCGTACCGCGGCGTCCTCTCTCTCTTCTCCCACGAGCTCTTCCACGCCTGGAACGTGAAGCGGATCCACCCCGCGCCGCTCGGGCCGTTCGACTACACGAAAGAGGTCTACACCAGGGACCTCTGGGCGATGGAGGGCGTGACCTCGTACTACGAGGGGCTCCTCCTCGTCCGGGCCGGGCTCGTGACGCCGAAGCAGCAGATGGAGGAGTGGACGAAGGAGCTGAAGGCGCATCGCGACAACCCGGGGACCGGCATGCAGAGCGCCGAGCAGGCGTCGTTCGACGCCTGGATCCGCTTCTACAGGCCGGACGAGAACTCGCCGAACGTCTCCGAGAGCTACTACCGGCGCGGGTCGCTGATCGGTCTCGCCCTGGACCTGACGATCCGCTCGAGGACGAACGGACGGGCCTCGCTCGACGACGTATTGCGTGCGCTCTGGCGCGACTTCGGCTCGAAAGGCGCCAGCTACCCGGATGGCGCCTGGGAGCGCGCCGTCGACGGGTTGGTCCCGGGAGAGGCGAAGGCGTTCTTCGACCGGTACGTCAGAGGGGTGGAGAGCCCGCACCTCGAGGCCCTCTCCGCCGCGTTCGGCCTGGCGCTCTCCGAGAAGGCCGAGAAGGACGAGGACGCTGACGAGCCGGAGGGGAAGACGAACGGCAACGGGAGCGCGCCGAAGCCGGTCCCGTCGAAGGGGGACCTCGGCTGGAAGACGAAGAACGAGTCGGGGCGTATCACGGTGACCGAGGTGTATCGCGGGCGCGCCGCGCACGAGGCCGGGATCAACGCGGGCGACGAGCTGGTCGCGGTGGACGGGTTCAAGGTCGACGACGACCAGCTCAAGCGGATCGCGCGAGATCTCGGCCCGGGATCTCGTGTCGCGGTCACTCTGTTCCGGCGTTCGCGGCTCCTCGAGATCCCCTTGACGCTCGGCACGCGGCGCGCTTTCACGTACGAGCTGAAGCCCGTCGAGTCCGCCTCCGACACGGCCCGGGCCCTCTACCAGGGCTGGCTCGGCGTGCCGTGGAAGGGGAAGGAGAAGGACGAGCCGAAGGGCCCCCAGGGCGTGGACGACAAGGAGCCCCGCTGAGCGGCTAGTCGGCGAGGCAGACGCCGACGCGGTGCCCCGCCCCCACGCCCTGGACCTCGAACCCGTCGGCGGTGCGGAGGAACCGGTCGGGCGGCGCGGGGAGCGCGTCCCAGCCGAGCGACGGGGCGAGCCGCGCGTGGAGCTCGTCGTACAGGAGACGGAGCTGACGGCCATCCGCCAGCGTCACGCGGGTTCGCCTCACGCCCTCGCTCTCGACGGCCTCCAGGGTCAGAACCCCCGACCCGAACGCCGTCTCGAGGGCCGCGGCCGGAAGCCGGCGAGAGAAGACCGCGCCGGAGCCGGACGGGTGGCGCGGACACGCGAAGGTCTCGGCCGAGCCGTGCCCCCAGACGGCCCGCTCCGAAAGGGGCGCGCCGCCGCAGGCCCCGGTCCAGAGCGAGGGGCCGGGCCCTGCGGCGAGCTCCTTCACCTGCGCCCACGCCGCGTCGTCCAGGTACGGCACCGGCGGGACGGGGGGGCCGAGGACCCGCGCGGACGTCGGCGTGAGCCATTCGACGGGCGGTCCGAGACCCACGAAACGGGCGCAGTGCGTCAGGTCGCAGACGTCCTCGGATCCGTGCCGCTTCCCACGGGCGAGGAAGCGCAGCACCGCGCTTCCCAGCTCGACCGCGCGGGCGGGTGACGCCGAGGCGAGCTCGCCCCGGATCACGCCTTCGACGTAGTCGCGCGGCGCGGTGACGAGGACGGGGGGGCGGCGCCCCTCGATCGCCCCGCGCACGAGGCGCACCAGCGCGTGCCGGGGCAGCTCGAGCCGCCAGAGACCGTCCCCGAGCGTCTCCCCGCGCGCGAGGAGAAGGCGCGCGCCGGGGCTCACCCATCGCGACT